>DASRUM010000177.1:0-14772 GCA_035655415.1 Pseudomonas sp.
GGATTTCGAGCAGTTCCGGACTTTCCTGGAAAAAGCCTGCGGCATCCTGCTTGGCACCAACAAGCAGTATCTGGTTTCCAGTCGGCTCAACAAGTTGATGGAGCAGAACAGCATCAAGACCCTGGGTGAGCTGGTGCAGCGTATGCAGAGTCAGCCACGCAGCGGTCTGCGTGAGCAGGTGGTTGATGCCATGACCACCAACGAAACTCTGTGGTTTCGCGATACTTATCCGTTCGAGGTGCTGAAGAACCGCGTGCTGCCGGAGATGATCAAGGCCAGCCCGGGTCAGCGTCTGCGCATCTGGTCGGCGGCTTGCTCCTCCGGTCAGGAACCTTATTCGTTGTCGATGACTATCGATGAGTTCGAGAAGACCAATATCGGTCAGCTCAAGGGCGGCTTGCAGATTGTAGCCACCGACCTTTCACCGACCATGTTGATCAACTGCAAATCCGGTGAGTACGACAGCCTGGCGATGGGGCGCGGGCTTTCCCAGGAGCGTCTGCAGCGCTATTTCGACCCCAAGGGGCCGGGTCGTTGGGTGGTCAAACCGGCGATTCGCAGCCGCATCGAGTTCCGTCCGCTGAACCTGCTGGACAGTTACGCCAGCCTGGGCAAGTTTGATGTGGTGTTCTGCCGTAACGTGTTGATCTACTTCTCGGCCGAGGTGAAGAAGGACATCCTCACGCGCATTCATGCCATGTTGAAACCTGGCGGTTATCTGTTCCTGGGGGCTTCTGAAGCGCTCAATGGCCTGCCTAACCACTACCAGATGGTGCAGTGCAGCCCAGGAATCATCTATAAGGCGAAGTAATAATCGCAAGGCTCAAAAAAGCGGGAGGCCATTGGCCTCCCGTTTTTATTGTGGGCAGTTTTTTCGACCCTACAAGGTTCTGGCCTGAACCGCAGGCGTAGGCGGCAGACATTGGCTGTGGGTATCCGGCTCAAGGTAGGGCAGCAGAATCGGCGCCATGCCTTTGAGGACCTGCACCGGCAGCGCTGAGGTGAAGCGGAAACTCTCGGCAGCGCGGCCAGGGACGAAGGCGGTAAGGGTGCCGTAGTGGCGTGGGCCGAGGTAGAAGACAAAGGTTGCGGTGCGGTTCATCGCCCGCGAGCTGAGTACCCGGCCACCGGCACCGACGGTTTCGATGCGGTTATCGCCGGTGCCGGTTTTGCCGCCGACCTTGAGCGGTTGGCCGTCGGCCTGGGTAAAGCTGCCCAGCAAGCGCCGCGCTGTGCCGGCTTCAACCACATCGGCGAGGGCGCTGCGTAGCGCCGCCGCGACTTCCGAGGCCATCACCCGCTTGCCCTCAGTATGCTCGCGTACCACCAGGGTGTCGTAGGGCGTATCAGCGGCAAAATGCAGACTGTCGATGCGTGCGGTGGGTTGCCGAATACCGTCGTTCTGGATAATCCCAACCAGCTCGGCCAGCGCCGCCGGGCGATCGCCGGAGCTGCCGATGGCGGTGGCCAGCGACGGCACCAGATGGGCAAAGGGATAGCCGAGATTTTGCCAGCGCCGGTGAATATCGAGGAAAGCTTCCACCTCCAGCATGATACGGATACGGCTGTCGCGGGCGCTCTTGTGGCGGCTGCGGAACAGCCAACCGTAGACTTCCTGACGCTCGTCCTGGCTGGCGGCCACGGCATTGCTGAAGGTGGCTTGTGGCTGTTCGATCAGGTAGCCCAAAAGCCACAGTTCAAGCGGGTGGACGCGGGCGATATAGCCCTGGTCCGGCAGGCTGTAGGCACCTGGACCGTAGTTTTTATACAGCTCGGCGATGCGCTTATCGCTGAGTTTTTCCTGGGGCAGGTATTTGCGCAGGAAGGCGGCGAAGCTGGCTTCGTCTGCATGCGGCATCAGGTAACGGTGCACGGCGGCGAGCCGCACCGAGGTGTGGCGCAGGCCGTTGAGAAAGGTGTCCAGGCGCTGTTGCTCGGGCTGGCCCTGGTATTTGCGCCAGAAGCGCAGCAGGAAGGTGGTGCCTTCGCGGTCGGCGAAGTCTTGCAGGTAGGCCTGGCGACGCGGGTCTTTGTCGTCCTTGAGCAATTCTGCGCTGTTGTTCTGGCCCTGGTAGGTGCTGTAGCGCACCAGGTCGCGCATCAAGCGGATAAACGGCAGGTTGAGCGACTCGCGCAGGGCTTCGCGCATGCTGGCGATGCGCTGGTTATCTTCGCGGCGGAAGTTGTTGAAGGTGTGAATGCCACCGCCGGTGAAGAAGCGCTCTGCCGGGCTGGCGGAGTATTTGCGTTCCAATGCGGCATCCAGCATGGCCGTCAGGCTGGCGTCGGGGGTGCTTTGCAGGTAGCCGATGGCCCAGCGGGTGAGGTTGTCCTGGGCGTTGACGGCGCGCAATTCACTGGCGCTTTGGCCCGCATGGCGCTGGTGCAGTTCGGCGATGATTTCCAGATAGGTGGCCAGCACTCTGAGCTTGGCCGTGGAGCCCAGTTCCAGTTTGCTGCCTTCGTTGATATCGAACGGCTGGTCGGTGCTGTCGGTCTGCACGCGCACCACGCTGCCGTTACTGGTGCGTTCGAACAGGGTGAAGCTGTAGCGCACGTCGGCGGTCTTTTCCGGGGACAGAAGGCGCTCGCCAAACAAGCCGATCTGCCCGGCAAATTCCGGGTCGGCCAATTGCTGCAGGTACTGGCTTGCGGCTTGCTGCAGCTCGTTGTTCAGCGTGCTGGTGGCGCTCAGGTCGAGACGGTCCAGGTCATACAGCGGCATATTGAGCATGGCTGACAGCCGCGCCCGTGAGACGCTGATGCCCTTGTTGCTGTCTACCGGTTGCAGATTAGGCTCCTGGGCCCAGTCGCGGTAGGTGAGTTGCTGACGCAGGGCCGCATCGCGCAGCGCCGAGTCAATCAGGCCGCCGCCGGCCAGCAGGCGGATATGGCTATCGGTTATATCGGCCAGGTCATTGCGGCCCTGGGCCAGGTAATAGGAGGGGCGGCGCTGGGCAATCATCAGAGCCAGCACCTGGCGTAGGGCCAGGCCGCGCTCGGCCAGGCTGGCATCCGGTGAACGTGCGGGGTCGAGCAGCAGATTGACCTGGGCGAAGTCCGCGCCAAACCAGATGCGCAGGCCATCGGCCAGGCCATGCACTTCGCCATGCCCGGGGGCGGCGGAGAGCGGCACGCTATTGAGGTAGTCACGGACGATATTTTCCCGTGCGGCCAGTGTCTGCGGGCCGCTCTGGTAGGCGCGCACGCTGGCGGAAAGCATCTGCCGCAGTTTCTCCGTGGCCGACAAGGTAAGGCCATCCGGGGAGTGACGGTATTTCTCCAACTGGGTGGCCAGGGTGCTACCGCCGGCCGATTGGTCCTGCATATCCAGCAGTTTGCCGACCTGGGAGATGGCCGCCATGACGAATCGTGGCCAATCCACTGCTGGGTTGGCCAGTGGCTGCTCGGGGTCGAGCAGCTTGCGGTTTTCGATAAACAGCAGGCTGTCGGCTACCAGCGGCGGGATGGCGTTGAAGCTTGGGTAGCGCTGCTGCGGGTAGCGGAATTCATAGAAGGGCGTACCGCTGCAGTCATTGATGCGCAGGCCGCTCTGGATCTTCTCCGGGTAGGGTACAAACAGGCCGCGCTGGGCATAGTCGAGCAGGGCGGGGGAGAACTGCGCCTGTTGCTGTACGGTAAAACCACGTTGGTCGAGCCGCTCCAGCATCAAGGGCAGGTAGGTGTAGCCCTGGCGCTTATCGAAAGGGCCTTCCTTGGGGTAGATGATCGACGGGCTAGGGCCCGGCTTGACCCGATAGCCGAGGGTTTGCGCGTAACGACTAAGTTCCTGGGCCTGAAAGCGCGAGGTGCGCACTTCCTCGACAAGCAAAAATCCGGCGGCGATGCACAGCAGTAGAACAAGCAACCAGAAGGTGACCTTCAGCTTACTGGTGCGCTTGCTGGGGCGGGGTTGGTCGCCGGCCGGCAGGGTGGTGATGTCGAGTTTCCATGGTGCGCCCATATTCATTTAGCCTGATGTACTCATCCATAGGTTTGACAGGTTGCTGAATAACATCAGCGGGCTTGAACACTGAGTTCCTCTCAGCTGGCCACTGTTTGCAGTTTAGCCGCTGGTGTAGTGGGCAGGCCGGGATGTGCTTGGCAGACAGAGGATTTTTCGCTGGTTTTATGCGCAGTTGCGGTCATTAAGTGATCAGCGGCAACACAGAATGGCTGCAACAGGCGCAGGATTGCCCCTGGCTCTGCGTGTTCTGCAGATTGCTAGAATTGTGCCGTGACAGAACAGGCGACGAGTGAGCCATGCAACGCGACCATCGGGAGCAACTCAACCTCAGTTGGCAGGCTAATGCCGATGCCTGGACAGCGGCCGTGCGCGAGCAACGCATCGAAAGCCGCCGACTGGTGACGGATGCCGCTATCGTTCAGGCGATCCTCGCCCTGGCGCCCAAGCGGGTGCTTGATCTGGGCTGTGGCGAGGGCTGGTTGTGCCGTGGCCTGGTCGAGCATGGGATTGAGGCGGTCGGCGTGGATGCCTCTGCGCCGCTGATTGCTGTGGCGCAGCAGGCGGCGGCAGGCACTTCGCAGTACCGCGTATGCGGTTATGCCGAGCTGGAAAGCCAGGCTGAGCTGCTGGGGCGTTTCGATGTGCTGGTGTGCAACTTTGCCCTGCTGGAAGAGCCGCTGGCGCCAACCCTGAATGCCCTGCATGGCTTGCTTGCAGAAGACGGCCGGCTGCTGATCCAGACCCTTCACCCCTGGCGCGCCTGCAATGACGCGGGTTATCGCGACGGCTGGCGGGTGGAAACCTTTGCCGGCTTTGGTGAGGGCTTTGCCCTGCCGATGCCCTGGTTTTTCCGCACGCTGGAATCCTGGCTGGGGCTGTTCAGCGAAACCGGTTGGCGCCTGCAGTGGTTACAGGAACCGTTGCACCCTGAGAGCGAGCAGCCGGTGTCGCTGTTGATGCTGCTGAGCTCCGAGCGCAACTGATCAGGCCTGATAAAGCCATCAGTCGACGATAAACAGCCGCGCCCCGCTGGCGGTAGATGAACGGTGCGCCTCGGCCTGATCGGCGACCTGATAACTCATGCCCGCCGTCATCACAAAACGCCGGCCATCTTCCAGCTCGGTGTGCAGCTCACCTTCCAGGCACAGCAGAATATGGCCCTTCTGGCACCAGTGATCGGCCAGGTAGCCGGCGCTGTACTCGACCATGCGCACGCGGATGCTGCCGAAAACCTGGGTCCGCCAATAAGCCATGCCGGTTTCGCCAGCATGTTCGCTACGCTCGACCTGGCTCCAGTCGGTGATACCAAAGGGAATATCGCTGATGTTCATGTGCTCATCCTTTAATCGGGTCAATCAGTTGCGGCGCTTACGGTCTTCGGCATAGCGGCGCATCACCCACTGGCCGGCCGGGTGGGCGTGCAGTTCATCGAGAAAGGCCTGGGTTTTTGCATCATGCCCGGCGATGTTTTCCCACGGCGTGCCGGCTGGCGTGAACAGCGGGGCGAACAGCGCGGCGGCGCTGATATCGGCCAGAGTCAGTTGTTCACCCACCAGATAGCGTGATGGATCGCCGTGGATGCGCGATTCGATCAGCGCCAGGCCTTCAAGCAATTCGGCCTGGGATTTCGCCACTCGCGGTGGGGTTACGCCATACAGGCGCTGCACACCGTTGATCAGCACCGGCTTCATCAGGTCGCGCAGGCCCAGCAGCGGGCGGTAGACCTTGAGCATGGCGTGCATCACCGAGTCCCACTGCTTGATCTGGCCATACAGCCAACGGCGTACGTGCACGCCCAGGCGGTCGAACTGTTCTTCCAGCTCCAGTACCTCGGCGCGTTGCGCGGCATCGGTCGGCAGCAGTGGGTGCTCTGGATAGCGCTGTTCCAGATAGAGGGCGATTTGCGTGGAGTCGCCGATCACCTGCTCGCCATCCTTGAGGATCGGCAGGGTGACAATGTCCGCCAGGCGCTTGCTCTTCAGTCGATGCAGGCCGGGGAAGAGGTTGTCGACCTGAAAGTCGAGGCCCTTGTGATCTAGGTGCCAGCGGGTTTTTTCGCAATAGTGGGAAATTGGAAACTGATAAAGCGTGCGCATGGTCGGCCCTCGGCAATGAGGCACCGAGTGTACGGGCTGGCGGCCTGACTACCCAGTCGTAAGCCGCATCCCAGGCTTTCTGGGGGCGGGAGCCCCCAGGCCATTGAACGCCTGGGCGTGCGGTTTACGGTGTACGTTGCAGTTCGGTCTTGCCAGTGGCACTGGCCAGCAGATGTTCCGGCAAGTCGAGCAGGTCGTCGTCGAAGGTCTCCAGCGGTGGCGGGCGACGCTCGAAGCGCGAGCCGAGTACCAGCAGGCAGGGGGTCAGCAGCAGGGTCAGCACGGTGGCGAAGCTCAGGCCGCCGGCAATCGCGCTGGACAGCTGGGTCCACCATTGGGTTGACGGCGCGCCAAAGCCCAGGCTTGGGGTGAGCAGGTCGACGTTGACCCCGATCACCATTGGCACCAGCCCGAGCACCGTGGTCACGGCAGTCAGCAGCACCGGGCGCAAGCGCAGGCTACCGGTTTCCAGCGCCGCTTCACGCGGCTCCAGGCCCTGGCGGCGCAGCTGGTTGTAGGTGTCGATGAGGATGATGTTGTTGTTCACCACGATACCCGCCAGGGCAATCAGGCCCATGCCGACCATCACGATGCCAAACGATTGGCCGTTGACCAGCAGGCCCATCAGCACTCCTGCGGTGGACAGCACGATGGCCGAGAGCACCAGCAGCGACTGATAGATGCTGTTGAACTGCGTCACCAGAATGATAAACATCAGGAAGATCGCCACCGCAAAGGCAGTGCCGAGGAAGGCCGCAGCTTCGCGCTGGTCGGCATCCTCACCGGCGAATTTCACCTGTACATCGCTAGGCACCTCGCCCATGGCTTCTCGCAGGGCTTGCAGGCGTTCGTCCAGGCGTGCGCCTTCGGCCATGTCAGCTTGCAGGGTGATGGTACGGTTGCCGTCGACCCGGCGCAGAGTGCCGACCTTGGGCGCCTGTTGCAGCGAGACGAAGTTGCTCAGTGGAATCTGCCCGGCCGGGGTATTCAGGGTCAGCCGGCCGAGTTGGTCTAGAGAGCGCCAGTTGGCTGGCAGGCGCACGCGGATATCCACTTCATCGGTGGCGTCTTCCGGGCGATAGGTGGCCAGTTTCAGGCCATTGGTAACCATCTGCACTGCGTTGCCCACGCTCAGCACGTCGGCGCCGAAACGCGCGGCCGACTCGCGGTCGACTTTGACCCGCCATTCAATACCGGGCAGGGCGCGGTCATCCTCGATGTCCTTGAAACCGCCCAGGCGCTGCATATTGGCGCGCACCTGTTCGACCCACTGGTCGGCTTTGGCCGGGTCCAGCGAGCTGACCTGCAATTTGACCGGTTTGCCGCTGCTCGGGCCTTCCTCCTGCTTGCGGAACTCCAGGACGATGCCGGGGATATCCGCAGTGCGCGTGCTCATGTCCGTAAGAATCTCACCGGCCGAACGCCGTTCGTGCCATTCGACAAACTGGAACTGCAGGGTGCCGATCACATCCGCGCCTAGCTGACCGTCCGGCTGCGCCAGGGAGCGGGCATACAGCGCCTTGACCTCACTCATGCCGAGCAGACGTTTTTCCACCTGTTGCAGCAGGGCGTCTTTTTCCTGCACCGACAAATCGCCGCGGGCGCGCAGCCAGATTTGCGCGTTTTCCGGTTCGACTTCGGGGAAGAACTCCACGCCATGGTTGAAGCGGCCATAGGCGGTGTAGATCAGTGCAATCACCGCGAGTATGCCCAACAGAGTCAGGCCGGGGCGCTTCAGCAAAGTGCCGAGCAAGCGGCGATAACCGACGGCGCCACGGCCTGGTTGGGTGGCTTGCGGCAACGGTTGGCCACCGGTGACTGCACCGAGCACCGGCAGAAACACCAGGGCCATGGCCAGGGAAGCGAGCAGGCAGACGATCACCGTGGCCGGCAGGTATTTCATGAACTGGCCAACCACGCCGGGCCAGAACAGCAGCGGCAGAAACACCACCAGGGTAGTGGCGGTGGAGGCGATCACCGGCCAGGCCATTCGCGTGGCGGCGTTGGCCCAAGCTTGGCGCGGCGTCTGCCCCTGGTGCAGGTAGCGGTCGGCCAGCTCAGACACCACGATGGCGCCGTCCACCAGCATGCCGGCAACCAGAATCAGGCTGAACAGCACGACGATATTCAGGGTAAAGCCGAGCATCCAGATCAGCAGAATGCCGGTGAGAAAGGCCCCTGGAATGGTCAGTCCAACTAATAGCGCCGAGCGCATGCCCATGCTCGCCACTACCAGAATCAGCACCAGCACGATGGCGGTCATCACGTTGTTGAGCAGGTCGCTGAGCATGCTCTGCACCTGCTGCGACTGGTCCATGATGTAGCTGACCTTGAGGCCTTCGGGCAGCAATGGCTGGGCCTTGACCATCAGCGCTTTGACCTGCTCGATGGTGTCGATGATGTTCGCACCGCTGCGCTTGGACACCTCCAGCACCACCGCCGGCTGACCATTGATCCGCGCGTAGCCGGTGGGGTCTTTGAAGGTGCGGTGGATGGTGGCGACGTCGCCGAAGGTCACCACGCTGTTGCCGACCACCTTGATCGGCATGCTCAGCACGTCTTCGAGGTCTTCGATCACCCCGGGCACTTTCATGCTCATGCGCCCGGCGCCGGTGTCCAGGCTGCCGGCGGCGACCAGGCGGTTGTTGCGGCTGACCAGGTTGAACAGTTCGTTGTAATCGATGCCGTAGCTGTCGAGCACCTGCGGGTCGACGACGATTTCCAAGAGGTCTTCGCGGTCGCCGCCGATTTCCACCGAGAGCACCTCGGCGATGCCTTCGACGTTCTCTTTCAGGCGGCGAGCGATATACACCAGTTCGGTTTCGGCAATCGGCCCGGACAGGCCAATCGACAGCACCGGAAACAGCGCTACGTTGACTTCATTGACCGTGGGTTCCTCGGCTTCTTCCGGCAGCTTGCTGCGGGCGGTATCGACCTTCTCACGCACATCGGCGAGGGCCAGCTTGGCGTTGAAGCCGGCATCGAACTCCAGGGTGACCGAGGCATGGCCTTCGCTGGCCATGGAACGCATTTCCTTGACCCCTTCGAGGCTGCGCAGCTCCTGCTCCAGCGGCCTTACCAGCAGGCGTTCGGCGTCTTCCGGGCTGATGCCTTCGAGGGTTACCGAGACATAGATGATCGGGATGCTGACATCCGGGTTGGACTCCTTGGGGATGGCGAAATACGCCGCCAGGCCGCCGAGCATAAGAAACAGCAGCAACAACAGGCTGGTGCGGCTGCGATCCAGCGCCGCAGCGATCAGGCCATGCATATCAGCTACCTCCTTTGGCCAGCTGGCTGATGACCTGCTGCCCTGGTTCGACAAAGCCCTGGCCGAGGGTGATCAAGGCCACTTTGTTGGGCAGGCCGCTGACCCAGGCGCCCTGGTTGTCGACGCTGATCAGCTGCACTGGGGTGAACTGCACCTGTTGCTGCTCATTGACCCACTTCACGCCATGCCGGCCGGCTTTATCCAGGCTCAGGAGGGCAGGCGACAAACGATGGGCCAGGGCTTCGCCGGTCTGGATATGCAGGGTTGCACTGGCACCCGCCAGGCGCAGGGCCTGCGGGTTGGCGACCTTGACCTCGATGCGGAAGCTGCGTGAGCCGGGGTCGGCGGCGGCGGCGATAAAGTGCAGCTCGCCCTGCAGCTCGCGGCCATCGAGCAACTCGACGCGCACGCCTTGGCCCAGGGTCAGTTGAGTGACTTCCTGCTGGGCGATCTGCGCGCTGACCTTGAGCTGGCTGATGTCCACCAGGGTCAGCAGGCTCTGCCCCGGCTGGACGAAATCGCCCAGTTCGACCATGCGCTGGTCATACACCCCGGCGAAGGGGGCGCTGATCTGCGTGTTGCCCAGCTGAATGCGCGCCAGATCGAGTTCGGCGCGAGCCTTGGCCAGCTCGCTTTGCAGGCGGATCAGCTCGTTGGTGGAAACCAGGTTGCGTTGACGTAGGCGTTCGGCGGCGCTGGCATCGGCGGCGCGCTGGCGTACATCGGCCTCACCCTTGGCCACCTGGGCCGGGCGGTTGTCCGTGGACAGGCTGAGCAGCAGCTGACCTTGTTTGACCGGGTTGCCTTTGTCCTGATCCAGGCGCGTCACCGTGCCGCTGATCTGCGAGCGTAGTTCGACTCGGCGCCAGGCTTCGATTTGCCCCTGCACCACATGCTGACGCTGCATTGGGCTGGCTTCCAGCCACTGCACTTCAACCTTGGTCAGGCCCTGTTTCTCTGCCGGCGCATCGGCCGTGGCGGTTTCCTGCGCCTTGAACAACGAGCCGCTGAACAGCCAGAGCACGAGCAGCAGACTGATGGCGACGGCGATCAACCAGGGGCGTTTGGACAACTGACTGAACATGGTGGCTACTCGTGGCGATGAGGGTGAGCAAGCAGTTCGGCGGCCTGGGTACGCAGGCCGGCAATGATGAATTCGGTGACGCGGGCGAAATAGTCATCCAGGGCAATCGGCTCGGCCCAATGGGCAAAGCCGCCGGAGGCGATACGCGCCATCACCCCGTTGACGCAGGCTTCGACGCCCCACAGCAGGTTCTGACAGTCGGCCTGGCTCAGTGCCTGATTGTTCAGGGCGACGCCGAGCATATCGCTGAAGAACAGCTGGAATTCGCGCTCCATATCGAGGAACTGCTGGCGGTACGGGGTTTCCAGGCGTTCCTGAAACTCCGGGCGGTCACAGTGCAAACACAGCTGCGCCTGGATCGGGTTGGCCAGCATCTGCTCGAAGGCGCGGTGGATCACCCGGCGCATGGCGTCCTGCGCGGGGCTGGCGGCATGCAGCTGGCGCAGCTCCAGCAGGTTTTCGCGGCTGAGGTCGAGTACCAGGCGTGCATAAAGCGCTTCCTTGCTGGGGAAGTGCTTGTATACCGTGCCTTTGCCGATACCGGCGGCAATCGCCACTTCGGCAATGGTCACGCGGTCCCAGGGCTGTTCGGCAAACAGCTGGCGGGCGGCGTCGAGAAGGGCGTTCTCGCGTTGTTCGAAGAGTTGATCTTGGTAGCGCATGGGCATTTATCAGAGGTTGTGACCGGTGGTCATGCTATGACTGTTGGTCACGACTGGGCAAGCCGGCAGTTGTAACAGGCTTTGCCGCGGCTCGATTGGACTGGGCTGTCAGGGGGCGGTGGGCGCGTTGAACTGCTGCCAGATCTGCGCGTAACGGCCGCTGTTCTTGAGTTCACGCAGGCCCTGGTCGAACAGTTGCTGCAGGCGTTCGCTCTCGGGCAGCTGGCGGGAGAAGATCAGGTGGTAGTCCCAGGTTTCATAGGTTTGCGTGGTGGTCAGGCGTGCCCGCTCCTTGGCACTGAGCTGGCTGAGCACATGGCTGCCCGAGCCTTTGACGATGTCCACTGCATCGATGCGCCCGGCGGCCAGCTTGCGCAGGTTGATCAGCTCATCACCGCTGGCTTCGTACTCTACCCAGCCGCGCTGTTCGGCTTCTTCAAGTACCGGCATCTTCGCTGAGCCGAGTGGAATACCGATGCGCAGGCCATTGAGCTGCTCGGCCCCGGCCAGGCTGCCGTCCCAGGTGATGGGGGTGTCGCGGCGGTAGAACAGCACCACTTCATCGCTATACACCACAGCGGAAAATAGGCAGTCAGCCTCGCGCTCCGGTGTGCGGCCCCAGATAGCCGAGGCTTGCCAGCGGCCTTGCTTGACCTCTTTGTAGGCACGCTTCCAGGGGAAGAAGCCGTATTCCACGCTCATTCCCTGGGTGGCGAAGGCTTCGTTGAGCAACTGCGGCACCACGCCATAGTGCGGCAGCGCCTCACCAATAAAGGGCGGCCATTCACCGATGGCGATGCGGATCTGTTCCTGGCTATGTGCGGGCTGGTAGAGGCCTGTGCAGAGCAGCAGAGCGGTGAGCAAACGGCGCATGCAGTGCTCAATATTCAGGTGGTTGGGTTCAAGCTTAGCCGCGTGCCACGCTGACGCCTTCCAGATTGGCGAAGGAGGTGTCCTTGGCGGTCAGCAGAAAATCGCGCATAAACGGTGCATCGAGCATATCAGTGCGGATGCCGGCATACAGGGTGGCGAACAGGCCCTTGTCACCCAGGCGTTTGGCGGTCACGTAGCCGCGCGAGCTGTATTCGTGCAGCGCCCAGTTGGGCAGGCCGCAGACCCCACGGCCGCTGGCCACTAGCTGCATCATCATCACCGTCAGCTCGGAGGTGCGCACCTGCGCTGGTTCGACATCTGCCGGCTCTAGGAAACGCGTGAAGATATCCAGGCGATCGCGTTCCACCGGGTAGGTGATCAGGGTTTCCGTGGCCAGGTCCTGCGGCTTGATGCACGGCTTGTTCGCCAGCGGATGCTGGTTGGCCACCGCCAGCATGGCTTCATAGGTAAATAGCGGCACATAGGTAATACCGGCCAGCTCCAACGGATCGCTGGTTACCACCAGGTCCAGATCACCGCGCGCCAGAGCCGGCAGCGGGGCGAAGGAGAAGCCCGAGGCCAAATCCAGTTCCACCTCCGGCCAGGCATCGCGGAACTGATCAATGGTCGGCATCAGCCACTGGAAGCAGCTGTGGCATTCGATGGCCATATGCAGGCGGCCGGCGGTGCCTCCGGCCAAGCGTGCCAGGTCGCGTTCGGCACCGCGCAACAGCGGCAATACCGTGTCGGTCAATTGCAGCAAACGTAAACCGGCGCTGGTGAAACGCACCGGTTTGGTCTTGCGCACAAACAACGGCATACCCAAACGCTCTTCCAACTCCTTGAACTGATGCGACAGCGCCGATTGGGTCAGATGCAGGCGCTCAGCGGCGTCCACCAGGCTTTCGCTTTCACGCAGGGCATGCAGGGTTTTCAGGTGGCGCAATTCGAGCATGGCGGGGCTCCAGGGTATCTTGCAGATGTGCTGTGTGTAGGAGCGAGCTTGCTCGCGATCAGGTTGGCGAGAGCATCGCGAGCAAGCTCGCTCCTACAAATATGTGGGTTAGCAGAACATGAGTAAAACTATAGATCAAGGCGAACAGATTGAGTTTGTCTCACTTAGGCAGGGTGCCGAGAATAGCCAGCATCTTATTGATCTGCTGGAGCGTTCTGACATGGCCCTGTCCCATTCCCTTGGTTTTCCGCGTATCGGTCGCGACCGTGAACTGAAAAAAGCCCTGGAGGCTTACTGGAAAGGCGAGCTGGACGAGGCCGAGCTGCAGGCGGTGGGTCTTGAACTGCGCGCCGCCCACTGGCAGCTGCAGAAGGACGCCGGACTTGACCTGCTGCCGGTCGGCGACTTTGCCTGGTACGACCAGGTGCTCACCCACTCGCTGACCTTCGGCGTAATCCCCGAGCGCTTCCGCCCGGCCGACGGCAAGCCGACCCTGGACACCCTGTTCGGCATGGCGCGCGGTGCCGTTGGAAACAAGAGCAGTCACAACGCCTGTTGCGGTGCTCATGCCCAAGAGATGACCAAGTGGTTCGACACCAACTACCACTACCTGGTCCCCGAGTTCAGCGCCGATCAGCAGTTCCAGCTGAGCTGGGAACAACTGTTCGATGAAGTAGAAGACGCACGCGCTCTGGGCCACAAGGTCAAACCGGTGCTGATCGGCCCGCTGACCTATCTGTGGTTGGGCAAAGCCAAGGGCAGCGATTTCGATAAGCTCGATTTGCTCGAGCGGCTGCTCCCGGTCTACGGCGAAATCCTCCAGCGTCTGGCTTCCCAGGGTGTGGAATGGGTGCAGATCGATGAGCCGATTCTGGTGCTGGATTTGCCGCAAGCCTGGAAGAATGCCTTCGAGCGTGCCTACAACCTGCTGCAGCGCGAGCCAGGTAAGAAGTTGATCGCCACCTATTTCGGCGGTCTGGAAGACAACCTCGGTCTGGCCGCTAGCCTGCCGGTGGATGGCCTGCATATCGACCTGGTGCGTGCGCCCGAGCAGTTTCCGACCATCCTCGACCGTTTGCCGGCGTACAAGGTGTTGTCCCTGGGTGTGGTTAACGGCCGCAACGTCTGGCGCACTGATCTGCAGCCGGTTCTGCAGATTCTGCAGCAGGCTCAGGAGCGCCTGGGCGAGCGCCTGTGGGTGGCGCCAAGCTGCTCGCTGCTGCACAGCCCGGTCGACCTGAACCGTGAAAACAAGCTGGATGGCGAGCTGAAAAGCTGGCTGGCTTTTGCCGTGCAGAAGTGCGAGGAAGTCGCGCTGCTGACGACGGCCTTGAATGACCCGCACAACGTCCAGGTGCAGACCGCGCTGGCGGAAAGCCGCGCCGTGCAGGCCAGTCGCGCGCAATCGCCACGAATCCACAAGCCGGTAGTGCAGGCGCGTCTGGCGGCCATTAGCGCCGCCGACAGCCAGCGCCAGTCGCCGTTTGCCACGCGCATCGAACAGCAACGTTCACGCCTGCAGTTGCCGTCGTTCCCGACAACGACCATCGGTTCGTTCCCGCAGACCGCTGAGATCCGCCTGGCGCGCCAGTCGTTCAAGGCCGGCAAACTGTCGCTGGGTGACTACACCGAGGCCATGCACAGCGAGATTCGCCACGCCGTCGAGGTGCAGGAAAATCTCGGTCTGGATGTGCTGGTGCACGGTGAGGCCGAGCGCAACGATATGGTCGAGTACTTCGCCGAGCAGCTCGACGGCTATGCCTTTACCCGTTTCGGTTGGGTGCAGAGCTACGGTTCGCGTTGCGTAAAACCGGCAGTGATCTACGGCGACCTGAGTCGGCCCAAGGCCATGACTGTGGCCTGG
>DASRUM010000178.1:0-2338 GCA_035655415.1 Pseudomonas sp.
CGCCCTTTCTGTTCGCGTTCGAGAGCCGCACATGACCGTCACCATCAAAACGCCCGACGAAATCGAGAAAATGCGCGTAGCCGGTCGCCTGGCTGCCGAAGTTCTGGAAATGATTGGCGAGCACGTCAAGCCCGGCATCACCACCGAAGCGCTCGACCGTATTTGCCATGACTATATTGTCAACGTGCAACAGGCCATCCCCGCTCCGCTCAATTACAAAGGCTTCCCCAAGTCGATCTGCACTTCGGTCAACCACGTGGTCTGCCACGGCATCCCGAATGACAAGCCGCTAAAAGAAGGCGACGTGATCAACATCGACATCACCGTGATCAAAGATGGCTACCACGGCGATACCAGCAAGATGTTTATGGTCGGCAAAGTACCCGAGTGGGCCGAGCGCCTGGCCAAGATCACCCAGGAATGCATGTATAAAGGGATTGAACTGGTCAAGCCAGGCACGCGCCTGGGCGACATCGGTGAAGTAATCCAGAAGCATGCCGAAAAGAACGGTTTCTCCGTGGTGCGCGAATACTGCGGCCACGGCATTGGCGCGGTGTTCCATGAAGAGCCGCAAGTGCTGCACTACGGCCGCGCCGGCACCGGCATGGAACTGAAGGAAGGCATGACCTTCACCATCGAGCCGATGATCAACCAGGGCCGCCCGGAAACCCGCACCCTAGGTGACGGCTGGACCGCGATCACCAAAGACCGCAAGCTCTCCGCCCAGTGGGAGCACACCATTCTGGTGACTGCAGACGGCTACGAGATCTTCACCTTGCGCAACGACGACACCATCGCCCGCACATCGGCCTGAGCCTCTCGCTGAGTCTGCTTTATAGATAGAAGGAAGGCCGCAATGCCGCAGGTAGATCCCGAGCTGTTCGACCGCGGCCAGTTCCAGGCGGAACTGGCCCTCAAGGCCAGCCCCATCGCGGCATTCAAGAAGGCCATCCGCCACGCCCGTGAAGTACTCGACGGGCGCTTCACCAGTGGCCGCGACGTACGCCGACTGGTCGAGGACCGAGCCTGGTTTGTCGACCAGATCCTACGCGAAGCCTGGGACCGCCTGTCCTGGAGCGAAGACGCCGATATCGCCCTGCTGGCTGTTGGCGGCTATGGCCGCGGCGAGCTGCATCCCTTCTCCGACATCGACCTGCTGATCCTGCTCGACAACGCCGACCACGAAACCTTCCGCGAGCCCATCGAACGCTTCCTCACCCTGCTGTGGGACATCGGCCTGGAAGTCGGGCAAAGCGTGCGCAGTGTGGATGAGTGCGCCGAGGAAGCCCGCGCCGACCTGACGGTGATCACCAACCTGATGGAAAGCAGCACCATCGCCGGCCCCGAACGCCTGCGTCAGCGTATGCAGTTGGTTACCAGCACCGAGCAGATGTGGCCGAGCAAGCAGTTCTTCCTGGCCAAGCACAAAGAACAGCGCGCCCGTCACGGCAAATACAACGACACCGAATACAACCTGGAGCCCAACGTCAAAGGCTCGCCCGGTGGCCTGCGCGACATTCAGACCATCCTCTGGGTGGCGCGCCGGCATTTCGGCACGCTGAACCTGCACGCCATGGTCGGCCAGGGCTTTTTGCTGGAAAGCGAATACGCCCTGCTCGCCTCCAGCCAGGAATTCCTCTGGAAAGTACGCTACGCCCTGCACATGCTTGCCGGCCGCGCCGAAGATCGCCTGCTGTTCGACCACCAGAGCCGGGTTGCCGCCCTGCTCGGCTATGAAGACAGCGACAGCAAGCGCGCCATTGAGCGCTTTATGCAGAAGTACTACCGCGTGGTGATGGCGATTGCCGAGCTCAGCGACCTGATCGTCCAGCACTTCGAAGAGCAGATCCTCAACGCTGGCGAAATCGGCCAGGCCACACCGCTCAACAGCCGCTTCCTGCTGCGTGATGGCTATATCGAAGTCGCGCACCCCAACGTGTTCAAGCGCACGCCGTTCGCCATCATGGAAATTTTCGTACTGATGGCGCAACACCCGGATATCAAAGGCGTGTGCGCCAACAGCATTCGCCTGCTGCGCGAACACCGCCACCTGATCGACGATGATTTCCGTCGCGATATCCGCAACACCAGCCTGTTCGTCGAGCTGTTCAAAAGCCCGCAGGGCATTCACCGCAACCTGCGGCGGATGAACCGTTACGGCATCCTCGGCCTGTACCTGCCGGAATTCGGCCATATCGTCGGGCAGATGCAGCACGACCTGTTCCACATCTATACGGTCGATGCGCACACCCTGAACCTGATCAAGCACCTGCGTAAGTTCAAGTGGACCGAGCTGGCGGAAAAATTCCCCCTGGCCAGCAAACTGATCGACAAGCTG
>DASRUM010000179.1:0-5157 GCA_035655415.1 Pseudomonas sp.
CTGGGCGTTGGCGGCGTATTTGATTGATGTCAGCGGCGCGCAGCGTGAACTGCTCGAAGGCGTGACTGCGCTGTTTGCCAGCGTGATGGTGCTCTGGCTCGGGGTGTGGATGCATGATCGCCGGCATGCGGCGGCCTGGCAGGATTACATCAAAAGCAGCCTGGTCGGCGGTGGTGGCCGTTTCGGTTTTGCCGTGCTGGCGTTCTTCTCCGTGTACCGCGAGTTGTTCGAAGTCATCCTCTTCTATGAAACCCTCTGGCTGCAGGCCGGCCCGCAAGGCCACGGCATGGTCCTGGCCGGCGCGGCGGCGGCTCTGGTTCTGCTGCTGGGCTTGGCCTGGGTGATTCTGCGTGGTTCACGCAAACTGCCGCTGGCGACCTTCTTCGGCGTCAATGCCGTGCTGCTCTGCGTGCTCTCGGTGGTGTTTGCCGGCCATGGCGTAGCGGCCCTGCAGGAAGCCGGGGTGCTCGGTACGCGGCCGGTGGCATTCTTCGAGTTCGACTGGCTGGGTATTCACGATGATGCCTACAGTCTTGCGGCCCAGGCCGCGGCGCTGGTCGCCATTACTCTGCTTTACGGGCGTAGCTGGTTGGGCGAGCGTCGCCGTCTGTCTCAGGCATGAAGCGCAGCTGCTGCCGGCATGGCTTAACATGCCGGCTTTGCTGCCTCTGGAGAATGCTGGGTGATGCGAGTTTGGATTGATGCCGATGCCTGCCCCAAGGCGGCCAAGGATCAGGTGGTGAAGTTCGCTTTGAAGCGGCGCTTCGAGGTGTTGCTGGTAGCGGGGCAGGCGCAAATCAAGCCGGCGTACAGCTGCGTGCGGCTGATCGTGGTGCCCAGCGGTCCGGATGCCGCCGATGACTACCTGGTGGAGCATGCCCTGCCGGGTGAGCTGGTGATCTGCAGCGATGTGCCGCTGGCCGACCGTCTGGTGAAGAAGGGCGTCGCGGCCCTTGATCCGCGCGGCCGCGAGTTTGATGAGCGCAATATGGGCGACAAGCTGGCGGTGCGTAACCTATTTACCGAGCTGCGTGAGCAGGGCCAGGTTGGTGGTGGTCAACCGCCTTATGGCGAGCGCGACAAGCAGGCGTTTGCCAATTCACTGGATCGTATCCTGACCCGCTTGCAGCGTGCTTAACCATTAGCCGCACAGGTAGGTACCGGTGCCGACCGCCACCAGGGTACCGTCGTCGCTGTGCAGTTCGCTGCGCACTACCGCCACCTTGTTGCCGGTGCGCAGCAGCACCGCAGTGGCGGTAAAGCGCTGGCCGCGGCCGGGGCGCAGGTAGTCGATGCGCAGGTCGATGGTGCCGAGCTTCGACAGCCGCGTCATGCGTTCGGCGCTGGATAAATGCTGGTGCTTGTCGAAGGCACCGATCAGCGCCATGGCGCCGCCAGCCACATCCAGCAGCGAGGAAATCACACCGCCATGCAGAATGCCGTGGACGAAGTTACCGATCAGCTCGGGCTTCATCGGCAGGTGCATGGTCACGCGCTGGGCGCTCAGCTCATCGAGCTCAATGCCGAGCACCTGGTTGAACGGGATGCGCTGGAAGAAGCTGCTGACCGCTTGTTGCAGCTCGGCGGTGAGCTCGAAAGGTGGGTTGCTCATGGGAGTCGTGCCTGGGCGGATGGATGATCAACCTGCCGCACTAAGGCCGCGGTGACCAGTGGCGCGGCCGGAGTACCGCGCGCATTGGCGTGATTGGCGTGCTATGGGCCTGATCTGCGGCTGATCAGACCGCATTCTCAGGCCGGGTGGCTGAGCTCCAGCACTCGGTCGACCAGCTTGTTGATGCCTGCGGCGGCTTCACTGATCGACTGGGCGAGCATATAAGCCGGGGTGGTTACCAGCTTGCGTTCGACGTCTTCGACAATCTCGCTGACTTCGCACTCATGGTGTTCTGCGCCCATCTGCACCACGGCGGCTGCGGTTTCATGGTCTTGGCCGATGGTGCAGATCACGCCTGGGCCGAAGATCTTCGCCGCTAGCGCCGGGGCGATACACATCAGCCCGACCGGCTTACCGGCTGCTACGAAGGCCTGGGTGGCGCTCAGCACATCCGGCTGCACCGTGCAGTTAGCGCCGCTGATGGCGAAGTCGGAGAGGTTTTTCGCTACGCCAAAACCGCCGGGCATGATCAGCGCATCGAAGTCGCCGACATGCAGCTCCTTGACGTCCTTGATCTTGCCGCGGGCAATGCGCGCCGACTCCACCAGTACGTTGCGCGTGTCGTCCATCTCGTCGCCACTGTAGTGATCGACCACGTGCAGCTGCGGTACGTTGGGGGCAAAGCACTGCACCTGCGCGCCACGCTGATCGAGGCGCAGCAGGGTGATCACGCTTTCATGGATTTCCGCGCCGTCATAGACGCCACAGCCGGAAAGAATCACCGCGACTTTCTTGTTCATCAAGTTCTCCTGAATTGCCAGCCGTAACGGATTGAGTCGTGACCTAGCGTCGTTTGAGCACTGTTGTCGTCATATGCCACCCGGGTTGGCATGGCGCGCCGCGTGGTGGATGCGGCGCTGGGCTAGGATTTATTGAGCAATCCTAGCCGTTAGCCTCGTGCAGCGATATGGCGATTCTATGCAACCGGTGAAACCATGAATTACATCCTCTATGCCGTACCGTTCTTCTTTGCCTTGATCGCCCTGGAACTGCTGCTCGACCGCTGGCGCGGGGTCAACACCTACCGCTTCTCCGATGCGGTCAACAGCCTCAGCGCCGGGGTGCTGTCGACCACCGTGGGCCTGCTGACCAAGGCCGTCGGTCTGCTTACTTACACCCTGGCCTGGCAAAAGCTGGCGCTGTTTGATCTGTCGGCGAGCAGCCTGTGGGTCTGGCTGTTCGCCTTCGTCTTCTACGACTTCTGCTACTACTGGAACCACCGCCTGGGCCACGAGCGCAATGTGCTCTGGGCGGCGCACTCGGTGCACCATCAGAGTGAGGACTACAACCTTTCCACCGCGCTGCGACAGACCAGCACCGGGTTTATCTTCGGCTGGATCTTTTACCTGCCGATGGCTGTGGCCGGTGTGCCGCCGCTGGTATTTCTGACCGTGGCGGCGCTGAACCTGCTGTATCAGTTCTGGGTGCACACCCGGCACATTCCCAAACTGGGCTGGTTTGAGTGGGCGTTTATCACGCCGTCCAACCACCGCGTGCACCATGCGCAGAATGTTGTGTATATGGATCGCAATTACGGCGGAGTGTTCATTATTTGGGATCGCTTGTTCGGCACCTTTCAGGAGGAGCTGGACGAGGCCCCGGTGGTGTTTGGCGTAACCACGCCGCTGGCCAGCTGGAACCCGCTGTGGGCCAATGCGCAGTTCTATGTCGCGTTGTGGCGTGACGCAGTGCGCGCAGAGTCCTGGTGGGACAAGCTGCGCATTTGGTTTATGCGCACTGGCTGGCGGCCGGCCGATGTTGCGGCGAAGTACCCGCAGAGCAAGCCGGACCTCAGCCAGTTCGTCAAATTCGATGTGCCGCTGAGCCTGGCGCAGAAATTCTACGCCGGCGTGCAGTTCAGCCTCTATGTGGCAGGCGGCACCTTGCTGCTGGGTATGGGCGGCGAGTTGAGCCTGGCGCAGACGCTGTTGGGCGTGACCTGGATGGCGCTGGGCCTGTACATCATCGGCAACTGGCTGGAGAACCGGCCCAACGCCAAACGCCTGGAAGTGCTGCGCCTGCTGCTCAACCTGCCGCTGGCCTGGCTGGGGTTGCAGTTGGGCCTGTTGCCGGCCCAGCCGCTGATTTGGGCGCTGCTGCTGGGTTACAGTCTGCTCAGCCTGGGTGCGCTGTTCTGGACCCCGCGCGGGCAGGATGCCGTACCCGCCTAAAGGTTATTCATAGCAGGACCCAACAACGGTGGACAGGCCCAGGCCTGCTCCACCGTTGTGCTTTCCGGTCCGAGAAAACGGCTTTGGTGCATACGCATGCAACATATCTTCGCCATAGTTGCGGCGCTATGCTTGTTGGGCTTGCGGCAAGCGGTCGCAGCGCTGTCGTGCGTTGTCATACTTTGGTCATAATGTCCGCTTATAACTGTCACACTTGCCCGTCGCTACGGGCTTCGGAGCCTGCCGTGAGCTTTACCCCCGCCAATCGCCTGTTTCCCGCCACTCGCCTGCGCCGCAACCGCCGTGATGATTTTTCCCGGCGTCTGGTGCGGGAAAACCGCCTGAGTGTCGACGACCTGATTCTGCCGGTGTTCGTCCTCGATGGTGAAAACCGCCGCGAAGCGATTGCTTCGATGCCCGGCGTCGAGCGTCTGTCTATCGACCTGCTGCTCAAAGAAGCCGAGCACTGGGTGGCCCTGGGTATCCCGGCGCTGGCGCTGTTCCCGGTGACGCCACTGGAGAAGAAATCCCTGCTGGCTGAAGAAGCCTGGAACCCGGATGGCATTGCCCAGCGCGCCATTCGTGCCCTGCGCGCCAAGTTCCCCGAGCTGGGGGTGATCAGCGATGTGGCGCTGGACCCGTTTACCACCCACGGTCAGGACGGCATCCTCGATGAGTCCGGCTATGTGCAGAACGACATCACCGTCGATGCGCTGGTCAAGCAGGCGCTGTCGCATGCCGCCGCCGGTGCCCAGGTGGTCGCGCCCTCGGACATGATGGACGGCCGCGTACAGGCCATCCGCGAGGCGCTGGAGCTGGCCGATCACAACAATGTGCGCATCATGGCCTACTCGGCCAAGTACGCCAGCGCCTACTACGGCCCGTTCCGCGATGCGGTGGGTTCGGCGGCGAATCTGGGCAAGGCCAACAAGGCCAGCTACCAGATGGACCCGGCCAATGGCGACGAAGCGCTGCACGAAGTGGCCGCCGATCTGGCCGAAGGTGCAGACATGGTCATGGTCAAGCCGGGGATGCCCTATCTGGACATCCTCTGGCGGGTCAAAGCGGAATTCAAGGTGCCGACCTTTGTTTACCAGGTCAGCGGTGAGTACGCCATGCATATGGCGGCTATTGAAAATGGTTGGTTGGGCGAGGCGGTGATTCTTGAATCATTGACTGCCTTCAAACGTGCGGGTGCCGATGGCATCCTGACTTATTTCGCCGTGCGCGCGGCAGAACTGCTGAAGCAGGGGCAATAGCCCCGCCAGGACTTTGTAATGAACACCGAAGGACTCAGTACCCCTGAATTGCAAG
>DASRUM010000180.1:0-5254 GCA_035655415.1 Pseudomonas sp.
TTTATCGGCCTCGGCCACATGGGCCTGCCCATGGCGCGCAACCTGCTCAAGGCCGGCTTCAACCTGAGGGTCTTCGACCTGCTGCAAGCAGCCGTCGAGGACCTGGCCAAGGACGGTGCGCAAGCGGCCAGCAGCGCGCTGGATGCGGTGCAGGATGCCGATGTGGTGGTCAGCATGCTGCCGGCCAGCCGGCATGTTGAGGGCCTGTACCTGGGTGATAACGGCCTGCTGGCCGCGCTCAAGCCCGGCAGCCTGGTGCTGGAATGCTCGACCATCGCCCCAGAATCCGCGCGCAAGGTGCATCAAGCGGCGGCCGCGCGCGGTATCGAATTGCTCGATGCCCCAGTATCCGGCGGGACCGCCGGCGCGGCAGCCGGCACCCTGACCTTTATGATCGGCGGCGCGGCAACCACTCTGGAAAAAGCCCGGGCGATCTTCGAGGCCATGGGCAAGAACATCTTCCACGCCGGCCCCGACGGCGCCGGCCAAGTGGCCAAGGTGTGCAACAACCAGGTGCTGGCGGTGCAGATGATCGCCACCGCCGAAGCCATGGCCATGGGTGTGGCCAACGGTCTGGAGCCCGCAGTGCTGGCCGAGATCATGCGCCAGAGTTCAGGCGGCAACTGGACACTGGAGAAGTACAACCCCTGGCCCGGCGTAATGGAAAACGCCCCAGCGTCCAAAGGCTACAGCGGCGGTTTTATGGCCGAACTGATGGCCAAAGACCTGGGTCTCGCCCAGGAGGCCGCCCAGGCCAGCGGCAGCAGCACGCCGATGGGCGCACTGGCCTTGCAGCTGTATCGCCTGCTGCTCAAACAAGGTAAAGGCAAGCAGGACTTCTCGGTGGTGCAGCAGCTGTTTGTCGACTAAACCGAGGATGATCGGATACAGCAGGGAGCCTGGTTCTATAACTGGTCGGGGGCGATGTTCAAGCTAAGCTCAATAGCGGGACTCGCCGAGGGCGGGTCATAGGGAAGGATAATGCCGATGTTCTATGTTCAGCGGGACGCCAACGGCCATCTGCGACGAGTGGAAGTGATGCCGTTCGAGAGCATGACCGACGCCCTGACGGCCGATTCAGAAGAGATTCAAGCGTGGTTTGCCACCCAGAACCTTGAATCGAACCTTATGCAACTGAAGCAAAGTGACCTGGACATGATCCGTGTCGTGGACGATTTGGTGCATTTGCTGATCAGCAAAGGCGTTATCCGCATCACGGACCTGCCCGCAGCGGTTCAGGCCAAGCTACTGACCCGCTCTCAAGCCAGGGAATCACTCGGGGGCCTACACCGCCTGATCAATGATGATGAGCACGGCATCATCTAACAGCGTCTTAATGCACCAGAAAAGCAAAAGATCATGCTGTACAGCATGGCCTTTTATTTGACAGCCCAAACCTTCAACCTGGTTGGCCGTCCAGCACGATGTCGTCGCGGTAGGGTGACTGCAAATCACGCTCAGGAATTTCCCATATCAGCACCTCAGGCGGTGTCTGCTTGAACGCCGGGCTGCTGAAATAGTCTTTAGCCGCACCCGAGAACTCGCCGCCATCCTTGGCAAAGTTGCCCACACGCGCACTCACTGCGCGCTCAAGGAAAGGGATGAAGTTGGAGTTACGTGAAAACGAGGTGCCTATCACGGCAAGATTCGGCAGCTGGCTGTCGCCGAACAGATCGTCTTCACCCAGTGCAGATTCATCGGCAGCGCCCTGCACTTCCTTGATCTGCGTGACGGCAACGCGCTCCATCGTCGGTTGCAGACCTTCGGGTAACCAGTCGAGCCCAGCCAAACGCACCAGATCGCCGGGGCGCGGCTGCGGCGCGGTAACACTGGCCACAAACTGTTTGGCCGGAGTTGGGCTAACGCCCAGTGCGGCTATCCGCTCGGCCACCGCTGCAGCTGATCGCTCAGCGCCGGCTTCGCTCCAGTGCGTGTCGGTACGCAGGAAGGCCTCGCTGCCGAGTGGTTGCAGGGTCGGAGCCAGATCCAACACCTCAACGCCCTTGGCCTGCAGCACCCGCTGCCAATCCTGCGCACGGTTGGCCAACAGTGGCGAGCGCTCAATGGCACACAACTGCTGCGCTGCAATGCGGCTCTTGTCCGGTACCAGCACTACCAGCAAGCGAATGCCACGCTTGCTGAGCTGTTCATGCAACGCAGCGACTTTCTGCGCACGCGCCTCAGCATCTGCAGCAGCCTGCGGGTGAATTTTCAGCTCATCGGTTAGAAACAGCCAGTTCGCACAACCTTGACGCACCCGGGTACCGGTATCACCAATCGCCAGCCAACTGGCGGCGCGCTCGAGATCAGCGGCGCGCTTGGCAAACGGCACATGGGCCAACTCTTCGGCAATGCGGTGGGTAACCGCGCCATCGAAAACCTGCTCCCAACTGAGTGGCTGCGTGGGCTGCAACGCCACTTTGTCACTGACAAACATGGCCCACAGCACAGAGATCAAGCCTGCGACCAGGAACGCCAGCATCACCATGCCCGCCAGGGGACTCAGCCGCGCGGTTAACCCTTCGGCCACTGAATATTGGGTATCAGTCATGACATCAGGCCTTAAAACTGGAAGTACAGGAAGGGCACCGTTTCACGGCTGGCAATCAAGGCAAACGACAACAAAAAGCCCAATACCGGCCACAGAGAACCCAACAAACAGAACAGGGTGTTTTGGCTGAAGCGCGCTTCCAAACGTTGCTGATAAACCGGCGCGATCACGCAGAACACACCCAACGCCGCCGCAATACCATGAGTCGGGCGCACGGTGGCGGCCAAGGCATCCCCCAAGGCAAAGGCATGCATCCCAAACTGGCCCGCATACATAGTCAATGCCGTGGCGAAATCAGGGGCGCGGAACAACGTCCAGGCAAGCGCTACAAATAGCAGCGTCAGCACGTGTGAAAGCGCTCTGGGCATGCTGAACCAACCTGCACCACTCCAGATGCGCGCCACGCACAGGGCCACGCCGTGGGCGGCGCCCCAGAGCAGGAAATTCCAGCTATCTCCCCCGTGCCACAAACCGGCAATGGCCATGGTCAGGAACAGGTTCCGGTAGATCATCCACTGGCTGCCACGGTTGCCGCCAAAGGGAATGTACAGGTAATCACGTATCCAACTGGACAACGACAAGTGCCAGCGCCGCCAGAAATCTTGAATACTGCGCGCCAGGTAGGGCCGATTGAAGTTCTCCGGAAAATGGAACCCCAACATCAGACCAATACCAATGGCCATGGCGCTGTAGCCGGCAAAGTCGAAAAACAGCTGCAGCGAATACGCCAGGCAACCCATCCAGGCATCGACAAAGCTCGGCTCCGGCAACGCAAAGGCAACATCGACCACAGGCGCCAGGCTATCGGCCACCAATACTTTCATGCTCATGCCAATCATGAAACGCCGGGCACCCAGGCTAAAGTTGCGCCAGCTGAGCCCTCGATTGGACAGCTCTTCACTGACCCAGCTGTAACGAATGATCGGCCCGGCGATGGACTGGCCAAACATCAGCAGGTAGGTGGCATAGTCGATAAAGCTGCGCTCGACCTTGACGGTGCGCCGATGCACGTCGACCAGGTATGAAATGGCTTGCAGCACGATAAACGACAGCCCCGCCGGCAGTGCCACCTTTTGCCACTCCAGCGGCATTGCCCCCTGAGACATCAGCAGCTCATTGAGGGTCGCTGCCAGGATATTGGCGTACTTGTACCAGCACAGCACCAGGACATTGAGCACGATCATCCCGGCCAACCAGCGCACACGGCTCTTCGAGCCGAACGGCGCTCGATCGATCAGCAATCCACCGATCCAGGTAATCACGGTCAGCACCGTATGCAGCAGCATGAACATCGGGCTGAGCCAGCCGAAGAACACCCAACTGCCGACCAGCAACACGCCGTTGCGCCACCGCGGTCGCGCGAGCACATAGATCAGCAAAACGAGGGGCAGAAAGAGCGTCAGGAACTCGAGCGAGGTGAAGACCATGTTTTATACGTCAGTTCGCCAGGTTATCGAGGGCCTGGAACAGGCGCGGGCCGTCAGCCGAAGGGACAAGGAACAGGGTGTAGCGTTGGCCGGCCGCCAACTCACCCAGCGCCAGCGGCTCGCCCACTGAGGCACCAGCGCAACGCAGCTGAACCGACAGGCTCAACGGATTGATCGAGCGACGCTGCACGGCGCCATAGGCAACATCCTTGAAAATATCGACATTACGCCCGGCTGCTTGCAACCCGGCGTTGGTGCAGCTCGCATCGAGGCTGTAGAACGCCAACGAAGCCTTGAGTGCATTGAAATCATCCGGCACTTCGCGCACGGTGACCAGGTTCAGGCCCTGCTCTGTGGCAATGCCAACCACGCTGGCGAACTCACCCGGCGCCACGCTGATGTCCAGCGCCTGCTGCGCCTCGCCCTGCTTGAGACTGCCCTTGATCGGCTTGCCAGCCGGCACGGTGAGGAAGTCGGACGCGCGCGCATCGCCTTCAAGGCGCAGGCTGGCACCATTCTCCGCACTCAGCTCCAGCGCGGTGTCACCGGCATTGAAGAAGCGCAGGAAAGCAGAGTCTTCACTCGGGCCGGTAGGGTACAGGGGGATCTCGGCAGCCTGCAGCAGGCTTACCGGCAGCAGCGCAAGCAAGCTAAACAGTGCGCGCATCATTTGCCTCCCTTAAGGCTGGCAGCTGGCAGCTTGGCCATGGCTTCGGCAATTGCATTGCCCCAGGCCTTGTAGCCGGCCACGGTGAAATGCTGGCCATCAGTGGTGACCCACTGACCTGGCTTGGACATCTTCAATGAATCGACATAGGTGCACGGCGCAACGTTGGCAGCCAGGAACTGCGACATCAGCTGGGTACGCTGATCGTTTTTCTTGTACATGCCGCCCACTTTGCCCCAAGCCGGCCCTACCCACACGCATTTGGTGCCTGTTTCAGCAATCGCCTTGGTCAGGTTGGTGACGCTCTGCCAGGCCCAGGCCTTGGGAAACGCTGGCTTGTCGTAAGAGGCCATGGTGTCACCGATGACCAGCACCACCACATCCGGCTTTTTCTGCGCAATCAGCTGCTTGATTGGGGTGGTCGTCGCACCGCTGCCCTTGAGGACCAGCTTGCCGGTATTGTCCTGCACGGCGCCGCAGTCAACCTTCTTGGTGATCAGCCAATCCGCCGCACTGGCACCGCAGGCGCCGATGGAGTGCACCTTGGCACCTTTTGCCACCAAGGCCGCATTGAGTGGCTCGGTCAGGTGATTCTGCAGGCTCATGTGG
>DASRUM010000181.1:0-15656 GCA_035655415.1 Pseudomonas sp.
GATTTCAGTACCGGACACTTCGATGATCTTGCGGATCAGCGAGTAGCCGTTGGAGTGCGGGCCGGAGGACGGCAGGGCGATCAGCGCGTCACCAGTGGCGACTTTCGAACCGTCGATGATTTCGGCTTTTTCCACCACGCCAACGCAGAAGCCGGCCAGGTCGTAGTCTTCGCCTTCGTACATGCCGGGCATTTCAGCGGTTTCACCGCCAACCAGCGAGCAGCCCGCCAGTTCGCAGCCGGCGCCGATGCCGGTGACTACGGTGGCGGCCACGTCGACGTTGAGCTTGCCGGTTGCGTAGTAGTCGAGGAAGAACAGTGGCTCGGCGCCGCAAACCACCAGGTCGTTAACGCACATGGCGACCAGGTCCTGGCCGATGCTGTCGTGTTTGTTCAGGTTCAGCGCCAGGCGCAGCTTGGTGCCCACGCCGTCGGTGCCGGAGACCAGTACCGGTTGCTTGTAGCCAGCCGGGATCTCGCACAGCGCGCCGAAGCCGCCCAGCCCACCCATGACTTCCGGACGCGCGGTGCGCTTGGCCACGCCTTTGATGCGTTCGACCAGGGCTTCGCCCGCGTCGATATCTACACCTGCGTCCTTGTAGCTGATGGAGGGTTGCTTGCTCATAGATCCAGGCCTTTAGGGGAAATTCGGATTGGCACCACCGCTTGTGGCGGCGGTCTGCGAAGGCGCGCGATTTTATCAGGCTTGCCCGGCAGCGGCCACCCGCGAAGGTTGCGGCTGTTAGGCGTGCTGTTTAAGGTAGCCACTTGCTCAGAATCTGGTCGCTGTTGGCGATTCGAGGCTGAAAAGGGCTTTGGAATGCGCCTTAACAGCACCTAAACTCGCACTCTTGAGTCAGCGTCGCCTGCCTTATATGGCGTGGGTTGGCCGCAACTATTGTTAAACCTGGCCTGCGCGCCACTTTCCGTCCGTCGAGAATTCATCCATGCGTTTGACCGCTCGCCTGCTTCTAGTCTGTTTGTCGCTGTCCGGCCTGCCGGCGTTTGCCGCGCCGGTGAGTGATCTGTACCAAGTCCGCGAAGCGGTCAGCAGCCAGCAACCGGAAGAGCGCGCTGCCGCCCTGAGCCGCGCGCTGGATACCCTGGTATTGCGTCTGACCGGCAAGGCCGATGCAGCGCAGAACCCGGCACTGGCGGCGCTGCGCAAGGACCCGCAACAGATCGTCAGCCAATATGGTTATGAGGGTGAGCAGCTGCTGGTCGACTTTGACCCGCAGAGCACCGATCGCAGCCTGCGTCAGGCGGGCTTGGCGCTGTGGGGCGCCAATCGTCCGAGCATTTTGCTGTGGTGGCTGAGCGATGCCAGCGACGGCAGCCGTCTGCTCGGTGATGGTCAAGCCGCTGCCGCACCGCTCAATCAGGCCGCGCAGCACCGTGGACTGCCGCTGCGCCTGCCGTTGGCTGATCTGGCCGAACAACTGGTGGCAGTGCCGGAAAACCTCACGGCCAATGATCCGGCTGCCCTGCGTGAAATCTCCGAACGCTACGCCGCCGATGCCTTGCTGGCCGTTATGGCGCGCGAAGCAAACGGCCAATGGCAGGCCGAGTGGCGCCTGTGGCTGGGCGATGAGCGGGAGCAGGGCACTGTGCAAGGTGCCGATCAAGCCGCGTTGGCCGATGCCATCCTGTTGGCGGTCAACCAGCGTCTGGCACCCCGCTTTATTGTCGCGGCTGGCGCCGCCAGTGGTCTTACCGTGGAAGTGCAGGGCGTTGACCTGGCGCGTTATGCCGAGCTGCAGCGCATTCTTGAGCCGTTCGCGGCGCAACTGCGCAAGGTTCAGGGCGATACGCTGACCTTTGCCGTCAATGCCAATGCCGAGCAGTTGCGTGCGCAACTGGGCCTGGCGCGCTTGCAGGAAGTGCCGGCAGAAGCCCCTGCGCTCGATGCTAACCAGTCGATTACGCCGCCGGCTACTGCGGCTGAGCCCGCTGCCACAGCGGTAGCCCCTGACAATGTGCTGAGGTTTCGCTGGTAGACTGCGGCTATTACACCCGGTCCCTGACTTGAAAACCGCAGCTATCGAGCTGCGGTTTTCTTATGTAACGGGCCTCGCGGTTTGAGTCTTTCTGGATAAAACGTTGGCATATGGAGCGCTGGGCATGATCGATTCACATCGTTGGATATGGATAGTCGGGGCGCTGTTGCTGTGCGGCCTGTTGTACCTGCTGGCGCCGATTCTCTCGCCGTTTCTGATCGGCGTGCTGCTGGCCTATATGGGCGACCCGCTGGTCGACCGTCTGGAGCGCTGGAAACTCTCGCGGACCTGGGGCGTGGTGGTGGTCTTTGCGCTGATCACCCTGATCATGGCCATCCTGCTACTGGTATTGGTGCCCATGCTGGGTAAGCAGCTGGTGCGCTTGTACGAGTTGATCCCGGAGATGCTCGACTGGGCACAGAACCAGGCTCTGCCATGGGTTCAGCTCAAACTGGGTCTGAACGAAGGCTTCTGGCGCTTTGATCAGCTGAAAGCCGCGCTGTCCGGGGAACTGGGCAAAACCACCGATATCGTCGGCATGCTGCTGTCCACGGCTACCTCTTCAGGCCTGGCGCTGCTGGCCTGGCTGGCCAATCTGGTACTGATTCCGGTGGTGAGCTTCTACCTGATGCGCGATTGGGACCTTATGGTCGCCAAACTGCGCAGCTTGCTGCCGCGTGGTCGTGAAGGCCTGGTTGTGCAGCTGTTCGGTGAGTGTCACGAAGTGCTCGGCGCCTTCCTGCGCGGTCAGTTGCTGGTGATGCTGGCGCTGGGTGTGATGTATGCCACCGGCCTGATGGTGATTGGCCTGGAGCTCGGACTGTTGATCGGCGTACTGGCCGGCTTGGCCAGCATCGTGCCGTATTTGGGTGTGGTGGTCGGCATCGGTGCGGCATTGACGGCCGGCCTGTTTCAGTTCGGCATGGACCCTTACCCACTGGTGGCCATCGCTGCAGTCTTTATCGTCGGGCAAATGCTCGAAGGGATGCTGCTGACACCGATGCTGGTGGGCGACCGCATTGGCCTGCACCCGGTAGCAGTGATCTTCGCGATCATGGCCGGCGGCCAACTGTTCGGCTTTACTGGCGTTCTACTGGCCTTGCCAGTGGCTGCGGTGATTATGGTGTTAGTGCGTCATCTGCATGATTTCTATAAACTTTCCGATCTTTACGGTGAGCCAGCCAGCGGTTCCGACGAGCCGCCCAACCTAGTATGACCCCCATACAACTGCCTTTAGGTGTGCGTCTGCGTGACGACGCCACTTTCGCCAATTACTACCCCGGAGCTAACGCTGCGGCGTTGGGTTATGTCGAGCGTCTGTGCGAGGCCGATGCCGGCTGGACGGAAAGCCTGATCTATCTGTGGGGCGGTGAGGGCGTAGGGCGAAGTCACTTGTTGCAGGCAGCCTGTTTGCGCTTTGAGCAGCGTGGCGAGCCGGCGGTATACCTGCCGTTGGCTGAGGTGGTCGAGTACGGCCCGGCGCTGCTCGACAATCTGGAGCAGTGCGAGCTGGTGTGTCTGGATGATCTGGATGCGGTGGCTGGGCGCAGCGACTGGGAAGAGGCGTTGTTTCATCTGTTTAATCGCCTGCGCGACAGTGGTCGGCGGCTGTTACTGGCCGCCTGCAGCTCGCCGCGCGAATTGCCGGTGCAACTGGCTGATCTGCAGTCGCGCCTGACATTGGCGCTGGTGTTTCAGCTGCAATCGCTGTCCGACGAGGACAAGCTGCGCGCCTTGCAACTACGTGCTTCGCGTCGCGGGCTGCACCTGAGTGATGAAGTCGGGCGTTTTATCCTGACTCGCGGCGAGCGCAGTATGAGCGCGTTGTTCGAGTTGCTTGAGCGTCTGGATCAGGCGTCGTTGCAAGCCCAGCGCAAGCTGACAATTCCCTTTCTTAAAGAAACTCTCGGCTGGTAGTAGGCCTGTCTAGTCTGCCGGCAGCCCGGCAATAAAGCGCTGTATAGTGTTTGCACAGGCCTGTGGTTGGGTCTGCAAAAGAAAATGCGGGCCAGCCAATACGATCTCTGTCAGCTGCGTACAGCATGCCGACAGACTGGCCTGGGCTCTGCGGGTTACCAGCCGGTCTTGCTTGGCCAGTAGGTGCAGTGTGGGCAATTCGAGCTGCAATGCAGGTTTCTGTAATTGGCTAAGGCTGTACAAACGTGCTCGTAGCAAACGCGGTGGTAGCTTCTGGATTTCTTCACGCAATAACTGGGTCAGCTCGGTGCTGGCTTGGCCATTTAGGCAGAACAGGCTTAACAAGGTGTTTTGCGCAAGTAACCAGCGAGGCAACGGTAGGTACTTGAGCTGCGGCAGTAGTGGATGCGGCAGACTCAAGAATGAGGCGGCGAAGATCACGCCCCGCAATCCAGGTGGCCGATGTAGTGCCAGCAGGTAGGCCAGTGGACCGGAATACGATTCGCCAAGCAGCACATAGGGTGCATTGCCGAGCCTACCTAACAATAGATCGGCCAAATCTTTATAGGCTTGGCTGCCTTCAGTAGGCAGTTCTAGCACCTGCACTTCCAGCGCTGGATGCAGATGAGCCAGTAAAGGTCCGAACAGGGTGTTGCTGCCGTTGAGGCCTGGCAGCAACACCAAGCGCATCAGGATTCCCCTGCCAGTTTACGCTCGAACTGAAAACGCCAGCGGGTAAACATCAGTGCGGCGCAGAACAGGCTGAAGCTCAGCCCTGTCAGCAGCCAGCCATACAGCGCCTTGCTGGGGTCGAAGGCCGCGAGTACGCCCTGGATAAAGTACAGATTGACCACAAAACAGGCCCAGGCGTGGGCGCGGGCGTTACCTAGGATCAGGCCGGGGGCGAGTAACAGAAGAGGCGCGAGTTGTACGCCGAGGATCACCCAGAGCAATTTGCTGGGGACGTTGGCGAACCACAGGTTCCACGCCAGCAGCAACGCGGCGAGGCTGAAAAAACTCAATAGACTGACCGCGCGGCTGATGTTCAGGCGCGGTTGCAACCATTCCAGGGACGGCAGCGGTTTTGCGGTTTTAGCCACGGGCGCTCTCCAGTCTTGCGGCGGTTTGCGCCAGGCGCTGGCCGAGTGCGCGGCACAGGGCAATTTCATGTTCATCAAGAGCGCGTTTGCCATCAGCACCGGCGTGGTGGCTGGCGCCATAGGGCGTGCCGCCGCCACGGGTTTCCAGCAACGCAGCTTCGCTGTAGGGCAGGCCGGTAATCAGCATGCCGTGGTGCAGCAGTGGCAGCAGCATCGACAGCAGGGTGGTTTCCTGGCCGCCGTGCAGGCTAGCGGTGGAAGTGAATACGCCGGCGGGTTTGCCGACTAGGCCACCGGTTAGCCACAGGCCGCTAGTTCCATCAAGGAAGTACTTGAGCGGAGCGGCCATATTGCCGAAGCGGGTCGGGCTGCCGAGTGCCAGGCCAGCGCAGTTCTTCAGGTCATCAAGGCTGGCGTACAGCGCGCCTTCGGCTGGGATATCGGCAGCCACTGCTTCGCATTCGCTGGAGACCGTCGGTACTGTGCGCAAGCGCGCTTCCAGGCCGCCCATTTCTACACCACGGGCGATCTGCCGGGCCATTTCTGCAGTGGCGCCATGACGGCTGTAATACAGCACCAGGATGTAAGGCGTGCTCACGGCAGAATCTCCAGAATGGTTTCAGGTGGGCGACCGACGACGGCTTTGTCGCCGACGACCAGAATGGGTCGCTCAATTAATTTTGGCTGGCTGACCATGGCGTCGATCAGCTGTGCGTCAGTCAGTTGCGGGTCGCTCAGGCCTAGGGTTTTGTATTCATCTTCGCCAGTGCGCAGCAGTTGCCGTGGGCTGATGCCGAGCTTATCCAGCAGAGTCTGCAGCTGGGCGGTGTTCAGCGGCGTGTCCAGGTAACGCACGATGGTTGGGCTGAGCCCACGGTCTTCGAGCAATTGCAATGCACTGCGCGATTTTGAGCAGCGCGGGTTATGGTAGAGCGTCATAGCGGTCATGTTCGGGTCGCCTGTTACCTTCGATGGCGGCTATTCTAACCGCTAACGGCACTCACGCCTGCGCCTCTGTAGCACAGGTGCCGGGATGCAAATGGCTAAGGAGAGGGCATGCTGCAGCGTGTTAACAATCTGTTGGAGTTCTGGCGCTTTTTGTTGCAGCGCTTTATTGCCGACCGAGGCACCAGTAATGCCGCGGCCTTGACCTACACCACCCTGTTTGCGGTGGTGCCGATGATGACGGTGACCTTTTCCATGCTCTCGGCTGTTCCGGCGTTTCAGGATACCGGCGAGCAGATTCAGAGCTTTATCTTCCGCAACTTTGTGCCTTCTGCCGGTGAAACCTTGCAGCAGTATCTGCGTGATTTCACCAGCCAGGCGCGTCAACTGACCTGGATTGGTGTGGCGGTATTGGCCGCGACGGCGTTCTGGATGCTGGTGACCATCGAGAAGACCTTCAACACCATCTGGCGCGTGCGTCAGCCGCGGCGTGGTGTGTCGAGCTTTTTGCTGTACTGGGCGATTCTCAGCCTGGGGCCGTTGTTGCTCGGTGGCGGTTTTGCCATCAGCACTTACTTTACTTCTCTGTCGCTGATTTCCGGGCCGGATGCCTTGCTCGGAGCTCAGGTCGTTCTGAAGTTTATGCCGCTGCTGTTTAGCGTGGCGGCGTTCACTCTGCTGTATGCCACGGTGCCGAATGCTCAGGTGCCGGTGCGGCATGCGCTGCTAGGCGGGTTGTTCGCGGCAGTGCTGTTCGAAGTGGCGAAGATGCTGTTCGGCCTGTATGTGCGCCTGTTTCCTGGTTATCAGCTGATTTACGGCGCGTTTGCCACGGTGCCGCTGTTTCTGTTGTGGATCTACGTGTCTTGGCTGATCGTGCTGTTCGGCGCCGAACTGGTCTGCAACCTGGGCTTTTCCCAGCAATGGCGCAAGCGTGCGGTGCCGCGTTTGCTGATGGCGCTTGGTGTGTTGCGGGTGTTCTACGAGCGTCATCAGTCGGGTTTGAAAGTGCGCTTGCTGGATGTGCAGCGTCAGGGCTGGTCGCTGGCTGAACATGAGTGGGAAGAGATTCTGGTTTTTCTCGAGCAGCAGAAACTGATCGCTCCCACAGGTTCCGGCACCTGGGTGTTGAGCCGCGACCTCGGTCATTATTCGCTGCAGCAGCTGCTTAGTCATAGTCCCTGGCCGATGCCCAGGGCGGAGAATTTGCCCGAGGAACTCGATGAGGTCTGGTATCCAGCGCTGCGCAGCGGTTTGACGAAGTTGCAGGAAGAGCAGGCGGCGCTATTTGGTGAAGACCTGGCGAAGTGGTTGCAGCCAGAGGCTGAGTCGGAAAACTGACGTAAAACGTCAGTTTGCGGCGTTGCGCTGATGGCGCATGATGGCACTGGCAACCATGAAGGTCGCCAAACGCGGTTAAAAGGAAGCTGGCACGCTTCTGGCTATTTGTCTTGCAGATAGCGATCAGGTTGCCAGCAGGGCAGGGATTGGCGGAGTGTGAAGGCGTTATGACAGCCACTAAAGGCAAAGTGATTCATCTATACCAGCGTGACCCGCAAGAGGCCCTCGAGCGCCTTAATCGCATCACTGGCCTGCGCTTTAGCAGCTGGCCACAGTCTTTGGTCAATTCCAACCCGTCTGAGCAGCTCAACTCTTCTGGCTCATCTGAAACTGTTGCGCGACCTGATTCTGACACCCAGTGCGGGCCTGCAGGAATACTCTCGCGCTAAACGCAAAACCCCGCGTCAGTGCGCGGGGTTTGTGTGTAGTGGGGTGCTATCAGGCGAGAGCTTGGCGGCTATCGGTTTGTGGCAACTCGACCGCTTGCACAAACAGCTCCTCGACCACCAGGTTGGTCGCCGGCACGGCAGAGCGCAGACGCACCTGCATTTCTTCGATCTTCAGCTTCACCGGCAGGCGGGCCACGCTGGAAAGCAGAATCTTGCTGTGCTGATTGACCTTGCCGTGGTCAACCATCACTTCACGGCGGGTGGTGCCGTCGCGATAGCTGATAAGCAGGGACACAGGCAGGTTGGCCAGCCCCGGCAAGTGCAGCCAGGCGGCCACGTTGAACTCAGCGACGCGCCCTTCGTACGGGGTGACCTGTAAGCGGGCGAGATTGACGATGGCAGATGGCACGGGGCCGACCAACTTATCGAGGGCTTGGGTCATGGTGGTGTTCCAGGCTAATAACGGATCGCATCAAGCGTGAGTGCGATGAAGTATAAGCTTGGCTCGTCCGATGAAACTGTGCGCTCGGCCGGCGTTCGGCGTGACCTTTCTCGCAGTTTTAGCGTATCGGCAACAAGGCTTAGGCCAGCTGCATCGGGTAGCGAGTGACAGATGCGGTGACCAGATTGGCGATCGGCAGCGGCAGGATCGCCTGGTTGTGTGCGCTGGCCAGTTGCAGCCAGACATTTTCCCCTTCAACAAACTGCCCATTCGGCAGCCATAGGCCATGGTGCCAGCCGTTGCCCGGTGCCGGCGTGCTCTGCAGTACGCCTGGGTGAGTCTGGGCGCTGGGTGCGCGCCGTAGCCATACCGGACGCGGCAGGCCTTTCAGGTAGCGCAGGCCAAGGTGCAGGCCTTCGCTATTCAGATGCCGCCAGCGCACCAGGGCCAGGGTCGGCGTATCGTTGCCGGTGATCAATAGCACAAGCTGGCCAACCGGCAGCTGCGCGGCCTGGTCGGCATTACACAGCAAGCGTGCGCCGCCCGCACTGGCGTCGAGCATCTGCGCGCTGGTGCGCAGTGGCCGTTGTTCCAGCAACTGTGCATGAATAGCGGGCAGGCCGACCATCAGGTTGCATTCCGAGCTGTGGTCGGCGCGGGTATGTCGACGTTGCTGGCGCCCCAGCCAGTGTTGTTGCACGCGTTCCAGCAGTTGGCGTTCCGCCTGACTTTGTAGCGGTGCGGGATCATGCAGGGCCACCAGCAAGGCGCCCAGCTCGAAGCGGCGCAAACAGTCAGCGCTGCCTTCTGGCGTCTGGGCGTAGCTCAGGCAGGGTTGCGCCTCTGTCAGGTCGATGGTCGGTCCTTCGATTTCATCGTCCTCATCCCATGGCAGCAGGCGCGCCAGCCCAGCTAGCGGCGAAAGAGCGCCGAACAGCAGCGCACATTCGCCATCGGCAAGGTGAAACGGGTTGCTCAGCGCGAGCAGCAGCATTTGCTGGTAGATGCCGCGCATGGTGTTTGCCGGTTGTGGGGTAAACGCCGCGGCTACTGGTTCATCCAGGCAGTCTTGATGTTCGCCGATCCAGTACAGCAGATGGCTATCGCGCCACAGACTGGGCGGCGGCTCCTGATACAACTGATAGTGGCGCAGCAGGCTCTGCGCGAGAAAGTGCTGGGCCATATACAGGCACCAGGCCAGGTGTGGGCGTGATGGCTGGCGGCCCTGGAGGATTTGCAGGAGCAGGCGTTTAAAGCCGATAGCCAGTTCGCTGCACAGGTGCACGAACAAGGCCGTAGGTGGATTCTCGCCCTGGTAGGCCTTACTGTAATGGCGGTACTGATCGCTGAAGCTTTGCAGTGCGCGCTGCCTTTCGAGTAAGGTCATGGCGCTACGGTTCAGCCTGAAGAGCAGGCCGAGCGCCTGCTGCAAGGCCAGCTCTGGCGACTGCAGGCGGGCTTGGGCCAGCTGCTCATTAAGGTCGGCTAGTGGCGCGACATCGGTTTCGAGGATGTCTGGCACTTCCAGGCGCAAGGCATCTAATGTCATATCAACCTTATGGAATCAGGGAGCGAATGCATGGGAATGCGTTTCCAGGCGATCATCCGTGCTGTGGCGGGCGTAGGCATAGGTCTGATTCTTGCCGGTTGCGCTGAAGATATAGGCGTCGATCAATATGGACGAAAGGTAGCGGTTGAGCGCCTGGAAGGCCAGTGGTTAGTGATTAATTACTGGGCGCAGTGGTGCGCACCTTGTCGCACCGAGATTCCCGAACTCAATGCCTTGGAGCAACAGCTCAAGGAGCAATCCGTGCAGGTGCTCGGGGTGAATTTCGATGCGCTGCAGGGTGAGAAGTTGAGTCAGGCCGCGCAAGACATGGGCATCAACTTTACCGTGCTGGCGCAGGACCCGGCCGGGCGCTATCAGTTGCTGCGTGCCGAAGTGCTGCCGGTGACCTATATCGTCGACGATCAGGGCCGTATGCGTGAGCGCTTGCTCGGTGAACAGACGGCTGCTGGTCTGACGGCTCGCCTCACTGCACTCAAGGCGGAGGACTAAGCCGTGGCGCGTACCTGCATGCATGGTTACGTTAGCGGCCGCGTTCCGGGTGTGTGCTTTCGCCAGGCAACGGCGGAGCAGGCTGAGCGGCTTGATCTCGATGGTTGGGTGCGCAACCTGGCCGATGGCCGGGTCGAAGTGCTGTTCGAGGGTGATGAAACGGCGGTGGCTGAATTGACGAGCTGGTTGCAACACGGGCCGCAGGCTGCTGAAGTTACCTCACTGGAGCTGCAAGAGCAGGCGCAGCAGGGGGTTGCCGGATTTATCGTGCGGCGCTGAATCTGTTCACGGTTTGACGAACCAGAAGTCATGCCAGAAACCGACCACCTTGGCCGAGTAGGTGTGTTTGCCCAGACTGCCGTTATAGCGCGCCAGTGCTCGGTTCAGGTCGCCATTTTCCTTGCGTAAATAGAAGCTGAGGATGGTGCAGCCATAACGCAGGTTGGTGGCATTGTCGGTGAGGTTGTCCTGTGGGCGGCCCAGCTCGGCTTTCCAGAAGGGCATCACCTGCATCATGCCCTGAGCGCCGACTGAGGAGATGGCGAAGCGGTCGAAATGGCTTTCGGCATGAATCAGTGCAATTACCAGATCTGGGCGCAAGCCGGCTTTGCTGGCTTCGCGATGCACCAGGCGCAGCAGGCTCAGGCGTTCCTCGGCATCCGGGATATAGCGGCGCATGCGCGTGGACATATCCAGCAGCCAGACTTCGGCATCGAAGCGATCTTGGAAGCTGTCGGCCTGGGCCACGGTCTGTTGCAGCAGTGTGCGCAGTTCCGGCTCTGGCGCCTGACGCACTTCGGCATAAGCCGTGCCGCAGAGCAGCAGGCCGAGTAGGGCGCAGGTTAGGCGCTGCAGCATGGGGACGTCAGTCGTTGCCAGGATCGGCGACCAGGCGGCCGGCGTCTTTGGTCAGGGCCTGGAGGAAGATTTTCTGCAGTTCCGGATCGTTGCGTGTCAGCTCGATCAGGCTCTGTTCCAGCTCGCTGGCCTCCTCTTCGAGGCCCAGTTCCGATAGGCGTTTGACCCGATGCACCCATTGGGTAACGTCATCACCCTCAAGGTCGTTGTAGATCAGGTCGTGGGCTTCCTGCAGCTTGCCGCGTAAGGTGCGACTGACCAGCAGGGAGGCATCGGCGCGCGCCGAGCCTTGATCATCTTCAACCGTAAGCAACAGCGTGCTGATAAGGGTGACATCTTCTTCGGCAAACGGGCTGTCGAGCAGGTTCAGGCGCAGGATGCCGTTACGGTCGGTGAGCAGTTCGTGGTTCTGTTCGCCGGCTTTAACCCGCACCGGGCGCTCTGCCCACGGCAGGCTGGAGTATTCCATGCGGGCATCCTGGCGACTCTCCTCAAGGCTGGCGAGGTTCTGCTGCGAGCGGCCGTTGGACTCGACGTTCATTGCCGGGTTGAGCCCGGCAAAGCCGTAGCTGATCCAGTCCTTGGTGGCGCTGTCGGGCAGACTGCCGAGCAATACCACGTTCAACACGTTGGCGCCGATACCGCCGACCACCGCCAGTGCTCCCAGCGGCACTTCATACAGTTCGCGCCAAGGCTGGTAAGGGGTGTAGCGGTCATAGCGGCGCGTTACGTCAAACGCCGTGACCTCGAAAGTCTTCTGCTCATGCACGCGCACGCGGCGTTGCGGCAACTCCAGCACGCGTGGCTCACCGACATCGATCTGCAGGCTGTGATCGAGCAGTTTGCGCTCGACGCGCTCCTCGTGTTCGCTGCGTTGCGGCAACTGGTTGGCGCAACCGCTGAGAAGCAGAGAGCCACCCACAAGGGTGGCGATGAGGCTGAAGGTGTTTCGCTTGAACATGACGACTCTTGCTAAAGGGGCTGAGATCAGTGGCTGATACGGGCCTGGATAAAGCTCAGGATGTCGGCGACAGGCACGGCCTGGGCGTCGGTTTCCTTGCGGCTCTTGTACTCCAGGTTGCCTTCGGCCAGGCCACGATCGCTGACTACGATGCGATGCGGGATGCCGATCAGTTCCATATCCGCGAATTTGATGCCCGGGCTGGTCTTTTTGTCACGGTCATCGAGCAGTACTTCGAAACCGGCAGCGGTCAGCTCGGCATATAGCTTGTCGGTGGCTTCGCGCACGGCGTCGGTCTCGTAACGCAATGGCACCAGGGCGATATGGAAAGGCGCCAGAGCGTCATTCCAAAGAATGCCGCGATCGTCATTGTTCTGCTCGATGGCTGCTGCCACCACGCGGGAAACGCCGATGCCATAGCAGCCCATGGTCAGGGTCACCGGCTTGCCGTTCTCACCCAGCACCTGGCAGTTCAGCGCTTCGCTGTACTTGGTGCCCAGCTGGAAGATATGCCCGACTTCGATACCGCGTTTGATTTCTAGCTTGCCTTTGCCATCTGGGCTCGGGTCGCCAGCCAGTACATTGCGCAGGTCGGCAACTTCCGGCAGCGGCAGGTCGCGCTCCCAGTTGACGCCGAAATAATGCTTGTCGTCGATATTGGCGCCAGAGGCGAAGTCGCTCATTAGGGCAACCGAGCGGTCGATGATGCAAGGGATCGGCAGATTGACCGGGCCCAGTGAGCCTGGACCTGCGCCGATAGCTGCGCGAATCTCGGCTTCGCTGGCGAAAACCAGCGGGCTGGCAACCAGCTCCAGGTTGGCGGCTTTGATCTCATTGAGTTCGTGGTCGCCGCGTACGATCAGGGCGACCAGGGTGCCTTTTTTCGCGCCGTGCACCATCAGGGTCTTGATGGTTTTCTCGATGGCCAGGCCAAAGCCCTGAACCAGCGCGTCGATGGTCTTGGTGTCCGGGGTTTCAACCATGCGCATGCTTTCAGTCGCCGCGCCACGGCTGCTTTCGCGCGGAACCGCTTCGGCTTTCTCGATATTGGCGGCGTAATCGGAGCTGTCGCTGAAGGCGATATCGTCTTCGCCGGAGTCGGCCAATACGTGGAACTCGTGGGAGCCAGTGCCACCGATGGAGCCGGTATCAGCTTGCACTGGGCGGAAGTTCAGGCCCAGGCGGGTGAATATGTTGCAGTAGGCCTGGTGCATGCGGTCGTAGGTTTGCTGCAAGGACGCCTGATCGACGTGGAAGGAGTAGGCGTCCTTCATGATGAACTCGCGTCCACGCATCAGGCCGAAGCGCGGGCGGATTTCGTCACGGAACTTGGTCTGGATCTGATACAGGTTGATCGGCAACTGCTTGTAGCTGTTCAGCTCGTTACGTGCCAGATCGGTGATGACTTCTTCATGGGTCGGGCCGGCGCAGAAATCGCGGCCGTGGCGATCCTTCATGCGCAGCAGTTCTGGGCCGTACTGTTCCCAGCGACCGGATTCCTGCCACAGCTCTGCTGGTTGAATGCCAGGCATCAGTACTTCCAGCGCGCCAGCGGCATTCATTTCCTCGCGCACAACTTTCTCAACCTTGCGCAGCACGCGCAGGCCCATGGGCAGCCAGGTATACAGGCCGGAAGCCAGCTTGCGGATCATGCCGGCACGCAGCATTAGCTGGTGGCTGATGACCACGGCATCGGATGGGGTTTCTTTCAGAGTCGAGAGCAGGAACTGGCTGGTACGCATATTTGGCTGTTCTGTCGGTTGCAAGAGATTTTGAATGGCCCGCATTGTACGGTGCCTGTACAGATGCGTACAGGATGCTTGCGTGTGCTTATAAAAGGAGGGGAGTGTGTCGATATTGACGGCGGAACAGGTGCAGGCGCTGATTCGGGCAGGGCTACCGATGGCAGAAGATATCAACCTGTGTATTGATCGATTGGATGCTAAGGGTGCACTGGCGCGGGTGCCATTTCACGGCAAGTTGATTCGACCCGGCGGCACCTTGTCCGGCCCGACCATTATGGCCCTGGCAGATGCGGCGATGTATGCGGTGGTGCTGGGCAGTCTCGGTCGGGTGGAAATGGCTGTGACATCTAACTTGAATATCAACTTCCTGGTTAAGCCCAAGCCAGTTGATCTATTGGCAGAGGCGCGGATATTGAGATTGAGTCGCAGGCAGGCTGTTTGCGAAGTATCCGTATATTCGCATGGTAATGAAGAAGAGTTGGTGGCACATGTAACGGGAACTTACGCGTTACCGTTGTAAGTTTTAAGCTGGCAAGAAAAAGCCCGACCTAGGTCGGGCTTTTCTTACCAGCTAAACGGTCTTAGTTACAGAACGCTCAGTGGGTATTCGATGTAAGCACGCACTTCGTTGGTATCGGTACCTACTTCCGAGTTGCTGCGCAGTACGGAGGAGCGAAGGCGGAAGGACAGATCCTTCGCCGCACCATCCTGGACTACGTATTTAACTTGGTTGAAGAACTCATGCTCTTTACCATCGTCGCCTGCACCAGTAGCAATGTTGTCAGACCAGATGTAGGCAGTTTTGAGGCTGAGGCCTGGTACGCCAAATGTAGCCATGTCCAATTCATAGCTAGCTTGCCAGGAGCGCTGATCCTCTAGGTTGAAGTCTGAGAGGAAGCTGTTGGCTACGAAAATAGAACCACCGCCATCGCCAACGCCATAATCAAAGCCGCGATCGCCGGTGTTGCGTTGGTGTGCAAATATAAAGCCGTGAGCACCTAAAGTATATTTGGTCGCCAAGCTCCAGATGGTGTTGTCACCACCGCCGAATTGACGATCATAGTCGCTCTTGTAAATGTTGAAATCAAAACCAAGAGACTGTTCTTCAGCAAGAGCCAGATTGTAGTTTAGATTTGCATACTTGCGCTCATAGCGGTCTTCAAGGTCACTCCAGTAAAGTGCCGCACTGAAGTCATCGCTGAAAGCATAGGAGCCACCAGCTACGTCGATAGATTTGAGGCCAAAGCTATCTCTGCCGGACTGATTCATGAGATTTTGCGCAGTGAAGCGACCAGCATTGAGTTCAAGGCCTTCGATCTCGGTGCTGGTGATCATGGTGCCTTCAAAGGTTTCAGGCAGCAGGCGGCCATCATCGGCGGCCAATACCGGAAGCGCCGGCATTTGCGAGCCGTAGGTCAGTACTGTGTTGGAGATGCGGGCTTTGATCGCAGCGTTTGCGATGGTCAGGTCTTTCCCTTCATTTTCCGGGAACATGCCGACGCCGCGGCGACCGGTGCCTGTGTCCAGCTGGAACAGGGTGCCAGCATAAGCATTCACACCAACACCTACAGTGCCTTGGGTGAAGCCGGATTCAAAAATTGCGCGGGCGCTGCCGCCCCATTCTTCAGAATAACCATTGTCGCGGATACCGCGAGAAGCCCCATTACGAGCATCGCGGTTGTAATACATGCTGCGCGCGAGAAGCGACAGGCTGCTGTCTTCGACAAAGCCTTTGGATTCTGATTGATCAGAGGCCATGGCAATTTGGGTGGTGCCCGCTGCTACTGCGAGGGCGATTACGCTCCACTTCATCACTTGCATCGTGATTGCTCCTTTGGTTTAGAAAAGTTGCGCCGTCCGGCTGGTTGTTATATGGACGACTCTTTCTTTTTGTGTCGGCGGT
>DASRUM010000182.1:0-5879 GCA_035655415.1 Pseudomonas sp.
GGCGTGGTGGAAAAAGCCGAAATCATCGACGGTTCGAAAGTCGCCACTGGTGACGCGCTGATCGCCCTGCCGTCCTCCGGCCCGCACTCCAACGGCTACTCGCTGATCCGCAAGATCATCGAAGTGTCCGGTACTGAAATCGAAACCACCCAGGTCGACGGCAAGCCGCTGACCGACCTGCTGATGGCGCCAACCCGCATTTACGTCAAACCGCTGCTCAAACTGATCAAGGACACTGGCGCAGTCAAAGCCATGGCCCACATCACCGGTGGCGGCCTGCTCGACAACATCCCGCGCGTGCTGCCAAAAGGCGCACAAGCCGTGGTCGACGTCGCCAGCTGGACGCGCCCAGCGGTATTCGACTGGCTGCAGGAAAAAGGCAACGTTGACGAGCACGAGATGCACCGCGTGCTCAACTGCGGCGTCGGCATGGTTATCTGCGTGGCGCAGGATCAAGTCGAAGTCACCCTGCAGACTCTGACCGCTGCTGGCGAGCAGCCTTGGGTGATCGGTCAGATCGGTGAAGCTGCCGAAGGTGCTGCTCAGGTCGTGCTGAACAACCTGAAACAGCACTAATGTCGGCACCAATGCCAACAGACTGCAATGTGGTGGTGCTGATCTCCGGCTCTGGCAGCAACCTGCAGGCGCTGATTGACAGCATCGTCCATGACAGCAATCCGGCACGCATCGCCGCGGTGATTTCCAACCGCGTCGATGCCTACGGCCTGGAGCGCGCCAAACAGGCCGGCATCGACACCGCCGTGCTCGATCACAAGCAATTCGACGGCCGTGAAGCCTTCGATGCCGCGCTGGTCGAGGCTATTGATGCGTTTAATCCGCAACTGGTGGTACTGGCCGGGTTTATGCGCATTCTCACCCCCGGTTTCGTTCGTCACTACGCCGGCCGCCTGCTGAATATCCACCCTTCGCTGCTGCCGAAATACAAAGGCCTGCACACCCATCAACGGGCGCTGGACGCCGGTGACAGCGAGCATGGCTGCAGCGTGCACTTCGTCAGCGAGGAACTCGATGGCGGACCACTGGTCGTACAGGCAGTGGTACCGGTACAGTCGGATGACTCGCCGACCAGCCTGGCCCAGCGCGTACACGAGCAAGAACATGTGATATACCCGCTGGCCGTGCGCTGGTTTGCCGAAGGCCGTTTGCAGCTGACGCAGCAAGGGGCCATGTTGGACGAGCAACTGTTACCGGGTACCGGACACCTTATTCGAACTTAGGAGACACCATGGGTCGCGCCTTACTGTTCGCACTAACGCTTCTGAGCTTGCCGGCATTGGCCGTTGAGCTGAAACCCTTCTCTGCCAGCTACACCGCCGATTGGAAGCAACTACCGGTCAGCGGCAGCGCCGAACGCAGCCTGAAAACCCTGGATAACGGCCTGTGGCAGCTCAACTTCGAAGCCTCCATGCTGGTCGCCAGCCTGACCGAACAAAGCACCCTGCGCGTGGATAAAGAAGTATTTCTGCCGCAGACCTACCTGTACGAGCGCAACGGCCTGGGTAAGGGCAAGAAGATCGAGCATGACTTCGACTGGGACGCCAAACAGGTGATCGGCAGCGACCGCGACACACTGGTGCGCCTACCGCTGAACCGTGGTCTGTTGGACAAGTCGACCTACCAGTTGGCCCTGCAGTACGACGTAGCCGCCGGCACCAAGAGCATGAGCTATCAGGTGGTCGATGGCGATGAAGTGGAAACCTATGACTTCCGTGTGCTGGGCGAAGAAACCGTACGCACCCAGGCAGGCCTGATCGACGCGATCAAGGTCGAGCGCGTGCGTGATCCGACCCAAAGCAGCCGTAAGACCACCCTTTGGTTTGCCAAGGATTGGGCGTTCCTGCTGGTGCGCCTGCACCAGGTCGAGAAAGACGGCAAGGAATACCAGATCATGCTTAAGGAAGGCACAGTTGATGGTAAGCCGGTCGAAGGCCGCCGCGACTGAGCGCACACCGGGTACAAAAAACCGAGCCAGTGGCTCGGTTTTTTTATGGCCGGTGATGCGGAGAGAGGCAGTGTGTAGCCTGGATAAGCGTCAGCGCAATCCGGGAAACCAATGGGTGCTTAAGCGGCGTCCGCCGTCACCACATCAGATCATCCGGCACCTGATAAGCCGCGTACGGATCATCTGCATCCGGGGCTTCGGTCGGGGTGTTGAGCAGCACCACGCGTTGTGGGTCGCGCTCCTGAATCTTCAGCGCAGCTTCGCGCGGGATCACTTCGTAGCCGCCGCCGTGGCGCACGATGGCCAGCGAGCCGCTGCTGAGCTTGTTGCGCATCAGGGTGTTCACCGACAGGCGCTTGACCTTCTTGTCATCGACGAAGTTGTAGTAATCCTCGGTGGTCAGCTTGGGCAGGCGCGAGGCCTCAATCAGCTGCTTGACCTGCGCGGCACGGGCCTTTTGCTCGATCTTTTCCTGCTGTTGACGGTTCAACTCCTGGTCGCGCGCGGCCTTCTCGGCCATGGCCTGCTGAGCGGCGAGCTTTTGCGATTCGTCCTTCTCGGCCTGCCCCTTATGCACCAGGCGCTGCTGTTTCTGCTGCTGCTTGCCGGCCTGCTTGGCCTGCTTTTCGTTGACCAGCCCGGCTTTAAGCAACTGATCGCGTAGTGAGAGAGCCATAACCTACCTTTCCAACCATCAATTTAAAGCGGGCGTGCCCACCATCAGCGGGCAGACCGCACCCGCACAACTCAACAACTTGGGGTTTGCTTTTCCAGCTTTTTGGCTTCGCCCCAGAGCGCGTCCAATTCATCCAGGGCGCAATCTTCCATGTTGCGCCCTGCTTCGCGCAATGCCTGCTCGATAAAACGAAAACGCAGCTCGAACTTGCCATTGGCCGCACGCAGGGCGGTTTCCGGGTCGACCTTCAGATGCCGCGCCAGGTTACTGACCACAAACAGCAGGTCGCCGATCTCCTCGCTAATCGCCTCGGGGTCGTTTTCGCTCATGGCTTCGAGCACTTCATCCAGCTCTTCACGCACCTTGTCGACCACCGGCAGCGCCTCGGGCCAGTCGAAACCAACCTGGGCGGCGCGTTTCTGCAGTTTGATCGCCCGGCTCAGTGACGGCAGCGCCGTGGGCACATCGTCGAGCAATGAGAGTTGCTCAGGAGCGGCGGCCTTTTCGGCGCGCTCCTCGGCCTTGATCTCTTCCCAGCGCTGTTTAACCGCGGCTTCTTCCAGCTTGGCCACGTCCACTGCGCCATACAGATCGCCATCGGGGAACACATGGGGATGGCGGCGAATCAACTTGGTGGTGATGCAATCGACCACCTGGGCAAACTCGAAGCGCCCTTCCTCGCGGGCCAGCTGGCTGTAATACACCACCTGAAACAGTAGGTCGCCAAGCTCACCCGGCAGATGATCGAAATCGCCGCGTTCGATGGCATCAGCAACCTCGTACGCTTCTTCGATGGTGTGCGGCACGATCGTCGCGTAGTTCTGCTTGAGGTCCCACGGGCAGCCGTGCTGCGGGTCGCGCAGCCGGGCCATCAGGTGCAGCAGGTCGTCGAGTTGGTACATGGCAAATCCAGTTAAGTCGTAATCGCCTCAGGAAACTCGATGACGGCGCGCTTCGATGATATTCGGCAGCTGCGAAATACGCCCCAACAAACGCCCAAGCGCATCCAGCCCCGGAATCTCCACTGTAATAGACATGGACGCGGTATTGTCGTCCTTATTCGAGCGGGTATTCACCGCCAGTACATTGAGCTTCTCGTTGAGCAGCACCTGGGTCACGTCACGCAGCAGGCCGGAACGGTCGTAGGCCTTGATGATGATTTCCACCGGGTAGGTCTGCACCGGCACCGGTCCCCAGTTGACCTGGATAATCCGCTCCGGCTCACGCCCGGCCAGCTGCAACACCGAGGCGCAGTCCTGACGGTGGATGCTGACGCCACGGCCCTGAGTGATATAGCCGACAATCGGATCGCCCGGCAGCGGCTGGCAGCAACCAGCCATCTGCGTCAGCAGGTTGCCGACGCCCTGAATCTGGATATCGCCGCGTTTGCCCGGCTTGAAGCCCAGCGCCTTGCGCGGGATCAGCTCCAGCTGCTCGTTGACCCGATCCGGCTCGACTAGTTGCTGCGCCAGGTTGACCAGTTGCGCCAGGCGCAGGTCACCCGCGCCAAGGGAGGCGAACAGATCCTCGCTGGTCTTCATATTGGCCTTCTCGGCCAACTTGTCGAAGTCCACATGCGGCAGCGCCAGACGCTGCAGTTCGCGCTCCAGCTGGACCTTACCGGCCGCGACGTTCTGGTCGCGGTCCTGCAGTTTGAACCAGTGGACGATCTTTGCCCGCGCCCGGCTGGTGGTGACGTAACCGAGGTTGGAGTTCAGCCAGTCGCGGCTCGGCGTACCGTGCTTGCTGGTGATGATCTCCACCTGCTCGCCGGTCTGCAGGCTGTAGTTGAGCGGCACGATCCGCCCATTGATCTTCGCGCCACGGCAGTTGTGGCCGATCTCGGTGTGCACGCGATAGGCAAAATCCAGCGGCGTCGCGCCCTTGGGCAGGTCGATGGCGTGACCGTCCGGGGTGAAGACATAGACCCGGTCCGGTTCGATATCCACGCGCAACTGCTCAGCCAAGCCGCCGATATCACCCAATTCCTCGTGCCATTCAAGCACCTGGCGCAGCCAGGAAATCTTCTCTTCGTAATGGTTGGAGCTGGCTTTGACGTCGGTGCCCTTGTAGCGCCAGTGCGCGCACACGCCCAGCTCGGCTTCCTCGTGCATGGCCTGGGTGCGGATCTGCACTTCCAGCACCTTGCCTTCCGGGCCCAGCACAGCGGTGTGCAGTGAGCGGTAGCCGTTCTCCTTGGGGTTGGCGATGTAGTCGTCAAACTCCTTGGGAATATGCCGCCACAGGGTGTGCACGATACCGAGGGCGGTGTAGCAATCGCGCACCTCCGGCACCAGCACACGCACCGCGCGCACGTCGTAGATCTGGCTGAACTGCAGGCCCTTGCGCTGCATTTTGCGCCAGATCGAATAGATGTGTTTGGCCCGCCCGCTGATGTCGGCCTTGACCCCGGTGGCCTCCAGCTCCACGCGCAGCTGACCCATCACTTCATTGATGTAGTGCTCGCGGTCTAAACGACGCTCATGCAGCAGCTTGGCGATCTGCTTGTACTGCTCGGGCTCCAGGTAGCGGAACGACAGGTCTTCCAGCTCCCACTTGATATGGCCGATGCCCAGGCGATGGGCCAACGGTGCGTAGATGTCGAACACCTCGCGGGCCACGCGCTGACGCTTCTCGTCATCGGCCTCCTTCACCGCGCGGATCGCGCAGGTGCGCTCGGCCAGTTTGATCAGCGCCACGCGCACGTCATCGACCATGGCCACAAGCATCTTGCGCAGGTTTTCCACCTGCGCCTGGGAGCCAAGCACCAGAGAGTCGCGCGGGTTCATCGAAGCGCTGATCGCCGCCATACGTAGCACGCCTTCGACCAGCTTGGCCACCACCGGGCCGAAACGCTGATGCACCAGCGCCAACGGCACATTGCCTTCGCGCACGCAGCGGTAGATTACGGCGGCGACCAGGGAGTCCTGATCGAGCTTGAGGTCGGCGAGAATTTCGGCGATTTCCAGACCGGAGCGGAAACTAGACGCGCCCTCAGTCCATAGATTCTTCGCGGCATTGGCCTGCTGCTCGGCCTCCCGGGCGAACTCGCAGGCCTCGCGCAGGGCCTCGCGATCCAGTGCCGGATCGACACTCAGTACATGCCCGAGCCAGGCTTCAAGGTTGATGCTGCCGTCATCGTTGATCGGCTGATGCGCTCTGACCTGAACCATCTTGCTTACCTTCCCTACGGTGCGCGGCATGCACACCGAACAGTCGCCGCCTTCTATGAGCCGGTCG
>DASRUM010000183.1:0-6267 GCA_035655415.1 Pseudomonas sp.
CGTTTTTTTTATTGCTCGTATTAATCAGCCAACAAAACTGAGCAATACACCCGCAGCCACTGCCGAGCCGATCACCCCGGCCACGTTCGGGCCCATGGCGTGCATCAGCAGGAAGTTCTGCGGGTTGGCTTCCAGCCCAACCTTGTTCGACACCCGCGCCGCCATCGGCACCGCAGAGACGCCGGCCGAGCCAATCAGCGGGTTGATCTTGTTGCTGCTGAACATATTCATCAGCTTGGCCATCAACACCCCCGCAGCAGTACCGGCGCAGAACGCCAGCATGCCCAAACTGAGGATGCCCAGGGTTTTCAGCTGCAGGAAGGAATCCGCCGACAACTTCGAACCCACGGTCAGACCGAGGAAGATGGTTACGATATTGATCAGCGCGTTGCGCGAAGTATCGGCCAGGCGCTCGACCACACCGGCCTCACGCAGCAGGTTACCAAGAGCGAACATGCCTATCAGCGGCGCAGCATCGGGCAGCAGCATGCCGATCAGCAGGCACAGCACGATCGGGAAGATGATCTTCTCAGCCTGCCCAACAGGGCGCAGCTGCTGCATAACGATGGCGCGCTCTTCCTTGGTGGTCAGCGCGCGCATGATCGGCGGCTGAATCAACGGCACCAGCGCCATATAGGCATAGGCCGCCACGGCAATCGGACCGAGTAGATGCGGAGCCAGCTTGGAGGTCACGAAAATCGAGGTTGGGCCGTCGGCACCGCCGATGATGGCGATGGAAGCAGCCTCCTTGAGAGTGAACTCAAGCCCCGGAATACCCAACGCCGTCAGCGCCAGTGCACCCATCAGCGTGCCGAAAATCCCGAACTGCGCCGCGGCCCCGAGTAACAGGGTCTTGGGGTTGGCCAGCATCGGCCCGAAGTCGGTCATGGCGCCGACGCCGAGGAATATCAGCAGCGGGAAGATACTGGTGGGCAGGCCCACCTCGTAGATCATGTGCAGGAAACCCGCGCCCTCGGCCATATTGGCTACCGGGATGTTGGCCAGCAGACCGCCAAAACCAATCGGCAACAGCAGCAGCGGCTCGAAGCCCTTCTTGATCGCCAGATAGATCAGCAGGATGCACACCGCCATCATAAACAGCTGACCCGGCTCGACGTGGTACAGGCCGGTGCTCTGCCAAAGCTTGAGGAGCTTATCCATTACCGCGCTCCCTTAACCGATGGTCAGCAGGCTGTCGCCCACCGCCACCGCATCACCTACTTTGACGTTGACCGCACCCACGGTGCCGGCCTTGAACGCACGGATCTCGGTTTCCATCTTCATCGCTTCGAGGATGATCACCAGCTGCCCTTCTTCCACGGCATGACCTGGCTGCACCAGTACCTTGAAGATATTGCCGGCCAGCGGGGCATTCTGCGGCTCGCCGGCGCCCACTGGCGCAGCTACTGCTGCCGAGGAATTAGCACCACCGACAGCCTTGAGCCCTTCGATATCGCCGCCTTCGTTGACCTGCACCACATAGGACTTGCCGCCCACTTCAACGGTGTAGACCTCAGGTTTGCCGGCTTCACGAGCAGGTGCGTCTTTGCCGGTCGGTGCCGGCTCGAAGGCTGCTGGGTTGCCGCGATTTTCCAGAAACTTCAGACCAATCTGCGGGAACAGGGCGTAGGTCAGCACGTCGTCGATTTCGTCAGCGGCGAGCTTGATGCCCTTCTCTTTGGCAATGCCCTTGAGCTCGACAGTCAGCTTGTCCATCTCGGCTTCAAGCAGATCGGCCGGACGGCAGGTAACCGCTTCAGCGCCATCCAGAACTCGTGCTTGCAGCTCTTTATTGAAAGGTGCCGGCGCTGAACCGTATTCACCCTTCAAGATGCCGGCGGTTTCCTTAGTGATCGACTTGTAACGCTCACCGGTCAGTACGTTGATCACCGCCTGGGTGCCAACGATCTGCGAGGTCGGGGTTACCAGCGGGATAAAGCCGAGGTCTTCACGCACGCGCGGAATCTCAGCCAGCACTTCGTCGAATTTGTCCTGGGCGCCCTGCTCTTTCAGCTGGCCTTCCATATTGGTCAGCATGCCGCCCGGCACCTGAGCAACCAGAATGCGCGAGTCGACGCCCTTGAGGTTGCCCTCAAATTTCGCGTACTTCTTGCGTACTTCACGGAAGTAGGCGGCGATCTCTTCGAGCAGCAACAGATCCAGACCAGTATCGCGCTCAGTGCCCTGGAACATCGCCACTACGGATTCGGTTGGCGAATGGCCGTAGGTCATCGACAACGAGGAAATGGCGGTATCGACATTGTCGATGCCTGCTTCCACGGCCTTAAGAATGGCCACAGACGACAGCCCAGCAGTAGCGTGACACTGCATATGAATCGGGATCGACAGGGTTGCCTTCAGGCGCGTCACCAGTTCGAAGGCGGTGTAAGGCGTCAGAATACCGGCCATGTCCTTGATGGCTACCGAGTCGGCGCCCATGTCTTCGATCTGCTTGGCCAGGTCGACCCACATTTCCAGAGTATGCACAGGGCTGGTGGTGTAGGAGATGGTGCCCTGGGCATGCTTGCCCAGCTGCTTGACGGCCTTGAGCGCGGTCTGCAGGTTGCGTGGATCGTTCATCGCGTCAAATACGCGGAACACATCAACACCATTGAAGGCGGCGCGCTCGACGAATTTTTCCACCACGTCATCGGCGTAATGGCGGTAGCCCAGCAGGTTCTGCCCGCGCAGCAGCATTTGCTGACGGGTGTTGGGCATGGCCTTTTTCAGCTCGCGAATGCGGTGCCATGGGTCTTCACCCAAGTAACGGATACACGCATCGAAGGTCGCGCCCCCCCAGGATTCCACGGACCAGAAGCCGACCTGATCGAGCTTGGGCGCGATCGGCAGCATGTCTTCGAGGCGCACGCGGGTGGCCAGGATCGACTGGTGGGCGTCACGCAGCACCACATCAGTAATTCCGAGTGCTTTCTTTACGGCAGTCATACAGATGCTCCCTGTCGAACCTGGCTCACCCGCGGCGGGCGCGGTGTTGGTGAATAGCGGATTGGATAGCGGCTAGCACATCAGCGCTCGGCTCGTCGGAGGCCGGCTTGACTGCTGATGGCACAGATACGGGAATTGGCACCGTCACGGTAAAACGCTCGATAACCCACGACATCACGCGGATCATCAGCACCAATAGCATCAGGAAGAGAAATACGGTGCCCAGGCCGAACAGCATGAGCTCGACACCCTCAAGGAGGAGTTCACTAGGGGTCATCTTGGCTCCATTACCAGCTACGTGTGAGCTGCGTTAATTATTAGATAGGAGCGCCCGGGAACTGATCGCCGGGCAAAGCTGGCGAACCTTAGCGTGAAACGAGCGTTTGAAGCAAACCCAGAGCAGCCTAATGAGACATTTTCTGTAGAGAAAGCGTCACCACTCCAGCAGGCCGCTAAAGCAGGAACAGACTGGCCAAGCCCAAGAAGATAAAGAAGCCGCCGCTATCGGTTACCGCGGTGATCATCACACTGGCACCCAAAGCTGGATCACGACCCATACGCACCAGCGTCATGGGGATCAGCACCCCCATCAGCGCTGCCAGCAACAGGTTCAGGATCATCGCAGCAGTCATCACCACACCCAGCGACCAGCTGTCATAGAGCAGGTAGGCCACCACGCCAATCACCCCACCCCAGACGATACCGTTGACCAACCCCACACCCAACTCCTTGCGAATCAGGCGCGAGGTATTGCCGGTGCTGACCTGATCCAGCGCCATGGCGCGCACGATCATGGTGATGGTCTGGTTACCCGAGTTGCCACCGATGCCCGCAACAATCGGCATCAGCGCCGCCAGGGCGACCAGCTTCTCGATGGAATCTTCGAACAGGCCGATCACCCTCGACGCCATAAAGGCAGTAACCAGGTTGATCGCCAGCCAGGCCCAACGGTTGCGCAGGGATTTCCACACCGAGGCGAAGATGTCTTCTTCCTCGCGCAGACCGGCCATATTGAGGACTTCGCTTTCGCTTTCTTCACGGATCAGGTCAACCATCTCATCGATGGTCAAACGGCCAATCAACTTGCCGTTCTTGTCCACCACCGGCGTAGAGATCAGGTCATAACGCTCGAACGCCTGAGCGGCGTCGTAGCCGTCCTCATCCGGGTGGAAACTCACCGGGTCGGTGGCCATCACTTCGCTGACCAGTTTCTCTGGGTCATTGACCAGCAGACGCTTGACCGGCAGCACGCCCTTGAGCACGCCATCGTAATCGACCACAAACAGCTTATCTGTGTGCCCTGGCAACTCCTTGAGGCGGCGTAGATAGCGCAACACCACTTCCAGGCTGACATCTTCGCGGATAGTGACCATCTCGAAGTCCATCAGCGCGCCGACCTGATCGTCCTCGTAGGACAACGCCGAGCGCACGCGCTCGCGCTGCTGCGCATCGAGGGTTTCCATCAGCTCATGCACAACATCGCGCGGCAATTCGGAGGCCAGGTCGGCCAGCTCGTCGGCGTCCATGTCCCTGGCGGCAGCGAGGATTTCATGGTCGTCCATGTCCGCGAGCAGGGTTTCACGCACTGCGTCGGACACTTCGAGGAGGATGTCGCCGTCGCGCTCGACCTTGACCAGCTGCCAGATAGTCAGGCGGTCATCAAGCGGCAAGGCTTCGAGAATGTGGGCAACGTCGGCGGAGTGCAGATCGTCGAGTTTGCGCTGCAACTCGACGAGATTCTGCCGGTGAACCAAGTTTTCCACCCGGCTGTGGTGCTGCCCCTCCTGACGGTGGGTCAAGTCTTCGACTACTTTGTGCCGATGCAGCAGTTCAACCACCTGGGCCAGGCGGTCCTGCAGGCTTTCCTGCGGTTTTTTTGCTTCTACTTCAGTCATGGCGCGCTCCACCCCCAGCGGCAGCGCACGCCAAAGAGGGTCAATCAGTCAACACGTGATTGCACAATCGAGATTCAGAGTAACTACTGGGTAAGTCCATGGTGGTTTTCCACAAGCCCCGGCGGGGCTGACGCGGCGAATGATACCACCGCCCAGGCGCTTTGCATGTGACAAAAACAATCCTAGAACAAGCGCTTGCACGACAAACTTAAGCGCGCCCGCACATCTGTAATTGCGACGTGCCGGGCATTGGCGAAGGCACGCCTGGCGCAGACAAAAGCATGAGCTACCCTTGCACATGGACCGTCACGGAGGACGCACCATGCATGGACTGCACCGCGCAGTTTTCTGCGCCATTCTGCTTTGCCCACTGCCTACGCTCAGCTCAACCGTATTTCGCTGCGAAGACGCCAAAGGCCACGTCACCTTCACCCGCCAGGGTTGCCCCGACGCACACAATCAAAGCCTGCAACAGGCCTACAACCCCACACCCGGCAGCGGTAAGCCAGTGCCATTGGCCAAACCGCGCAAGGCCAGCCGCCAGAGCAAGAAAAAAGATGAGCCTGAACTGACAGTAATCGGCGTCAAGCAGGACGGTTGTGGCAACCACCTGAATAGCAGTGAACGGCGCGCCGCTATCATCAAGCAGCAGATACGCCTGGGCATGAGCCGCAGCGATGTCGAGAGCAGCCTCGGCAAGCCTGACAAGATCACCGAACAGAACGGCCAGACGCGCTACGTTTACCAGGGTAAGAAAGGTAACAAGCGCAACGTCAGCTTCGATGAAGCCGGCTGCGTCAAAGGCAAGGCCAAACGCTGAATTCGGCGAATAAAAAAAGGGCCTGCATCGCTGCAGGCCCTTCTTGTTTGGTGCACTCAGGAGGATTCGAACCTCCGACCGCTCGGTTCGTAGCCGAGTACTCTATCCAGCTGAGCTATGAGTGCAATTGGCGCTTTTTAACCAGATCACCACTGGCTGAAACAAAATGGCCTGCATCGCTGCAAGCCATTCCGATTTGGTGCACTCAGGAGGATTCGAACCTCCGACCGCTCGGTTCGTAGCCGAGTACTCTATCCAGCTGAGCTATGAGTGCAAATGGCGCTTTTTAACCAGATCACCGCTGGCTGAAACAAAATGGCCTGCATCGCTGCAAGCCATTCCGATTTGGTGCACTCAGGAGGATTCGAACCTCCGACCGCTCGGTTCGTAGCCGAGTACTCTATCCAGCTGAGCTATGAGTGCATGTAACGCTTGCACTGTAGACTTCTAAAGCAACGCCTACAGCACTAAATAATGGCGGAGAAGGGGGGATTCGAACCCCCGACACCCTTTTGAGATGTACTCCCTTAGCAGGGGAGCGCCTTCGGCCACTCGGCCACCTCTCCGCAACACGGGGCGCATGATAACCATGTTTTCCCCGTTTGC
>DASRUM010000184.1:0-11095 GCA_035655415.1 Pseudomonas sp.
GGGTGGTGGTGGCACCTTTGATGATATTGCCGTTGCCGTCCACGCTGTAGGCAGTGCTGGGCAGGCTGAAGGTGGCTTCGACACCAACATCCAGGCCCTTGACGCGGGTACCGCCGTTTTGCAGGCTGGTCGCCACCAGAACCACCGAGTTGCGGTTGTCCTTGGTTTTCTGAATACGCCCGACCACGCAGGTAGGCGACTCGGCGGTGGGCGCGCCGCATAGGCTGGAAAACTCGTCGAAATCGGTGGCCCGCTGGTTAAGGCTGTAGCCGTGACGCTGGACACTCCAGGCCTCACCCAAGGCCTTCTGAGCAGCGGCCAGCTCACTAAGCTGGGTCTGATAGCTATCGACCGAGGTGTTGTAGGCACGCGCCGCCGCGTTGATGCAGATATTGCCGCAGCCGTATTTCTGGCCAAATGCTGGCTTCGCATAGAACAGGTCGGCGGTTGCCGGTGCCGCGGCATAACGGGTTTGCATGGTGCCGTAGGTAGCTTGTACATCGGTGGTTTCCGTGGACACCTGGGTACGGCGCTGCTCGACCAGCAACATATCCTGGTCGATACCGCTCTTCAGAGTAAGGAAACCGACGCTCTGATAGCGCGCCAGAAGCGCATTGCGGGTTGTTTCCAGACTACTCAGCTCAGTGTCGATGGCAACCTGAGCCTGGGTTGGGTTGGTACAGCCGGCCTCGCCATATAAACAGCCCTGATAATAGGACCACAGACCATACTGGTGGGTGTCGTTGAGCGGGTCGTCCCAGGTTGGCGTGGTCAGCTGCAGGGCCTGAGTGCCGCTCGGCAGGGTCGGTGCGGCAGCACCACTGACTACCTTCAGGGTAAAGGGGTGTAGCGGCGTGCCCACCTGCGCCGGGGTGTCCAGCGCGCCGCGCTGACTGCCATCACCCTTGATATAGGCCCGTTCGAGGTCAATGGTCAGAGCATTACCCTGGCTGTCCTTAAGCCCGCTTACCTGCGCGCTGGCACTGCCCTGGTCGTAGAAAAAGTCGTCCAGAAAGAAGCCAACCCCGGCCCCGCTGACCTCACCGAGTTCGCGATCATCCAGGGCTTCCATGGCCATACTCAGCCCAGGCAGAGCCAGCAAGATAAACAGTATTTCGCGCAGATGGCGGTTCATGATCAGCAGCCCTTGCTCAGGTCACCGATACAGGTCGGTACGCGTGCGGCACCGTTGAGGGCCTCATACAGCGACACGATAAAGGGATAGATAGTGTTAGCGCCCTCGCCCGACTTGGCGAAGTTGGCAAAGGCCCCGGACTGGGTCGCAACGAACTGGTTATTCGTCGAGGCCAGGTCCTGCCAGGGTACGTTCTGGTTCTGCAGAGAAAAGAATATCCCCTGGGCTCCGCCGATACTGAGGTCGGACTGGGTACGGTCGCCGACGAAAATGCTCTTGTAGTTGAGCAGCGGGAAGCAGGCGGGCAGCCCCGAGGCGGTGCAGTCGCCGTTGTTCTTGGCAATCGACGGCAGCAGACCACTGAGCAAGGCGTTGTCGGTGTTGAAGGACGAGCCGTTAGGCACGCCGATATAAGTAGCCCGGTTGATTGGCTGACCATTGACCGTGGTATCGCCGGTGCCGTTCTTGACCAATTGAATCTCGCTGTAAATCTCGGCATTGCCGGCCAGGCTCAACGCCAGGCAGTCGAAATTGAAGGTGCAGGTAAAGCCGTTAAGGTTGTTCTGCTGCATATAGTATTCGCGGGCGGTCGATGCCGAACCAGTCACCAGCCCCTGCATATTGCCGGTTAGCGAGTGGATATCGCCGGACAGGTCGCCCCGCGCGCGGCCAAACCCCAGACGGATACCCGCCACCTCGCGGATGCCCTGGCCGTTGACCTTGAACGCAAACTCCAGATAGGGATCGCGTACCTGGAACGGCACCACGGTGGCATTGCTGGAGTTGGCATTATCCACTCGTCCCAGAGCGAAGTTATCAATGCGGATATCTGCCGGTTGAGTGGACGCAGTATTTGGTTGGTTGCGCGAATAGTTGCCCAGGCGCAATTCGTCGATGTTGGTCAGCAGGTCGATCTCGGCCCCAAGGTTGACCCGGGTGTACTCAAAACCGCCGTAGGTTAGGCCGTCGAGGGTAATCAATGCCTGGCCGGTGATCTCAGCAAGCTCGTTGTCCGCCATGGGCCTCAATTCGGCTTGGGCCGCACATACGAACAGGCTGCCGCAGAGCAGGGTCAGTAAAGGCTTGAGCGGATGGCAGGTCGGGCGCATGACGAGCTCCTTATTCTTATGACGCTGGAGTCCTGCGGACACCAGCCCTTGATTGCCACTATAAAAAGCCTGCGTCTAGAGCGGGCCGACCCATAGTCGAGAAAACCCGGGAAAATCGCCCTCTGCCCAGGCCCGGCCTGTTACCCATTGTCACACCGACGGTTACAGGCAACGTAGCAACGCAACAGACGATGACTGACACTCAAGCCTTGGCCGTGGCTTGCAGTACAATCGGCGTTTTTTGCGAAAAGCCCGCGGAGCGGACGCCCCGATGATTGATCCCAAGCGCGTACTGCGCGCCCTTGCCGAACACTGGACGTTGCTGGAGCCGTTGTGCGAGCGCTTCGATGCCGGCACCCTGAGCCTGGTGGAGCTGCGCAATCAGCTCGCCGCACAGTTGCCCGAAGGCACGCCAACCGATGTCACCGCCCTGCTCGACCAGTGGATTCGCCTGGATATCCTGGTGCCGGTGGCCAAGAGCCCAAATCGCTTCGAGCTGAACGCGCAGATTCACGACTTCCTCGCCTACCTGCGCCGCGAACATCGCCTGGGCCTGTGCCTGGAAATCGAAGCTTATCTGCGCCATCTGGAGCGCCTGGCCGGCTATATCAAGGACGCCTTCGAGGTCCGTGACGCCGCCGACCTGGCGCGCCAGCTGCGCTTGCTCGATATGCGCGTGCGCGATGTATTGAAGAAGCTGGCCAACGACGAACAGGCCCTGGTCGCCGTGGCCGATCGGGCCAAGACCTCAGATAGGCAGATTCCCCTGCGTCAACGCTACGCCGAGGTGCTGGCCACCTGGGACGAATACGTCGAGCCGATGATCCAGCTGGTCGCTGCTGACGGCGCCTTCGAACAAGGTGTCTACCGCGTCGAACACGTGCTGCTGCGCCTGCTCGGCGAGCAGCAGCGTCTGGGCCAACTGGTCGACGACGACCTGCTGCTGCGCACCCATGCGCGCATTCTGGAAATGCAGACCACCGCCCAGCTGACCCTGCGCCGCGCCCGTGAGCTGTTGCTGCCGCTGCGCGAGGAAGCGCGCCGGCATAACGCCGTGACCCGTGGCGCAGCCCTGGCCCTAGCGGCAATCCGCAAGAAGGGCCTGGACGCAGTACCGCAGGCGTCACTGCCGCTGTTCAGTCGCCCGCAAAGCACCTTCCTCGGCACCGCTTCGCAGGTCGAGGCCTATGTATATGCCCTGGCCCGTTTCGAGCCCAAGCCGGCGCAGTTCCCCAAGGCGCATGCCAGCCGCAAAGGCGAAGCACCGCGCGCGCCACGCACAGCGCGGGAGATGATCGAACGCTGCGAGCAGGCCCTGCCGCTGCCGGACCTGATGGTCTGGCTGCTGGAACAGGAGCCAGAAGGTGCCACCGACGAATTGCTCTACTGGTTCTCGCGCCTGTCCCGCGATGGCCGCTTCCAACGTGAGCGCCTTGAGCGCCGCGAATACCTCACCCGCGAGCATCAGGTCAGCCTGAGCTCCTTTGCCCTGATCAAGCCGGCCGGGACCACCGTATGAATATCGACCTAAAAGAACTGACCCAGCTCGCCCCGATCTTCCGCGAGCTGTTCAAGGGCTACCACATCAGCCGCAGCAACCCGGAGCTGTATAGCCAGCTGGCCAGCCAACAGGACCAGTACCGCGGCCTGTTCAAGGCGCTGGGCTATGAACTGACCTGCGACAGCCGCGGCTTCTACTATTTCGTCCCCGAGCAGATGGGCACCCAGGTCAACAAGACTGCCCAGCGCCTGGCGCTGTTCACCTTTATTCTGGTTGAACATTTAGCGGACCAGGGCCGTGACCCGCTGGCCGTACTCGACGGCGGCAGCCTCGGTCGTGACGAACTGCCAGCGCTGCTGGAGAAGTACCGCGACCTATTCCTCCAGGCCGAAGTCACCACCCAGGATGAGCTGGAAGAGAAAGTGATGCGCCGCCTGACCCAGCTGGGTTTTGCCAGCGAAGACAACGGCATTTACCGCTTTCTCGCGCCGATGCACCGTTTCCTCGATGTGTGTCTCTCCGTGCAGCAAGACCGCGACCTGGCCGCCACCCTGCACAGCAGCCTGCCGCTGCCAACGCCGGTGCTGCTGGATGAGGAGACCGAAGACGAAATCATCAGCCTCGCAGAAGGCGATGCCGAAGAATCCGAAGAAGACGCCCTGGCCCGCGCCATGGCCGAAGAACGTGACGCCAAGGAGACCCTCGCATGAGCCAGGAACGCTACGGCATCCGCCGCTTCGCCCTATTGAATACCGCCGGCTACAGCCTCGGCCTGTTCCCCCTGGAAAACCCGCTGTCGGTGTACGGGGCCAACAACCTGGGTAAATCCGCCTCGATCAACGCCCTACAGTTCCCGATTCTCGCGCGCATGTCGGACATGAGCTTCGGCAAGTACAGCCTGGAGCAGTCGCGCAAGTTCTACTTCGCCAGCGACACCAGCTATATCCTCGTCGAAGTCGTCCTACCCCACGGCCCCCATGTGATCGGCGTGGCCGGGCGCGGCCCAGGTGGCGGCTTCGGCCACCAGTTCTTCGCCTACAGGGGCACCCTGGACCTGGAGCACTATCAGAAGAACGGCACCTGCCTGCGTCAACGCGAGCTGTTCAACGCGCTGGAACGCGAAGGCATCAAGGCCTATGAACTGAAACCGGAAGAGCTGCGCCGCCTGCTGGTCGGCGGCCACACTTCGATTCCGCTAGACCTGACCCTGATCCCGCTACGCTCCACCAGCGAGCAGAGCCTGAAGACCTTCCGCGCGCTGTTTATCAACCTGCTGCATATGCGCGAAATCACCGCAGCCAAGCTTAAGCAGCTGTTCCTCGACGCCTTCGAACACAGCCTGCGTTCCGGCAGCGTCGACTATATCGCCGCCACCGAAGAAGCCTTCCGCGATGTACGCCGGATGGAAAGCGACTATCAGGCCCTGGTTACCGCCGGCCCCTTGATCGAAGCCCTGGCCGCTGGCGTGGCCCAGCGCGAGCTGCTGCGCGGCAAGCTGCATCGCCTCTCGCCGCTGCTCGACTCACTGCTCGGCACCTGGCAGGACTACGCCGGCGCGCGCCGCGAAGAGCTGGTGATCCAGGCCGAACACTACCGCGGCGAGCAGGACGGCCTGCAGCACGAGCAACGCGGCGGCACCCAGGAACTGATGCGCATGGAGCGCGAAATCAGCGAGATCCAGCGCTGGCTCGGCGAGCTGTCGGTGCTGAAGAATCGCTTTGCCCTGGTCAACGATGCCAAGGTGCTGGAAGAACAACTGCTGGCCGCCAAAGACGCCCACGACGAGCTGGCGGGAGCCCTGGCGCAATCCCGGCAGTTCTCCGCAGAAGATCTGGATGAGCGTCTGCGTGATCTGGATAAACGCCTGAAATCGGTAAAACAGCAACTCGAACACGCCGACAACAACAGCTACTCACGCCTGCGCGAAGAATTCAGCCAGCAGGATGTTGACCGCCTGATGCGCCTGTTCAATGGCCAGCTGTTCAGCCTGCCGCTGGGTGATAAAGGCATTCAGGTCGCAGAGGGTGACGCCTGGGTCAAATCCCTGGAAGCCATTCTCGATGGCTTTAAGGGCGAGCACTTCGAAGTGCCGGGCCTGACCATCGACCTCTCGCATATCGAGCCCCCAGCTTTGCAAGCCCTGGCCGACCGCGCCGCCCTGCGTGACCAGAAGGACCGTCTGGAGCGCGAATACAAACAACTGAAAACCCAGCAGGCGGTCGCCGCCGACCGCGCCGCGAGCAAGGCCCAGGCCGAGCAGTTCTACCAAGCCGTACTGGATGCACAGAAAGCCCTGGAAGACTTCCGCCGCAGCCAAACCCTGGCGGTTGAAGAGCCGCAGAAACTGGAGCAGCTGACGCAGTTAGAAGCCGCCCAGGACGAACTCAAGCGCGCCTCCGATGCCTTTACCGAGCGCGTGCAGCAGCTCTCCGCCAAGCTGCAACTGGTCGGCCGTCAGCTCGCCGATCTGGAAGCCAAGGAACGCACCCTGGAAGACGCCCTGCGCCGTCGCCAGCTGCTGCCGGCCAACCTGCCATTCGGCACGCCGTTTACCGACCCGGTGGACGACAGCCTGGACAACCTGCTGCCGCTGCTTAACGACTACCAGGACGCCTGGCAGGGCCTGCAGCGTATCGACGGGCAGATCGAGGCGTTGTATGCCTAGGTGCGCCTGAAAGGCGTGGCCAAGTTCGACAGCGAAGACGACGTCGAGCGCCGCCTGCACCTGCTGGTCAACGCTTACGCCCACCGTCAGGATGAAGCCCTCACCCTGGCCAAGGCGCGCCGCGCTGCGGTTACCGATATCGCCCGTACCCTACGCAATATCCGCAGCGACTACGACAATCTGGAACACCAGCTGGCGCTGTTCAACCGCGAGATCAACAAGCGTCAGGTGTCCAACCTGGAAAGCTTCCGCATCGTGCTCGCACCGAACAAGGATGCGCTTAAGCATATCGACCAGATCATCCACAGCGCCGGCCAGTACGAGGAAGGCGAAACTCTTTCGGTGTTCGACCTGCAGCAGAGCAGCGAACAGGACAGCAAGAACGAGGAAGCCAAGGACTACCTGTCGCGCCTGGTTGCCGCCAACCATAACCAGCTGGGCTTGAAGGATCTGTTTGAACTGGCCTTCGAGATCACCAAGGTGCACGGCCAACCGGTGATTCACACCGATATCGATGGCGCTGCGTCCAACGGCACCACAATGACCATCAAGGCGCTGACCAACATGTACCTGTTGCTGCACCTGATGGATCGGGACCAGGCCGGCAAGGTGCGGCTGCCTTACTACTTGGATGAGGCGGCGGATATCGATGAGAAGAACCAGCAAGCGCTGATCGAAACCAGCCTGCAGTTGGGCTTTGTGCCGATTCTCGCCTCGGTGAAGCCTCAGGTCTCGGCCCATGTGGCCATCGACTTGGAAGGCGGCAGCGGGCCGAATGGCATCTATATCGACGAAGCGGATTGGAAATATATCCAGCGGCGCGACAGTGCCAAGAGCAAGGCAGAAACCACAACCGCAGCAACCGAGCCAGCCTAACGCTGGCTCACCAGCCACAAACCACAAGGGCCGCAATTGCGGCCCTTGTGGTTTATTTCTCCAGCGCGATCTTCGGCGCCCAGCGTAACCACTCTTCACTCACCTCATCATGCAGGGCAAAAGTCTGACCAGCCTGCGCCGGCCCGCCCATCTGCGGATTGTCCGGTGAGGCGAAGGCGATGCCGCCCTCCAGCAGAGCTTCCAGTGACTCGGTGCGCACCTTAACCCCGCTGAACAGCCCGGCATCCACACCGATGCCGCTGGCATTCCAGAAACGGCTGCCGCTGCGCACCAACGGCGCATAGCGCGGCTCGATCAGCACATGGATCAGCACCCGATCCGAGGTCGGGCCAAGTTCGAAATCAGTCACCTTACCCACTGGCACTTCACGGTAGCTGACCACCACACCCGGTTTGATCGAACCGCGTCGCGCAGCACTCAACACCAGACGCAGCCCCTGTTCACGAGCGTTCTGCGTCGGGGCCGATTCGGCCGCCGTGAAACTTACTTGCGCCGCGCCAGGCTTGCTCGCTGGCCGAACCTCCAGGTACTGCCCACTGACCAAGGTTTCCAGATTGGCCGCTCGGGTCAGGCTGACCTCCGGTTTGACCACCCAAAACTGCGTGCCTGCCCGGGCAATCTGCTGCGTCGCCTGGGTAATCCGCGCATACAAAATCACCGCCTGCAGATCATCCGTCAGCTCAATGCGCTCTACCTTGCCCACCTCCAGGCCCTTGTATCGAATCGCCGTACCAGGGCCGAGACCATCACCACTGAGCACCCGAATAGTCAGCTCTACGCCTTTCTGCAACGCCAGTTCCTGACTGCTGTGCAGGTTAAAGCGCTCGACCCGCCTACTGCCTTTGGGCGCATTAGGATTTGGCGTTTCAAAGGCGATGCCGCCCGCCAGCAAGGTTTGCAATGACTCGCTCTTGACCTCAACACCGGACAGCCCGCCCTTCAATGTAATGCCGCTGGCATTCCAGAAGCGCGTGCTGCTGTTCACCAGATGCGCATGCTCAGGCTCGATATGCACGCCAAACGCCACCTGCTTGTCATCACGCGACAACTGAAAACTCTGCACCGTGCCGACCTTAACCTGCTTGAACAGGATCGGACTGCCCACTTCCAGAGAGCCGCGCGTGTCGCTGAACAACACCAAATGCAGCCCCGGTGCAGACAGGTCGAGCGGTGGAGCTTTCGCTCTAGCGACAAAATCACGCAGCGGTGGATTGCCGGCATCACCTGGCCGGATGGCGATGTAGTTGCCCTTAACCAGCGCCTCCAGGCCGGTTATGCCGGCTAGGGAAATCGACGGCTTGACCACCCAGAAGTCGGTGCCTTCAACCAGGTAGTCTTCGGTACGTGGATCCAGCATCAACTCCACCCGTGCACCACTGAGATCCTGATCAACCTTGAAGGTCTTCATATGACCGACCTGAATACCCTTGTACATCACCGGCGTACGACCAGGCTCCAGGCCCTCAAATTCATGCAGTTTGAGCGATACGCGAATGCCGGCCTGGGCGCTGTCGAAGTCTTCGTACAGGCGAAATGGCAGAGTCGGATCCGTCGGCGGGCTGTCCTTGCGATGCTCCGGCGTGGCGAAGGCAATTCCGCCCGCGACAATACTCGCCAGAGACTCAGTGCGCACTTTCACTCCCGATAAACCGGCATCAATGGAGACGCCGCTGGCATTCCAGAAACGCGTGTGCTTACGCACCAGGGAGGCAAACTCTGGCTCAATAAATACCTTCACCTCGATCAGATTCTGCTCCTCAACCAGGGCATAACTTTTCACCCGGCCCACTTGGATCTGCTTGTAGAACACCGGGCTGTCACGGTTGAGCGAGCCAAGCCGCTCGGCCTTGAGGGTCAGGTGCAAACCAGGCGCTGTATCGGCCAAGGGCGGCGGCTCGCTCAGCGCGGTGAATTTACGCGTAGGCTCACCATCACCTGGGCTGGCGGTGATGTAGTTACCCGACACTAGGGTTTCCAATCCAGTGATACCCGCCAGGGAAACGCTCGGCTTGACCAGCCAGAACCGCGTATTGCTGCGCAGGTGCTGCTCAACGCGCTTGTCCATCTCCAGGGTGGCGCGCACACCGCGCCGCTCGCCGCTGTCATCCAGCTCCAGTGCAATTACCTTACCGATGGGCATGCCCTTGAAGATCACCTCAGTCTTGCCCGGCTGAATGCCATCACCGCTGGCGAACATCACCTGAATCTCGATACCCGCTTCGTTATAGGCACGCCAGCCCAGCCAGCCACCAATCAACAGCGCAATCAGCGGCAATACCCAGATAGCCGACCAGTTCGAAGCAGGGCGCGCTTTAGCCAACGGCAAATCATTCATGGTGGTCATCCGAGTCCGTGTTATCCCAAATCAAGCGGGGGTCAAAAGTTAAAGCCGCCAGCATGGTCAACACCACCACGCTGGCAAACGCGGTAGCTCCATAACCGGGAACAATGCTCGCCAGACTGCCGAAATTAACCAACGCCACCAGTATCGCGATGACGAAGATGTCCAACATCGACCAGCGTCCGATCCATTCAATAAAGCGGTACATCAACACGCGCTGGCGTGCCGACATTGGTTGATGGCGCTGGACTGAGTACAGCAACAAGGCAATTCCAACCAACTTGAAGGTCGGCACCAGAATGCTGGCAATAAAAACCACCGCAGCAATCGGTAACATGCCGTAGTTCACCAACTCGATAACGCCCGACATGATGGTGTCGGACTGGCCTTTGCCCAACGAGTTGACCGTCATGATCGGCAGCAGATTGGCCGGGATATACAGCACAGCAGCCGTCAGCAACAACGCCCAGGTACGCACCAGGCTGTTGGGACGACGCGCATGCACATGCCCACCGCAGCGTGTGCAGAATTGCGCGCCTTGCCCACGCTCTATGGGGTTGAGTTGGTGACACTCATGGCAAATCAGCAGCCCTGCATCAATCGCCCGCATGTGTATCCTCTCCCGACAAGGCTTCCCAGATCTGATGAGGCGACATCGTCACCTCCAACCAGACCTGGACCAGCAACAGCGCGATAAAACACAACAGCCCCAAACCAATGCTCAAATCGGCCAGATCAATCAGCTTCACGATAGCCACCAAGATGCCCATTAAGTAGACCTCGAGCATGCCCCACTCGCGCATATGGTGATAAATGCGATAGAGCAACAGGCCATAACTGCGACCAATATCCAGGCGGATACTCAGCAGCACAGCGAACTGGCACAACAACTTGAGCAGCGGCACCGCCATGCTGCAGAGAAACACCACTACGGCCACGCTCTGCATGCCGCTGTTATAGAGCCCGAGTACGCCCGTCCAGACGGTGTCCTCAGTCGCCTGCCCGAGCAGATTTAACTGCATGATCGGCAAGAAATTAGCTGGCACATACAACAACAAAGCCGCGATTACCAACGCCATACTCCGGCGCACGACCTGAGCACGATGGGTGTACAGCTCATAGCCGCAGCGCGGGCATTCAACTCGCTCGCCAAAAGCGACCTGGGGTTTGCGCAGCAATAGATCGCACTCATGACAGGCAATCAGTTGCTTAAGCTCAAGCTCGGAAAGTGATGCAGAGAGTGCCGGATCGGCCATGGAAAAAGCTCTGATAAAAGTACGCCTAGGCATCATAGCCATGCGCTGTATTAGTTGCCTATCAAAGGCTGCGCTGCGCTCAGTTTGTTTTTCACCGCGCAAAGTAAAACCCCCGACCGTTTTCACGATCGGGGGTTTTGGTATAGGTGCTTGACGATGACCTACTCTCACATGGGGAAACCCCACACTAC
>DASRUM010000185.1:0-11879 GCA_035655415.1 Pseudomonas sp.
CAAGAGCTGATTGTGGCAAGCCTTTCGGCTTTGAAGATGGTGGAGCTAAACGGGATCGAACCGTTGACCTCTTGCATGCCATGCAAGCGCTCTCCCAGCTGAGCTATAGCCCCATCTCAAGGACGGGGCGCATGTTAAGAGCACGCCCCACACCTGTCAACAAAATTTTTACCGTCATCAGCATTCTTTATGCTGACAGAACAACCACTTACCCCATCCCGGCACGCCAAAACGACGGCCGGATGGGGCATTCAGCTGCTTAGAACCTGCTTCGGAGCTCGCGAGCTAGAGCGAGGCAAGGCAAAAATGGCCGAGGAAGCGGAGTTTACGGGCTGTAAATGAGCATTCCGAGGCCATTTTTAACGCAGTATCGCCGACGCGCAGCAGATCCGAAGGAGGTTCTTAGGCGATGGCCGCCAACAGCTTCTCCCACTCTTTGTTTTCTTTCTTCGACACGCCACCGAGAAGCTCGATGGCCTGACGCAGACGGAAGCGAGTCAGGTCCGGGCCGATAATTTCCATGGCATCCAGCACCGACACCGAACTGGCATGCCCAGTGATAGCGGCAAACATCAGCGGCATGGCATCGCGCAGCTTCAGCTCCAGATGCTCGACCACCGCCTGGATGCAGCCGGTGATCTTGTCTTTTTCCCACTGACGCAGCGCTTCGAGCTTCCACAAGATCAGCTGCATCAGCTGACGCACCTGCTCGGCCGAGAGCTTCTTGTGCTCGAACAGCGCGGCATCCGGGGCCACACCGCCGGAGAAGAAGAAGCTGGCCAATGGCGCGATCTGGCTGAAGGTCTCCACCCTACCCTGCACATGCGGTGCGATCTGCATCAGGTAGTCGCTGTTGAACGCCCACTTCTGCGCACCAGCGGCGAATTCTTCGACGCTCAGCTCACGCATCCACTGGCCGTTAAGCCAGGACAGCTTCTCCAGGTCGAAGATCGGCCCGCCGAGGGAAACCCGGTTGATGTCGAAATGTTCAACCATCTCGTCGAGGCTGAACTTCTCGCGCTCGTCCGGCATCGACCAACCCATGCGACCGAGGTAGTTGAGCATCGCCTGCGGCAGGAAGCCCATGCGTTCGTAGAAAGTGATCGAGGTCGGGTTCTTGCGCTTGGACAGCTTGCTCTTATCCGGGTTACGCAGCAGCGGCATGTAGCACAGCTGCGGTTTGTCCCAGCCAAAGTACTCGTACAGCAGGATCAGTTTAGGCGCCGACGGCAGCCATTCTTCGCCGCGCAGTACGTGGGTGATGCCCATCAGGTGGTCATCGACCACGTTGGCCAGGAAGTAGGTCGGCAGGCCATCGGTCTTCATCAGCACCTGCATGTCCATGCGATCCCAGGGGATCTCTACTTCGCCACGCAACATATCCGGCACCACGCAAACGCCTTCGCTCGGCACCTTCATGCGCACTACGTTCGGCTCGCCAGCGGCAAGACGCTGCTGCACCTCGGCGGCTGGCAGATGCATGCAGTGGCCGTCATAACGCGGCGTCTGCTTGGCTTCCATCTGCTCGGCGCGCAGTTTGTCCAGGCGTTCGGCGCTGCAGAAGCAGTGGAAGGCATGGCCCTTCTCCACCAGCTCGGCGCTGTACTTCTGGTAGATATGCCCGCGTTCACTCTGCCGATATGGGCCGTGCGGGCCGCCGACGTCCGGACCTTCACTCCACTCGATGCCCAGCCAGCGCAGGGCGTCGTAGATCTGCTGTTCCGACTCGCGGGTCGAGCGCACCTGGTCGGTATCTTCGATACGCAGGATAAATTCGCCACCGTGCTGACGGGCAAAGCACAGGTTGAACAGGGCGATATAGGCGGTGCCTACGTGTGGATCACCAGTGGGCGACGGCGCGATACGGGTACGAACGGTGGTCATGGCGGCTCTCAGAGAATGTGCAACGGGCAATCTTTCAAGCCCGCGATATTAACAGGCTGGCCGCCGCCGGCTCCAGCCAGCGCGGCTATTTCAGCTGCGTCCGCACCCGCGTCGGGTTAACGCTTTATCTTGTAGTGTGCAGCAGGCTGGACAACAACGTCAGCGCGCTTAGACTGGCGCTCTCTACTGCGGGCCCTGCAGCTTTTTCCGCCACCCGCCCTGCCGACTCGTCAAATCAGATCGCCATGTCCACCCCATCACGCACCCGCAGCCTGCTGCTGATCGTCGCCTTTGCCACTATCTATATCGGCTGGGGCACCACCTACCTGGCCAACCACTTTCTCCTGCTGGAAGTACCGCCCTTTATCATCGGCTGCCTGCGCTTCTCGATTGCCGGCCTACTCGCCCTGGTCTGGGTGCTGCTCAGTGGCCAACTGCGCATGCAGCGCAGTGACTGGGGCGGCGTGCTGATTGGCAGCCTGGCCTTGATTGCGGTCGGCCAGGGCGCACTGATCTATGCCAACCAGTATTTGCCGACCGGCATGCTGGCAATGCTCTACACCACCCTGCCGCTGTGGAGCGTGGCGCTGGAATGGCTGCTCGGTGAGCGCCCGCCGCTGTGGGTGATGTGCGGCCTGGCGCTCGCCTGCGGCGGAATTGTGCTGCTGATGAATAACGCTCTGGACCACAGCGCCTCCGCCGAACAGTGGTTCGCCGGACTGCTGGTGGTATTTGCCACGTTGCTCTGGGCAGGTGGCGCCTGGTTGATGCGCCAGCGCCCGCCATTTCGCTCCAGCTGGCTGGGGCTGAGCCTGCAGATGCTGATCGGCGCACTACTACTGGCGCTGTTCGGCCTGTGGCACGGCGATTGGCAAGCACTCGACCTGCGCGCCATAAGCAGCAATGCCTGGCTGTGGCTGGCCTACCTGGTGCTGCCGGTCAGTCTGGGCGTGTATCCGGCGTACTTCTGGCTGCTGCGCGAAGTGCGGCCGAGCCTGGTATCGACCTTCGCTTTCGTTAACCCGGTGGTGGCGCTGCTATTGGGCTACCTGCTGCTGAGTGAACGCCTGAGCGTGATGGCGATGCTGGCCTGCGGTATTACCCTGGGCGGCGTGGTGCTGATTATCTTTGGCCGGCGTTAATCGCAAACCTGTGGGAGGGGCTGGGCGGCACTCCGCTTTAGCCGCGACAGAGCGACACTGTTTTCGCGGCTAAAGCCCCTCCCACACGCCCCAATTAAACCTGCAGCAGTCGATCACGCAGCTTCTGGATTTCATCACGCAGCTGCGCGGCAGCCTCGAATTCCAGATCACGGGCCAGGGCGTACATCTTCTCTTCCAGTTGGCGGATGCGCTTGGTGATTTCGCTCGGTGAGCGCAGCTCGTTCTCGTAACGCGCGCTTTCTTCGGCGGCCTGGGCCATGCCCTTGCGCTTCTTGCTGCGCGAGCCTGGCACGGTGGCGCCTTCGAGAATGTCCTGAACGTCCTTGAACACGCCCTTGGGGATAATGCCATTGGCTTCGTTGAAGGCGATCTGCTTGTTACGGCGGCGCTCGGTCTCGCCGATGGCGCGCTCCATCGAGCCGGTCATGCGGTCGGCATACAGAATCGCCCGGCCATTGAGGTTACGCGCTGCGCGACCGATGGTCTGGATCAGCGAGCGCTCGCTGCGTAGAAAGCCCTCCTTGTCCGCATCGAGAATCGCCACCAGCGACACTTCCGGCATATCCAGGCCTTCGCGCAGCAGGTTGATGCCCACCAGCACATCAAAGGCGCCGATACGCAGATCGCGGATGATCTCGACCCGCTCCACGGTATCAATGTCCGAATGCAGGTAGCGCACCTTGACCCCGTGATCAGCCAGGTAATCGGTCAGATCCTCGGCCATACGCTTGGTCAGCGTGGTGACCAGTACACGCTCCTCGATGGCCACGCGCTTGTGGATTTCCGACAGCAGGTCATCAACCTGGGTCAGCGCTGGGCGCACTTCGATCTGCGGGTCGACCAGGCCAGTCGGTCGCACCAGTTGCTCGATCACTCGACCGGCATGCTCGGCTTCGTAGTTGCCCGGCGTGGCGGAGACGAAGATGGTCTGTGGGCTGGCCGCCTCCCACTCTTCGAAGCGCATCGGCCGGTTATCCAGCGCCGAAGGCAGGCGGAAACCGTATTCGACCAGGGTTTCCTTGCGCGAGCGGTCCCCCTTGTACATCGCGCCGACCTGCGGTACCGACACGTGGGACTCGTCGATCACCAGCAACGCTTCGTCCGGCAGGTAGTCGTACAGCGTCGGTGGCGGCTCGCCCGGGCCGCGCCCGGACAGGTAGCGCGAGTAGTTTTCGATGCCGTTGCAGTAGCCCAGCTCGATAATCATCTCCAGATCGAAACGGGTGCGCTGCTCCAGGCGCTGGGCTTCCACCAGTTTATTGGTGCTGCGCAGGTACTCCAGGCGCTCGACCAGCTCGACTTTGATCTTCTCCACCGCCTCCAGCAGTACCTCGCGCGGGGTGACGTAGTGGCTCTTGGGGTAGAAGGTGAAGCGCGGCAATTTGCGGATCACCTCGCCAGTCAGCGGATCGAAGGCCGAGATACTTTCCACCTCATCATCGAACAGCTCGATACGAATGGCTTCCAGGTCCGATTCCGCCGGGAAGATATCGATCACATCGCCGCGCACGCGGAAGGTGGCGCGGGCGAAATCCATGTCGTTGCGGGTGTATTGCAGATCAGCCAGGCGGCGCAGCAAGGCGCGCTGGTCCATTTTGTCGCCGCGATCGACATGCAGCACCATCTTCAGGTACGACTCGGGGCTGCCCAGACCGTAGATGCACGACACGGTAGTGACGATGATCGCGTCCGGCCGCTCCAGCAGCGCCTTGGTCGCCGACAGGCGCATCTGCTCGATATGGTCGTTGATCGAGGCGTCCTTCTCGATAAAGGTATCCGAGGACGGCACATAGGCTTCCGGCTGGTAGTAGTCGTAGTAGGAAACGAAATACTCCACCGCATTGTTCGGGAAGAAGCTCTTGAACTCGCCGTACAGCTGCGCGGCCAGGGTCTTGTTCGGTGCCAGCACCAGGGTCGGACGCTGGATCTGCGCGATAACATTGGCGATGGAAAAGGTCTTGCCCGAGCCCGTTACGCCGAGCAATGTCTGGTGCGAAAGGCCCGCTTCCAGGCCTTCAACCATCTGCCGAATCGCTTCGGGCTGATCGCCGGCCGGCTGGAAACGGGTGACCAATTGAAACTCGGACATGACGGACCTCGACAAGCGGCTGTGACGCGGCTTGAAAGCCTACGTCAAAACCGGTGAAAAGCGTGTGCCTGCTGTCGCAGCACAGGTTATGCGTCGGTATACTACCGGCCCACTTACGCAACCCCTAGCAGGGTGTTGCCTGATACTCACTTCTCCTCTTCAGAGCTGCCGCATCCATGAGTCTGTTCTCTGCCGTCGAAATGGCTCCGCGCGATCCCATCCTGGGCCTCAATGAAGCATTCAACGCCGATACCCGTGCGACCAAGGTCAACCTGGGCGTAGGCGTTTACTACAACGAGGAAGGCCGCATCCCATTGCTGCGCGCCGTAGCCGAAGCCGAGAAAGCCCGCATTGAAGCCCACGCCCCGCGTGGTTACCTGCCGATTGAAGGCATTGCAGCCTATGACAGCGCCGTGCAGAAACTGTTGCTGGGCGCAGACTCCGAGCTGATCGCCGCTGGTCGGGTGATCACCACTCAGGCCGTGGGCGGCACTGGCGCGCTGAAGACCGGCGCTGACTTCCTCAAGCGCCTGCTACCCAATACCGTGGTCGCCATCAGCGACCCGAGCTGGGAAAACCACCGCGCGCTGTTCGAGTCCGCCGGCTTCGCGGTGCACAACTACCGCTATTACGACGCAGCCAGCCACGGCATCAACCGCGCCGGCATGCTCGAAGACCTGAAAAATCTGCCAGCCCGCTCGGTTGTCGTGCTGCACGCCTGCTGCCACAACCCGACTGGCGTCGACCTGTCGCTGGATGACTGGAAAGCCGTGCTGGACGTGCTGCGCGAGCGCGAGCACGTTCCGTTTCTCGACATCGCCTACCAGGGCTTTGGCGACGGTATTGAGCAGGACGCCTTTGCTGTGCGCCTGTTTGCCGCCTCCGGCATCCCGTTCTTCGTCTCCAGCTCGTTCTCCAAATCTTTCTCGTTGTACGGCGAGCGTGTTGGCGCGCTGTCGATCGTCACCGGCAGCCAGGAAGAAGCCAGCCGCGTGCTGTCGCAAGCCAAGCGCGTAATCCGCACCAACTACTCCAACCCGCCAACCCACGGCGCCACCGTGGTGGCCAGCGTGCTGAACAGCCCTGAGCTGCGCACCCTGTGGGAAGAAGAGCTGGCCGGCATGCGCGAGCGTATTCGCGGCATGCGCATGGCCATGGTCGAGCAGCTGGCGGCGCTCAACTGCAAACGCGATTTCAGCTTCGTCGCCCAGCAGCGTGGCATGTTCTCCTACTCGGGCCTTACCGCCGCGCAGGTCGAGCGCCTGAAAACCGAGTTCGGCATCTACGCCGTCAGCACCGGGCGCATCTGCGTGGCCGCACTGAACCAGCGCAACCTGCCTGCTGTTACTCAGGCCATCGCTGCCGTTCTCTGAGTGATTGGGAAGTCGATCAGGTATTGACTTCCCCTTTCTAATCAGTAGGATACGCGCCATTGTTCCGCGATAGCTCAGTCGGTAGAGCAAATGACTGTTAATCATTGGGTCCCAGGTTCGAGTCCTGGTCGCGGAGCCAGTAGTACATCGGGGTATAGCGCAGTCCGGTAGCGCGCCTGCTTTGGGAGCAGGATGTCGGGAGTTCGAATCCCCCTACCCCGACCATTTTTGGTCGTTGGCTCAGCTGGTAGAGCAGTTGGTGTTTAACCAATTACTCATGAGTCAGAAAGCCACATGCACCACCCTTTCAAGCCTGCTTGAAAGTAAAAACCCGCCTAGTGCGGATTTTTTATTGGCTATTTATCCGTAACGGCTACTCGGGTCTGTCAGCTCACCAATCATCAAAAACTATTAAAGCCATTCAAGCACAACATTTCCCCAATCAAGCTTGAGCAACTAGACTGCACCCCAATAGAGAACAATTCTCACTCGAGGTGCGCCATGCTCAAGACTGTGACTTTCACCCTGATGCACTTCTGCATCGCCTTCGGCGTCACTTACGCGTTGACCGGCAGTATTGCGGCCAGCGGCCTGGTGGCGGCCATCGAACCGCTGTGCAACTCGGTGGGTTTCTACTTCCACGAGAAGGTCTGGCAGCGCATCGAAGGTCGCTCAACAACTGCAGCTGCACGCCCCAAGCATGCCTGGCTGCATCACCAGACGTAAGGCTTGATGCCACAGTAAAACCCTTGAACTGGGCGTAAAAACAGCCAGCGAGGTGCTGGGCCAATCCGCTACTATGCGCGGCTCAGCCACCATACGCGCCCGATCATGCCTGCTACTTCTCGCTTCCCTGCTGCCCCCTACGTGTTTGCCTGCCTGCTTGGCCTGCTGGCGCTCTTCGGTCTGTGGTTTGGCATTGGCCAACCGGTCGAACTGGCGGATGCCGCAACGCCCACGCACAAGCTGCAGTGCGCGTCCTACACGCCGTTCGACAAAGACCAATCGCCCTTCGATCAGCCAATGCAGCTGCGCCCCGAGCGTATGGAAGCGGATCTGGCCTTGCTGGCCGAGCGTTTCGAGTGCCTGCGTACCTACTCAGTGACCGGCCTGGAAGAGCTGCCGAATATGGCGCGTAAACATGGCCTAAAACTGATCGTCGGCGCCTGGGTTAGCCGTAACCCGGCCGACACTGCGGTTGAGATCGCCGGCCTGGTGAAAATCGCCAATGCCCACCCGGACGTGGTCCAGGCGGTGATCGTCGGTAACGAAGCGCTGCTGCGCAAGGAAGTCACCCCGCAGCAACTGGTGGCGTTGATCGAACAGGTCAAGGCGCAGATCGAGCAGCCGGTGACCTATGCCGATGTCTGGGAGTTCTGGCTCAAGCACCCGGAAGTCGCCCCCGCAGTGGACTTCATCACCATCCACCTGCTGCCCTACTGGGAAGACAACCCCGCCGGCATTGAAAGCGCGCTGCATGAGGTCGCCGAGGTGCGCCAGACCTTTGGCAACGCTTACGCGCCCAAAGACATCCTGATCGGCGAAACCGGCTGGCCAAGCGAAGGCCGTCAGCGTGAAACCGCCTTGCCAAGCCTGGTCAACCAGGCCAAATTTATCCGTGGTTTTGTCGCCATGGCCGAGCAGAACGGCTGGCGCTACAACCTGATCGAAGCCTTCGACCAACCCTGGAAACGCGTCAGCGAAGGCGCCGTGGGCGGTTACTGGGGCCTGTATGACGCTGATCGCCAGGACAAATCGATCCTCGCCGGTTCCGTATCCAACCTGCCGCACTGGCCGGCCTGGCTGGCGTTGAGCCTGGGCCTGTTTGCCGCCACGCTGCTGCTTGCCGGCCGACCGCACTCGCCACGCGCCGCGCTGTTGTTGCCGTTGCTGGCGGCGCTGGGCGCCGGCTGTATCGGTCTGTTTGCCGAATTGACGCTGATCACCAGCCGCTACATAGGCGAGTGGCTCTGGGCCGCCGCGCTTATTCTGCTGAATCTGTTGGTACTGGCCCACGCCGCCCTGCTGCTCAGTCAGCAGGCTGGCAGGCGCGCGCGGCTATTTAACTGGCTGCATAGCAAGGGCGCACTGTGGCTGGCGCTGAGCGGTTTTGCCGGGGCGGTACTGATGCTCGCGCTGGTGATGGATGCGCGCTACCGCAGCTTCCCCAGCGCCGCGCTGCTGCTGCCGGCACTGGTCTACCTGTGTCGCCCGGTCGGTGGCTACCGCCGTGAAGTCGCCCTGCTCGCTCTGCTGATCGGCGCATGCATTGCGCCGCAGCTGTACCAGGAAACCCTGAGCAACTGGCAGGCCCTGGGTTGGGCGCTGACCTGCGTGCTACTGGTGGCAGCGCTGTGGCGCAGCCTTCGGGTTAACGCGCAAACCGCCTGATCAGGCGGTTTGCGGCGCGCGCACCCAGCGCAGCAGCGCCAGCACCACGGCAAATACCGCGAGGCTGGCGCTGTACAACACCAGCGCCGGCAGAGCGAGTAGCAATGCCGGCACCGCCAAACGCTTGCCCCAGGCGCCCGGCAGCACAAACGCCAGCACCGCAATAATCAGCGCAGCCCAGGCCAAGACCCGGAAATGGATCAACCAGCCAAGGCTCGCCCGCACCTGGCACGCCAACTGCTGCGGGGCGTCGGCGCACAGGCCGACCCACTGCGCGCCTTCCATCAGCTGGTAACGCAGCGCAAAGCTCAGTGCCAGACACAGGGCTGCAGCGATCAGCAGAGCAGTCAGGGGCAGATAACGGGACATAGGCAACTCAAGCAGATAAAAAGGCTGCGTAGGATAAGCCGCCACGGCACGGATAACATCCCCCGAGATCGCCTACTCACAGCCTCTGCGGCTAGAATCCAGCCATGCTCATACGTCGCCTGATACTGATCACCGCAAGCCTGCTCGGCCTCTGGATGCTGTGGGTCATGTTGTTGCCCACGCCCAGCAGCCTGCCGCCCAGTACGCCGTTGTCCAGCGGCAGCTGGCGCGTGGCGGAACACAAAGTCAGCAGGCTGGAGAGTTTCCAGCTGGAAGCGCGCATTCTGGGCCGTGAGGACTACTACTTCGACCGCGGCGCCAAGCTCTCGCCGACCGACCTGGCGCTTGGCTGGGGACCGATGGCTGATCCCGAGGTGCTGCGCCATATCAACATCAGCCAGCGCAATCGCTGGTACTTCTGGCGTGCAGAGCAATTGCCGATCGAACGCCGGCAGATTGAGATCCATAGCGCCAATATGCACCTGATCCCCGCCAACCCGGCGGTAGCCAGCACGCTGGCCGGGCTCAAAGAAGGTCAGCAGATTCGCCTGAGCGGGCAACTGGTGCGAATCGACGGTGACGATGGCTATCGCTGGGTCAGCTCGCTTAGCCGCGAAGACACCGGCGACGGCGCCTGTGAGTTGATCTGGGTCGAGCAACTGGCGGTACTGCCATAGCAAATTTTCAACATGGCGCTTACGCCTGAAAACCTGCACATCTATAACTAAACGGCACTTAGCCTGACTTATGTGGTCAAATCGTTCCGCATCTGACCGTTGCATCAGCATCAGCCCTAGCTCTCCAGAGATTTAGCCATGTCGCACGTTCCTCGTCTGCTTGCCCTTCTCAGTTGCCTGGCCCTGATCGCCCCCGTCAGCGCGGCCGATATTGACGCCAGCAGCTACGGCTACCCCATCAGCAACCCATTCGAAGCCACCCTGGCGACCACCCCGCCAGAGCTGCGCCCCGAGCTTCCTGCCGACGCCGACATCAACCAGAGTGACTACCAGATCAAACTGCGCCCGGAGCGCGAGTTCGAGCTGCCAGACAACTTCTGGCCAGTCACCAAGATGCGTTACCGCATGGCCAAGCAGTCGGGCGAAGCGCCGCTGATCTTTATCATCGCCGGCACGGGCGCGCATTACGCCAGCAGCACCCCGGAATACCTGAAGAAGCTGTTCTACGGCGCCGGTTATCACGTGGTGCAACTGTCGTCGCCCACCAGCTATGACTTTATGACCTCGGCCTCGCGCTTTGCCACACCCGGTATCACCCGCGAAGACGCCGACGATCTATACCGCACCATGCAGGCCGTACGTGCGCAGCATCCACGCCTGAAAGTCAGCGAATACCACCTCACCGGCTACAGCCTGGGCGCGCTGCAGGCGGCCTTTGTCAGCGAGCTGGATGAGACCCGCCGCAGCTTCAACTTCAAGCGCGTGCTGCTGCTCAATCCGCCGGTCAACCTCTACACCTCGATCACTAACCTCGACCGCATGGTGCAAACCAAGGTCGAAGGCATCGACAACAGCACCACCTTCTATGAGCTGGTACTGGGCAAGCTGACTCGCTACTTCCAGAACAAGGGCTACGTCGATATCAACGACGCCCTGCTCTATGACTTCCAGAACTCCGGCGAGCAGCTCAGCGACGAGCAGATGGCCATGCTAATCGGCGCGGCCTTCCGCTTCTCCTCCGCCGATATCGCCTTCACCTCGGACCTGATCAACCGCCGCGGCCTGATCACCCCGATCGACTACCCGATCAGCGAAGGCACCAGCCTCACGCCGTTCTTTCGTCGCGCCCTGCAGTGCGACTTCGACTGCTACCTGACCGAGCAACTGATCCCCATGTGGCGGGCTCGTACCGACGGCGGCAGCGTGGCGCAGCTGATCGATCAGGTCAGCCTGTATGGCGTGGCCGATTACCTGAAAAACAGCAGCAAGATCGCCGTTATGCACAACGCTGACGATGTGATCCTCGGCCCTGGTGACCTGGGCTTTTTGCGCACCACCCTGGGCGATCGCCTGACCGTATACCCGCTGGGTGGCCATTGCGGCAACCTCAACTACCGCGTCAATAGCGACGCCATGCTGGAGTTCTTCCGTGGCTAAGCCAATTTCCCTTGTCGTGTTTTTCACCCTGTTGCTGGGCAGCAGCCTGACGCACGCCGAGCACGCCGTTGATGACGACGGTTTCAAGCAGCCGTTGCAGCACCTGCACTTCAACCCGGGGCTGGATCAGCGCGAGTTCGAGCGCTCGACCCTCAGCGCGCTGCATGTGTATGACCCGCTGGAGTCGTGGAACCGCCGCGTCTATCACTTCAACTACCGCTTCGATGAGTGGGTGTTCCTGCCGATTGTCGACGGCTACCGCTATATCACCCCGAACCTGGTGCAGACCGGCGTCAGCAACTTCTTCAGCAACCTGGGTGATGTGCCCAACCTGCTCAACAGTGCGCTACAGCTCAAGGGCAAGCGCGCCATGCAGACCACCGGGCGCCTGCTGCTTAACACCACCCTAGGAGTCGCCGGCCTGTGGGACCCAGCCACGCGCATGGGCCTGCCCAAGCAGCGCGAAGACTTCGGCCAGACCCTCGGCTATTACGGC
>DASRUM010000186.1:0-12353 GCA_035655415.1 Pseudomonas sp.
GTTGGCCAATCATCGGAATCATCGCTTCCGCAAGGGCTTCTCGATCGATCCACTCACCGAGACACTGGTCGGGCTTCTGAGTCACGGGCAGTACCTTCCACATGTAGGGGCTGAAAAAAGGGGCTACATTATGACGGCGCAAGCAAGCATGAGCAATGCACGACTGTCGTAACTGACACCGCATATAAACGCCCGCTACAATCGCCGACCTTGTGCCATGACCGTGAGCCGCCCGTGTCTGAACCGACCGTGTCCGTACTGCGTCTACCGTCCCTACCGGCCACTGCCGGCAAACAACACTGGGGCAACCTGCCCGGTGCCGCGCTGAGCCTGGCGATTGCCGAAGCCGCCAGCAATGCCAAACGCTTCACCCTGCTGCTGACTGCCGACAGCCAGAGCGCCGAGCGCCTGCAAGAAGAGCTGAGCTTTTTCGCTCCGGATTTGCCGGTGCTGCATTTTCCCGACTGGGAAACCCTGCCCTACGACCTGTTTTCGCCGCACCAGGACATTATTTCCCAGCGCATCGCCGCGCTTTATCGCCTGCCCGAGCTGAAACACGGTGTATTAGTAGTCCCGATCACCACCGCCCTACACCGCCTGGCGCCCAAGCGCTTTCTGCTCGGCAGCAGCCTGGTCATGCAGGTCGGCCAGCAACTCGACGTCAACCAGATGCGCGGCAATCTGGAAGCCGCCGGCTATCGCTGCGTCGATACGGTGTACGAACATGGCGAATTCGCGGTACGCGGCGCGCTGATAGACCTGTTCCCCATGGGCAGCAGCCAGCCATACCGCATCGACCTGTTCGATGACGAAATCGAAACCCTGCGTACCTTTGATCCAGAAAACCAGCGTTCCATCGACAAGGTCGACTCGATCAAGCTGCTGCCGGCGCGCGAGTTTCCGCTGGAGAAGAAAGCCGTTACCGACTTCCGCGGGCGCTTTCGCGAGCGCTTCGACGTGGATTTCCGCCGCTGCCCGATCTATCAGGACCTCAGCACCGGCATCACTCCGGCCGGCATCGAGTACTACCTGCCGCTGTTCTTCGAAGAAACCGCCACCCTCTTCGACTATTTGCCCACCGACACCCAGGTGTTTTCCCTACCGGGCATCGAAAAAGCCGCCGAGCAGTTCTGGGTGGATGCGCGCAGCCGCTATGAAGATCGCCGCGTCGACCCGGAACGCCCACTGCTGCCGCCGGCCGACATTTTCCTGCCGGTGGAAGACTGCTTCGCCCGCCTGAAAAACTGGCCACGCGTGGTGGTCAGCCAGGACGATATCGAAGAAGGCGTCGGCCGCCTGCGTTTCAACGCCAAACCGCTGCCCGACCTGGCGATCCAGGCCAAGGCCGGCGAACCGCTGGCGGCACTTCGACGCTTTATCGAGGAATACCCTGGCCGCGTGCTGTTCTGCGCCGAGTCCGCCGGGCGCCGTGAGGTGCTGCTCGAGTTGCTCGCGCGCCTCAAGCTTAAACCCAACGAATTTGAAAGCTGGCCGGCCTTTACCGCCAGCAAACAACGCTTAGGGATATGCATCGCCCCACTGGATGACGGCCTGCTGCTCGAAGACCTGGCCCTGGTGGCGGAAAGCCCGCTGTTTGGCCAGCGCGTTATGCAGCGCCGGCGCCGCGAGAAATCCCGCGATGGCGGCGACAACGTCATCAAGAACCTTACCGAGCTGCGCGAAGGCGCTCCGGTGGTGCATATCGACCACGGCGTCGGCCGCTACCTGGGCCTGGTGACCATGGAGTTCGACGGCCAGGCCGCCGAATTCCTCGCCCTGATGTACGCCGAGGAAGCCAAGCTCTACGTGCCGGTAGCCAGCCTGCACCTGATCGCCCGCTACACCGGCAGCGACGACGCACTCGCCCCGCTGCACCGTTTAGGCTCGGAAATCTGGCAAAAGGCCAAGCGCAAAGCTGCCGAACAGGTGCGCGATGTCGCCGCCGAATTGCTCGACATCTACGCCCGCCGCGCCGCCCGTGAAGGCTATGCGTTTGCCGACCCGAAGGCCGATTACGCCACCTTCAGCGCCGGCTTTCCCTTCGAGGAAACCCCGGACCAGCAATCCGCCATCGACGCGGTGCATGACGACATGCTCGCACCCAAACCGATGGACCGCCTGGTCTGCGGCGATGTCGGTTTCGGCAAGACCGAAGTGGCGATGCGCGCGGCCTTTATCGCCGTGCATGGCGGCAAGCAAGTGGCGGTACTGGTACCGACCACATTGCTCGCCCAGCAGCACTACAACAGCTTCCGCGACCGCTTCGCCGACTGGCCGGTAAAAGTCGAGGTGATGAGCCGCTTCAAAAGCGCCAAGGAAGTCAGCGAGGCCGTGCAGCAATTGGCCGAAGGCAAGGTGGATATCGTGATCGGTACCCACAAGCTGCTGCAGGAAGACGTCAAATTCAGCAACCTGGGCCTGGTGATCATCGACGAAGAGCACCGTTTCGGCGTGCGCCAGAAGGAACAGCTCAAGGCCCTGCGCAGCGAAGTCGACATCCTCACGCTTACCGCCACACCAATTCCACGCACCCTGAACATGGCCGTGGCCGGCATGCGTGACCTGTCGATCATCGCCACGCCGCCGGCGCGTCGTCTGTCGGTGCGCACCTTCGTCATGGAGCAGAACAACCCGACGATCAAGGAAGCCCTGCTGCGTGAGCTGCTGCGCGGCGGCCAGGTGTACTACCTACACAACGATGTGAAAACCATCGAGAAATGCGCCGCCGATCTGGCCGAACTGGTGCCCGAAGCACGCATCGGCATCGGCCACGGGCAGATGCGCGAGCGCGAGCTGGAACAGGTGATGGGCGAGTTCTACCACAAGCGCTTCAACGTGCTGATCGCCTCGACCATCATCGAAACCGGTATCGACGTGCCGAGCGCCAACACCATCATCATCGAACGCGCTGACAAGTTCGGCCTGGCCCAGCTACACCAGTTGCGCGGCCGCGTGGGTCGTAGTCACCACCAGGCCTACGCCTACCTGATGACCCAGCCGCGCAAGCAGATGACTGACGACGCGCAGAAGCGCCTGGAAGCCATCTCCGGCGCCCAGGACCTCGGCGCCGGCTTCCTGCTGGCCACCCATGACCTGGAAATCCGCGGCGCCGGCGAGCTGCTCGGCGATGGCCAGAGCGGGCAGATCCAGGCGGTCGGTTTCACCCTCTATATGGAAATGCTTGAACGTGCGGTGAAATCCATCCGCAAGGGCGAGCAGCCTAACCTCGACCAGCCGCTTGGCGGCGGCCCGGAGATCAACCTGCGTGTGCCGGCGTTGATCCCCGAGGATTACCTGCCCGACGTACATGCGCGGCTGATTCTCTACAAACGCATCGCCAACGCCGCCGACGAGGATGGCCTGAAAGAGCTGCAAGTGGAGATGATCGACCGCTTCGGCCTGCTGCCGGATCCGAGCAAGAACCTGATACGCATCACCCTGCTGAAATTGCAGGCGGAAAAGCTCGGAATCAAGAAGGTCGATGCCGGCCCGCAAGGCGGACGTATCGAATTCGCCGCAGATACCTGCGTCGATCCGCTGACCCTGATCAAGCTGATCCAGAGCGCGCCGAACCGTTACAAGTTCGAAGGCGCGACGATGTTTAAAATCCAGGTGCCCATGGAGCGCCCGGAAGAACGATTCAATACCTTAGAGGCGCTGTTCGAGCGTCTGACTCCCTCTACCTAAAGGACTGACCCATGCGCGCACTCCGCACCCTGGCCCTACTGCCGCTTATCCTGCTGGGCCTGCTCAGCAGCACTGCCGCCCTGGCTGAAAGCCTGTATCAGGTTGAAGTCATCGTATTCCGCCAGGCCGCCACGCCGATTTCCGCCGGCCAGCTGCCGCCGGACAACTGGGCGCAGAATGCACTGCCGGTGGACGGCAGCAACAGCCGCAGCACCGCACTGAATGCCGAAGCCGGCAAACTCAGCCCGTCCAGCGGCTATCAGGTTCTATTACACAAAGCCTGGTCCCAGAGCCTGGGCGAGTCGAACAGCCGCGTCGCCATCAGCACCGGCGAAGAGCAGTTCGGCCACTACCCCGTCGAAGGCACCATCAGCCTTAAAGCCGGCCGCGTGATCGAGCTGGACAGCGACATCTGGGTCAATCAGCTCGACGCCAGTGGCATCCTCAATGACAGCGAGCGCATCAAGCAGAGCAGCCGCCTGAAAAGCGGCGAGTTGACCTTTGTCGATAATGGCAGCCTGGGTCTGCTGATCCGCGTCAGCCCGCTGTAAGAACACAGACACAAAAAAGGGCCGCATTGTGCGGCCCTTTTTTATTGCAGCAATGGCCAGCTCAGCTGGCCAACACCCGCGCCAATACGGCCTTGACCGTACCCATGCCCTCTTCCAGGGCGCGTTCGATTTCCGCCATGGTGATCAGCGCACGGGACTTGCCCGCGGCCGGGTTCACCACTAGCGCCAGGCAGGCGTAGGGCAAAGCCAGTTCACGAGCCAGAACAGCTTCCGGCATGCCGGTCATACCGACGATGTCGCAACCATCGCGCTCCATTCGGGCGATTTCCGCTGCGGTTTCCAGGCGCGGGCCCTGGGTGCAGCCGTACAGTCCATGATTGCTGAACGCACAGTGTTCGGCAGTCAGTGCATTGGCCAGTTTGGTTCGCAGCCCTGCGTCATAGGGATGGCTAAAATCGACATGGGTGACATGCTCCAGCTCACCCTCGAAATAGGTGTGCTCGCGGCCGTAGGTGTAATCGATGATCTGGTGCGGCAGGCAGAAGTGTCCGGTGCCCATGGCCGAGTGAATACCGCCCACCGCGTTCACGGCGATGATGGCCTTGGCCCCCGCCTCACGCAGCGCCCAGAGGTTGGCGCGGTAGTTGACCTGATGCGGCGGAATACGGTGCGGATGCCCGTGGCGCGCGAGAAACAGCACCTCGCGGCCGGCATAGTCGCCCTTGAGCACCGCCGCTGAGGGCGCGCCATAGGGCGTATCGATATGCAGCGCGGCCTTGATGGTCAGACCATCCAGCTTGGTCAGCCCCGTACCGCCGATAATCGCGTAAACCGTCATCCCTTACTCCTAGTCGATTAATTGCGCATCGCGCAGGCTGCCAAGTGCCGCCAGCCAGCGCGGGTTCTGCCGATACTCAATACCCGGGAAAGCCTGCCGGCGCATCCGCGCCAGACCTTGCGGCGGCTCCACCTTGAGTCGCTGCAAGGCGCTCAGGGCCAGCTCTGCCGCTGCCCGGTCATTACACACCAGGCCCATATCACAACCCGCTGCCAGCGCCGCCTCGATACGGCAAGCCGCATCACCAACCACATGGGCGCCGGCCATGGACAAATCGTCGCTGAAAATCACCCCATCAAAGGCCAGCTCGCCACGCAGAATGTCCTGCAACCAGCGCCGGGAAAATCCCGCTGGCTGGCTGTCCACTTGAGGGTAGATCACATGGGCGGGCATCACCGCAGCCAACTGCCGGCTCAACTGGGCAAAGGGCTGCAAGTCGACTGCACGAATCTGTTCCAGGCTGCGCTCATCGACAGGGATGGCCACATGGGAATCCGCCTCGGCCCAGCCGTGCCCGGGGAAATGCTTGCCGGTAGCGGCCATGCCCGCGGCGTTCATCCCACGGATAAAAGCTCCTGCGAGCAAGGTCGCACGCTGCGCATCGCCCTCAAAGGAGCGGCTGCCGACCACCGCACTGCGCTGATGATCAAGATCCAGCACCGGGGCGAAACTCAGGTCCAAGCCTGCAGCCAGCACTTCGGTCGCCATGACCCAACCGCATTGCTCGGCCAGGTGCTCGGCATTGGCGTTATCGGCCAACGCACGCATCGCCGGCAAGCGCACAAAGCCCTGACGCAGACGCTGCACGCGCCCTCCCTCCTGATCCACCGCCAGCAACAGGTCCGGCCGCACCGCGCGAATCGCAGCGGACAGCTCGCGCACCTGGCGCGGGTCTTCAATATTGCGGGCAAACAGAATCAACCCGGCTACCTGCGGCTGACGCAGGATCTGGCGATCTTCAGCGGTCAGCCAAGTGCCGGCGATATCCAGCATCAATGAACCTTGCATGCGTGTACTCACAACCCATCCTTAAATAAGAGGCGCCGTAGCCCACTCGGGGCAGGCGGCCTCGTCAATCTGTACCGCACATTGAACCGGGACACGCGCAAAGAGTTCCAGCAGGTCGCTGTTGCGCAGGCGCACGCAGCCATGCGACAGCGCCACGCCCATAGGCTCGCTGTCCGGCGTACCGTGTATGTAGATATAGCGGCGAAAGGTGTCGACAGTGCCCAGACGATTGCGTCCAGGCTCACAACCACTCAGCCAGAGAATGCGCGTGAGAATCCAGTCACGCCCAGGGAATTGCGCATGCAACTCGGGCGACCAAACTTCGCCGGTCCAGCGCCTGCCGCGCAGTACGGCGGCGCTCGGCAAGCCCTCACCAATCTTCGCCCGCACCTTGTGCAGGCCACGCGGCGTACAGCCAGAACCATTGCGCTCACCGGCGCCATTCAACGCAGTGGAAACACTCAGGCGCAGCTGCAGCTGCCCATTGGCAAAGCCATACAGGCACTGATCGGCGAGGGAAATATGCAGAAAATCGAGAGCAACCATGGGCGGCTAGCTTAGCGGATCAAATCCACCAAGCCCACCCGCCGAGGTCAAACTTTGCTTGGGATGGCTGGCGTCTTGGTGCGCGGCTTGAGCTGTGCGCTGGCCAGGGCTTCATCGGTCAGGCCAGTTTCCGAACGCATGCCGGCAGCCAGAAATGGCACCATCAGGCGCATCACCTGCTCAATTGAGGTATTAACTCCGAAGTCGGTTTCAGACATGGCCCGCAAGGCCTTGATCCCGGACATGCTGAACGCTGCGGCGCCTAGCATAAAGTGCACGCGCCAGAACAGTTCCAGCGGCGGGATACGCGGAGCAGCTTCATGCACCAGCTGCATGTAGCGGCGGAACACCTTGCCGTACACCTCTTCGAGGTACTTACGAAGGTGACCCTGGCTCTGGCTAAAAGCCAGACCCAGCAAACGCATAAAGATTGAGAGGTCGTTACCACTGCGCGGTTTTACTGCCAGCGCCTGCTCCACCAATAACTCAAGCAGCTCTTCAAGGCTGACCTTGGTTTCCGGCTTGGCCTGACGGCGATCCAGCTCACGCTCCAGGCTTACGCAGAAAGGCCCGAGAAAGCGCGAAAACACCGCCTGAATCAGGGCCTTTTTCGAGCCGAAGTGGTAATTCACCGCAGCCAGATTTACCCCGGCCTTGCTGGTGATCAAACGCAGAGACGTTTCTGCGAAACCTTTCTCCGCAAAAAGCTGCTCTGCCGCATCGAGAATGCGTTCAACGGTTTCCGACTGGGCCATGACTCTTTTCATCTGAACAAACACTTGTTTGAAACATACGTTTCAGCTGCCCACCTTGTCAAGCCGGGCAAACCATCTTGTGGCCGGGTGGTCACAGACATCCGGCAAAGTCACAGGCTAACCCTAGCTAGACGCCCCATAGACGGCCCGAGTAACAGTGCACTGCAACAGACGATATGAAGGTCAATTGAGTAGAGATCAGAACACAAGGATTGCCAATCGCCGATCACTGTATATAATCCCAGTCACTGTACAAAAAAACAGAGCCGACCATGCTAAAACTGACGCCGCGCCAAGCTGAAATTCTCGCTTTCATCAAGCAGTGCCTTGAAGACAACGGCTACCCGCCTACCCGTGCGGAAATCGCCTTGAAGTTGGGGTTCAAATCACCCAACGCAGCGGAAGAGCACCTCAAGGCCCTGGCCCGTAAGGGTGCCATCGAAATGACCCCTGGCGCTTCACGCGGCATCCGCATTCCTGGCTTCGAGCCCAATGCCGAGGAAGATGAAGGCCTACCGGTGATTGGCCGCGTCGCTGCAGGCGCACCGATTCTGGCGCAGCAACATGTCGAAGAGTCCTGCAAGATCAATCCAGACTTCTTCCACCCCAAGGCTGATTACCTGCTGCGTGTACGCGGCATGAGCATGAAGGACATCGGCATCTTCGATGGCGACCTGCTGGCCGTACACACCACCCGTGAAGCCCGTAATGGGCAAGTGGTGGTGGCGCGTCTCGACGATGAAGTGACGGTCAAACGTTTCAAGCGTGAAGGCAACAAGGTCTGGCTGATTGCGGAAAACCCGGAGTTCGCGCCGATCGAAGTAAACCTGGAAGAACAGGATTTGATTATTGAAGGCTTGAGCGTCGGCGTTATCCGCCGCTAGTGGAGGATTTATGCAGTTCCCGCAATCACTGAACCGTACACAACTGCCTTTGTTCGATGCATTTTTGGCATCGACGGTGACGCCATTACTTGCCGATAGCGCTCAGCTGCCTTGGCAGGATGATGAGACAGAGGCTTTCAGTGAACTGTCGCTGCGTGGTGCAGCCGGGCACTGCCTGAACCTTCTAGCGCCGATTCTGCGTGAACTTAGCGAAAACCACGACGAACGCTGGTTGACCCTGATCGCCCCGCCGCCCAGCCTTACCCAAACTTGGCTACGCGAAGCGGGCCTGAACCGCGAACGCATTCTGCTGCTGCACCCGCGCGGCGCACAAAGCGCGCTGGAGTTGGCGCAACAGGCGTTGACGCTGGGCCGCAGTCACACGGTTGTTAGTTGGCTGCACCCGCTGGAACGCCAAGCGCGGCAACAGCTTGAGCAAGCGGCCCGCCAGGGCAAGGCGCAATGCCTGAATATCAGCCTGGGGTAATTGGCCAAAGGTCACGCACAAGGAATGTGCGCATCAGCCAGTAGAACCTAGTGCGAGAAACAGCCATCGCGAGCAGAACGCTCTAGCTCAGAGCCCGGAAGAGTTCTGCAATCAATGCAGAACCCGTGGTCCTTCTTCCTGCTGGAAATTATTTTCAGCCAAGCGCCCCGCCATCTGCACACCGACATTGAGCATGGCCTTGGCCACCTCGACGTGCTGCCCCTGCAGGAAGGCTTTGGCATCGGCAGAAAAATCCAGCACCACCAGTGACTCTTCATCCTCTGCACGACGCAGGGCAATACGCCCGTCGGGCAATTCAACAATTTCCAGGAATGATGTAGGCATTGGCTTAGCTCTCCACGGTAGGCCGACAGTGTAACAGCCGACCCGGGCTAGCCCTAGTCCGCCGGTCCAATCAGCCTCTTACCATTCGCTCAGGGTTTGCCGAAAGCGCTGTGCCAGAGCCTTCAGCTGCTGACGCCAAGCTTCAAGCGTCTCCTGCGCCAAGGGTGCGACTTCTTCATCCAGACTGACCGCTGTGATCAATGGCGTAGCGGGATCAACCTTGGCTTTCTTACCCGCCTGCGGCGGCTGAAACAGCTCGGCATAGGCCTTGAGCAACTGAGCAACCCAGCTGTCAGCGGACTGTGCCAGCTCGACCAGCTCACCCAACTCCTGGCTTGGCGCCGCCTGCAACACTTCCTCGGTGAGAAAGCGTTCGGCCTGCGGCGCGGCGCTGTCAGGCAAACGATAATAGCCAGCAATCTCATGGCACAGGCCCAGCAACGCACCGTACAGATGAAACAACGCAGCCTCGCGCTCGGCCTGGATCAAAGCCAGGGCATTCATGCTCTGGCCTTGCTCGGCTTTGCGCCAGGACTCCAGCGCTAGGCCTGCGTAGAAGATTTTCTGGTTGGTGCGGGTATAGAGTTCATTGGCCATTGCGGCACCCTCCACAGCGGATTGGATAAGCATACGCGTGCCGGCCAATGGCCGACACGCGCTCCGCTAGATCAGCTCTTGTCTTCGACTTTCCACTTACCGCCATCAAAGAACGCACGCCAGCCAGTCGGCTTGCCGTCGACCTCGGTCTGTACGTACTGCTCCTTGGTCTTGCGACTGTAGCGGATCACCGCTGCGCGACCTTGCGGGTCTTTCTTTGGCGCATCACAGAGGAAGTGATACTTGGGATCGATCTCGTCACGATGGGGGATCAATTCCAACACCAGCGGTGCGCGGGTTTCACGGTTTTTCGGGAACTGGCTGGCAGCCAGGAACAGACCCGAAGCGCCGTCGCGCAGGATGTAGGTGTCGTTGACCTTCTCGCATTTGAGCTCCGGCATCTTCACCGGGTCCATTTTCGGCGGCGCCGCTTCACCGCTTTTCAGCAGTTTGCGGGTGTTCTTGCACTCACTGTTGGTGCAGCCGAAGAACTTGCCGAAACGGCCGGTCTTGAGCTGCATCTGGCTGCCGCACTTGTCGCAATCCAGACTCGGGCCTTCGTAGCCCTTGATGCGGTACTGGCCCTGCTCCACTTCATAACCGGAACAATCCGGGTTATTGCCGCAAATATGCAGCTTGCGGGTTTCATCGAGCAGGTAGGCGTCCATCGCGGTCGAGCAGATCGGGCAGCGGTGCTTGCCGAGCAGCACGCGCGACTCCGACTCACCCTCGTCATCGGCGGCAATTTCGTCACCCGGCACCAGGTTGACGGTGGCCTTGCAGCGCTCTTTCGGCGGTAGTGCATAGCCGGAACAACCGAGGAATACACCAGTGGAGGCAGTACGAATAGTCATCGGCCGGCCGCAGTCACGGCAGGCGATATCGGTCAGCGTCGGCTGGTTGGCACGCATGCCGCCCTCGCCTGCTTCAGCTACTTCAAGCTTCTTCTTGAAGTCACCGTAGAACTCGTCGAGCACATGCTTCCACTCGCGCTCGCCCTGGGCCACATCGTCCAGGTGCTCTTCCATGCCTGCGGTAAAGCCGTAGTCCATCAGGTTGGAGAAACTCTCGGCCAGACGCTCGGTGACGATGTCACCCATCTTCTCCGAGTAGAAACGGCGGTTATGCAGGGCCACGTAGCCGCGGTCCTGGATGGTGCCGATAATCGCTGCATAGGTCGACGGACGACCGATACCGCGTTTCTCCATTTCCTTGACCAGGCTGGCTTCCGAATAACGCGCCGGCGGCTTGGTGAAATGCTGGCTGGGGTCGAGTTTGACCAGCTTGAGCACTTCACCCTGATTCATTTCCGGCAGCACATCGTCGTCGCCCGGCTTGCTCAGCTGCGGCAACACGCGGGTGTAACCGTCGAACTTGAGAATACGGCCCTTGGCACGCAGCTCGAACTGCGCCGCCGTCACGGTAACTGTGGTCGACAGGTATTCAGCCGGCGGCATCTGGCAGGCCACGAACTGGCGCCAGATCAGCTCATACAGGCGCTCGGCGTCACGCTCCATGCCCGACAGTTGAGTCGGCTTGAGGTTGACGTCGGAAGGACGGATCGCTTCGTGCGCTTCTTGGGCGCCTTCCTTGCTGCTGTAGGCGATCGGGTTGGCGGGCAGGTACTTCTTGCCGAACTCGCCTTCGATAAAGTCACGCACCATGCTCACAGCATCAGCCGAGAGATTGGTCGAGTCGGTACGCATATATGTGATGTAGCCTGCCTCATACAGACGCTGGGCCATCATCATGGTCTTCTTCACCCCAAAGCCCAGGCGGTTACTCGCGGCCTGCTGCAGGGTGGAGGTGATAAAAGGCGCCGAAGGCTTGCTGCTGGTCGGTTTGTCTTCGCGCTTGCTGATGTTGTAGCTGGAAGCTTTCAGCGTGGCCAGGGCCGCCATGGCCTGGGCCTCGTTCAGCGGCTTGAAGGCAGCGCCGTTCTCACGGGCTACTTCAAAGCGCACATTGGCACCTTTGGCAGTGCCCAGATCAGCGTGTACTTCCCAGTATTCTTCGGGGACGAACGCGCGGATCTCTTTCTCGCGCTCCACCACCAGCTTTACCGCTACCGACTGCACACGACCGGCAGACAGGCCACGGGCGATCTTCGCCCACAGCAGCGGCGAAACCATATAACCCACTACGCGGTCGAGGAAGCGCCGCGCCTGCTGGGCATTGACTCGATTGATATCCAGCTCACCAGGCTTGGAAAACGCTTCCTGAATCGCCTTCTTGGTGATTTCGTTGAACACCACGCGTTTGTAACGGCTGTCGTCGCCACCGATGGATTCGCGCAGGTGCCAGGCAATGGCTTCCCCCTCGCGGTCCAAGTCGGTTGCGAGATAGATGGTGTCGGCATCCTTGGCCAAACGGCGCAATTCCTCGACCACCTTCTCTTTGCCGGGAAGGATCTCGTACTTGGCTTTCCAGCCGTGTTCGGGATCAACCCCCATACGCGCAAACAGCTGACGCTTGGCTTTTTCCTTGGGCGACAGCGCCGGTACTTCACCTGCAGCGGCTTTACCACGCTTGACCGGCTCTTTGGCGGTGCTTGCCGAACCACTGGTGGGTAGGTCACGGATGTGGCCGATGCTCGACTTCACCACGTACTCGTTGCCCAAGTACTTGTTGATGGTCTTGGCCTTGGCCGGGGATTCCACGATGACCAGCGATTTGCCCATGGATTGGAAAATT
>DASRUM010000187.1:0-48956 GCA_035655415.1 Pseudomonas sp.
GCCCGCGATCCGCAATCCATTCGCGGGCATGGCCCGCTCCTACAAAACCCTGTAAGTGCCTATGAAAACCCCTCTCTGGTTCCCGCAAAGTTTCTTCGCCCGCACGCTGTGGCTGGTGTTGATCGTGGTGCTGTTCTCCAAGGCATTGACCCTGGTTTATCTGATGATGAACGAGGACGTGCTGGTCGACCGTCAATACAGTCACGGCGCGGCGCTGACCCTGCGCGCCTATTGGGCGGCGGATCCGGAAGACCGCGCCACCATCGCCGAAGCGGCCGGGCTCAAGCGCGTACCGTATGAGGAGGTGCCCACCACCGAGCAGCATTGGCCGTATAGCGAGATTTTTGCCCGGCAGATGCAGACCGAGCTGGGCCCGGATACCGAGGTGCGGGTGCGCGCCAAGAGCCCGCCGGCGCTTTGGGTACATGCGCCAGTGCTGGGCGACGACTGGCTGCGTGTGCCGCTGTATCCGCATCCACTGCGTGGGCAGAAGATCTGGAGCGTGCTGGGCTGGTTCCTGGCCATTGGCTTGCTGTCGACGGCGGCGGCGTGGATTTTCGTGAGCCAGCTCAATGCCCCGCTCAAACGCCTGGTCTTTGCCGCCCGGCAGATTGGTAAGGGCCGTAGCGTGCGTCTGCCGGTCAGTGATACGCCGAACGAAATGGCCGAGGTGTACCGCGCCTTTAATCAGATGGCCGAAGATGTCGAACAGGCGGCCCGCGAGCGTGAGCTGATGCTCGCCGGGGTGTCGCATGACTTGCGCACGCCTTTGACCCGCCTGCGCCTGTCCATGGAGTTTCTGCACACCGACTCGGAGCTGACCGAAGACATGGTGCGCGATATCGAGGATATGGATGCGATTCTCGACCAGTTCCTCGCCTTTATCCGCGATGGCCGCGACGAGCCGCTGGAGCAGCTCGACCTGCTCGACCTGATCAGTGAAGTGGTCGCGCCCTACAACCAAAAGCAGGAAATGGTGCGCCTGTGCCTGGAGCCTGTGCCGGCCTTCCCGTTACGTCGGGTGTCACTCAAGCGGTTGCTGGTTAACCTCATCGAAAACGCTCTGCGCTACGGCGGCAACGCGGTGGAAGTGGCAGTTTCCCTGTCCGGTGATTACAGCGCGCCTTATGTGGTACTGAGTGTGTTGGACCGCGGTGCTGGCATTGATCCGGCCGAGCTGGGCAGCATCTTCAACCCCTTTATCCGTGGCGACCGCGCCCGTGGTGGCCAGGGTGCTGGGTTGGGCTTGGCCATCGTCAAACGCATCGCCGCCTTGCACGGCGGCAGCGTTGAATTACGCAACCGCTCCGGTGGTGGACTGGAAGCGCGGGTTTGCCTGCCGTTAGGGCTGTTGTTACCGCGCGACGCCGTCTAGAACGCACAGGCATACTGACATCACTGCGCTGAACTATGCTTTCTCAGCGCGATGACATGAGGTCAGCATGCCTGCAGTTCCACACCGCCTCTCTCCATGGACCTGGTTGCTGCCGCTGCCATTGCTCCATCTGGCCACTTGGCTTTCTCTGGCGACCCAGTTCGCCGATGGGGCAGCACTCTGGTACCCACCGTTTGCCTTAGCGCTGGTCTTTGCCCTGTGGTGGGGGCCGCGTGTGCTGTTGGCGGTGTACCTCAATGCCATGTTATCGATCCCGCTCTGGGGGCTGGAGTGGCAGTGGGCGCCGCTCTATGCCTTGCCGGAAACGCTTGGTGTAGCGCTGGCCTGGGTATTGCTGCGTCTGCGGCCGTTTGATCCGGCGTTACCCGACCTCAGTCATTTGCTGCGCTTTATGTTGCTTGGCGTGCTGTTACCGGTCATTCCTGTGGCGTTGGGGGTGCAGGGTAATCTCTGGCTGCTCGGCCCTGCGTCGTTGGAAGAGATGCAGTCGGGCAGCATGACCCTGTGGCTAGCCGATTGCCTCACTGCCCTGGCCATCGCCATTCCCTTGTTGGCTTACCTGACACCCTGGCTGCGCCGCCGCGGCTGGCTAGCTGCGTCTGTGCGCAGCGGTTGCGAGCAGGTGCCCGAGGCGCTGCGCCAGTTGCCACCCTGGCCGCTGCTGGTGCTGCTGTTAATTGGCATGCCCTGGCTGCTCGGGGTGTTACCGCTGACCCTGAATCTGCCGCTGATTGGCGTGATGATGCTCGGCCTGGCGTTGATCTGGGGTTTTGCCGGCGGCCTTTGCGGTGCGCTGCTTAGCGTGTTGATGGTGCTGATTTTGCCGCTGTTGCGCGGCCTGGTGAATAGCACCGCCTGGCTTGATCCACAGCGCCTGGAACTGCACTTCAGCGTGCTGCTGTTTATGCTCGCTACCCTGCTGGTGGGGCGCAGCCTGAGTGACCTGCGTCAGGCGCTGGCACGCAGTGCGCAGATGCAACAGCAACTGGCACTGGCCAACCTGGCACTGGAGGCCAGCCCGCTGGGGGTGATCATTGCCGATGCCCGCCAGCCAGCGTTGCCGCTGATCTACTGCAACCCGGCGTTCGCGCAGATTACCGGTTACAGCCGCGAGGAGACCCTGGGCAACAACTGGAATTTCCTCCTGCGCGATGACCAGCAGCAACAGGGCTTGAGCCGCTTACAGCAGGCGGTGCGCGACGGCATGGGCTGCGATGTGGTGCTGCGCAACTACCGCAAGGACGGCCAGCAGTTCTGGAATGAATTCACCCTCGCGCCGATGCGTGATGACCAGGGCATCAGCCATTTTGTTGCTCTGCAGAGTGACGTGACCGCCCGCGAGCAACTGGCTATTCAGGTGCGCACGCAGAGCGACGAGCTGCTCAAGCAGAGCTATCTGTTCAGCCAGACCGAGCACATAGCCAACCTCGGCGGCTGGGTGCTGAACATGCCGGAGCAGGATATGGACTGGAGCGCCGGCTGCTTTCGCATCTACGAGTTGGACCCGAAAAACGGTACGCCTGACCTCAATGGCGCATTGAGTTACCTGGATGCCAGCGGCCGGGTGCTGGCCGAACAGGTGCTGCAGCAGCTGATTGATGGGCTGGAACAATTCGATATCGAGGTGCGCCTGCTCACCGCCAAGGGTAAAACGCGTTGGCTGCGTATCCGTGGCATTACCGAGCGTGACGGGGCCGAGCTGGTGCGGGTGTATGGCGCGTTGCAGGATGTCAGCGCGCGTAAATACGCCGAGCAGCAACTGCGTGAACGTGATGAACGCCTGCGCCTGTTCTTCGAAGCACCGCTGATCGGCATGGCCCTGACCAGCCCGAACTTTGCCTGGGAGGAGGTCAACCACAAGCTCTGCAGCATTCTCGGGCGCTCGCGCGAACAGCTGCTGGCGTCGAGCTGGGAAGAGCTGTCGCTGGAGGATGACCTGCAGAACGAGCTACCGCTGCTCGATCAGGTACTCAGCGGCAGCCGTGAAGGATTTGAACTGGAAAAACGCTTCCGCCGCGCCGACGACAGCCTGGTGCATACCCGCGTCAGTCTGCGCGCGGTGCGCCACAGCACCGGTCGGGTGCGCATGTTTCTGTTGCTAGTCGAAGACATCAGCGAGCGCCTGCAGGCCGAGGCGCGCTACCGCACCATCGTCGAGAATGCGCCTGAAGCGATCCTGCTGTTCGATCTCAACGGAACGCTGGTCGAGTGCAATGACAATGCTCTGCGCCTGCTGCGTTACAGCCGCGAGGAAATTGCCAGCAAGCGCGTATTTGATCTGAGCCCTAACAAACAGGCCGATGGCCAGCTTACGGCTGAGCTGGGTAAGGTTTACTTGAAGCGGGCAATGAACGGTGAAGCGCCAGTATTCGACTGGTTGCACCGCGACAGTAAAGGGCGGCAGATTCCTTGCGAGGTCCGCCTGGTGCGCATGCCCGGCGAGCCGGTGCTGATTCGCGGCAGCGTCACCGATATTTCCGAACGTCAGCGTTATCAGCGTGAAATCGAGCGGCTGGCCTTCAGCGACGAACTTACCGGTCTGCCCAATCGGCGTTTGCTGCTCGACCGTCTGCAGCACGCGATGGACCGCGAGCTGCGCGAGAATACCTTGGGCGCGCTGTTGTTTATCGATCTCGATCACTTTAAAACGGTCAACGACAGCCTTGGTCATCTGGTCGGCGACGGTCTGCTGCGCGAAGTCACTACGCGCCTGGCCGGTGGCTTGCGCGCCGAAGACACCCTGGCGCGGATGGGCGGCGACGAGTTTGTGGTGCTGCTCGAAGGGCTCGACAGCAACCCGCAATTGGCGGCGGAAGCGGCCGCAGTTACTGCGGAAAAGTTGCTGAAAAGCCTGGTCGGCACCTGCTGGATCGACGGTCATGAGCTGTCGATCAGCGCCAGCATCGGCATTGCACTGCATCCGTTCGGCAGCCAAGTTGCTGCGGATGTGCTGAAGCAGGCGGATACGGCCATGTACCGAGCCAAACAGGGCGGGCGCAATGCCTTGCACTTCTTCGCCCCGGAAATGCAGGCGGCCATCGACCAGCGGCTGCAGATGCAGAGCGAGCTGCGTCAGGCGGTGCAACGCAATCAGCTGCATCTGGTATTCCAGCCGCAACTGGCCTTGGTCACCGAGCGCATTGCCGGCGCGGAAGTGCTACTGCGCTGGGTGCATCCAGAACGCGGCGAAGTGATGCCCGGCGACTTTATTCCGCTGGCCGAAGAAACCGGGTTGATTGAGGAGCTGGGCGCCTGGGTGCTGGAGCAGGCGTGCGCCGCGCTGGCGCGCTGGTTACTGCAGTGGCCGCAACTGGTGCTAGCGGTCAACCTCAGCCCGCGCGAGCTGCGCCAGCGCAGTTGTGTGGCACGCATCAGCGAGTGCCTGCAGCGCCATCAGGTACCGGCTACAGCGCTGGAACTGGAAATCACCGAAGGTGTGCTGCTGGAGGAGGTCGAGCAGTGCATCAGCAATATGCAGGCGCTCAAGGCGCTGGGCGTGCGTTTCGCCATCGACGATTTCGGTACAGGCTATTCCTCGTTGACTTACCTAAAGCGCCTGCCGCTGGATCGCTTGAAGATCGATCGCAGCTTTACCTGGGATATGGACGGTGAAGACGGCAGCGGCCTGATGCTGGTGCAGACCATCCTGGTGATCGCCCGCAACCTGGGCTTGGAATGCGTGGCCGAAGGCATCGAAAGCCAGTGGCAGCTTGACTGCCTACGTCAGCATGGTTGCTCGTTGGGGCAGGGTTATCACTTTAGCCGGCCGCTGAAAGAGGCGGATTTCCAGGCCTGGATGCAGCAACACAGAGATCCGCCGCCACTGTTGTGAGGCTCACCCCTTGCCCTTGGTGCGGGTCAGATTTGGTCCGCTGTTTTTCTCCAGATGCTGAATCACCAGGCTGGCCACATCCTTGCCGGTGGTGGTTTCAATGCCTTCGAGGCCCGGTGATGAGTTCACCTCCATCACCAGCGGTCCATGATTGGAGCGCAGGATATCCACGCCGGCCACGCTCAACCCCATGACTTTTGCCGCGCGGATCGCGGTCATGCGTTCTTCCGGGGTGATCTTTATCAGGCTGGCACTGCCGCCACGGTGCAGGTTGGAGCGGAATTCGCCGGGTTTGGCCTGGCGCTTCATCGCGGCGATCACCTTATCGCCGACCACGAAGCAGCGGATATCCGCGCCGCCAGCTTCCTTGATGTACTCCTGCACCATGATGTCCTGTTTGAGGCCCATAAAGGCCTCGATCACTGACTCGGCTGCGGTTGCCGTTTCACACAGCACCACGCCGATGCCCTGAGTGCCTTCCAGTACTTTGATCACCAGTGGCGCGCCATTGACCATGTCGATCAGGTCGGCGATGTCATCCGGGGAGTGGGCAAAACCGGTGACCGGCAGGCCGATACCGCGGCGTGACAGCAGTTGCAGCGAGCGCAGCTTGTCCCGCGAGCGGGCGATGGCCACCGACTCGTTAAGCGGGAACACCCCCATCATCTCGAACTGGCGCAGCACCGCGCAGCCGTAGAAGGTCACCGAGGCGCCGATCCGCGGGATCACCGCATCAAAGCCTTCCAGCGGCTTGCCGCGGTAGTGGATCTGCGGCTTGTGGCTGGCGATGTTCATATAGGCACGCAGGGTGTCGATCACCACCATCTCGTGGCCCCGCAACTGCCCGGCTTCTACCAGGCGGCGGGTGGAATACAGGCGCGGGTTGCGCGACAGCACGGCGATCTTCATGGGGCACCAGGGGAGTCAGCGAGGGTGGGTTTGTTCTGTACGTAGGTCAGCGCCGGGTTGACCAACAGCTGCCCGTCAATCAGCGCCTTGGAGCCGAGCAGCACACGGTAGCGCATGGTCTTGCGGCAGGTCAGGGTGAATTCAACCGGCCATTCGCGCTCGCCCAGGGTCAGATTGGTCCGAATCACATAACGCGACTGTGCGTGGCCATTGGAGCTTTTGATGGTCTTCAGAGAAACCAACTGCGCTTCACAGCGATGCCGGCGCTGCACCACGGTGCCGAGGTGCGCGTCAAAACGCACCCAGGGTTCGCCATCGCGGTCGAACGGCTGGATATCGCTGGCGTGCAGGCTGGAGGTGCTGGCCCCGGTATCGATCTTGGCACGCAGGCCGATCATGCCCAGCTCCGGCAGGTTGATCCATTCACGCAGGCCGATAACGCCAAGTTGGTCAAAAGTCTTCAAAGGGCGATCCATGGTATTTGCGGGCATTCTAGTTGGCCCTTATGACAACTGCATCAGGCAAAATGTCCGTCTGCATAGCCGGCCTAAATGGGGATCAGATGAGTGATAAAGACGACGACAAGGTACGCCTGGATAAATGGCTGTGGGCCGCGCGCTTCTATAAAACCCGCGCCCTGGCCAAGGCGGCTATCGAAGGCGGCAAGGTGCACCATCGTGGCGAGCGCTGCAAACCGGGCAAGGAGCCCAGAGTCGGTGATGTCTACTTGATCCGCACCGGTTTCGAGGAGCGCAGTGTGGTGGTGCAGGCGCTTTCCGTGGTGCGTCGTGGCGCGCCCGAGGCGCAGGCGTTGTATGCCGAAACGGCAGAAAGCATCGAGCGCCGCGAGCAGGCTGCGGCGCAGCGCAAGGCTGGAGCGCTGGGGATGCAGACCGATGGCCGACCGAGCAAGAAGCAGCGTCGGCAGATGCACGACTTCAATGATCGGCAAGACGGCGGCCTGCGCCACCCCTGGGCTGACGAAGAGGTCTAGCGGCCGCTGATAACGCTCAGGCGACCCAACAGTGGCAGCCTGGCGAGCAGACGCATCAGCGGAAGGGTGATCTTCTCCAGCCATTCGCTGGCTTTGTAGGCGAATGGGGTAAAGCAGCCCCAGGCCAAGCCCAGCAGGGCGAGGAATACGCCGCCTACCAGAGCGTCCGAGGCCCAGTGAGCGCCCGCGACCAGGCGCGGCAGCATAAAGATAACGGCCATGCTCCAGACCAGCAGCAAGCGCCAGTTGCGCGCAAAGAAGCTCATAAACATCGCCCAGATCAGTAGCACTGAGGCGTGATCGCCGGGGAAGCTGCGGGTGGCGCTGTCCTTCATGTTCCAGCGCTCTTCCCAGTCCGGGAACAGCTCGGTTAGGCGTGCCGTACCCTCCACCACCAGAGATGGGCTCTGGCGCTGCCAGTCCATCAGCTTGACCAGCTCGGCAAAAACCACGCGAAACAGCAGCATTACGATCAGCGTGACGAGAAAGGCATACAGAGCCTTGCGCACCTGCGCGCCGCTGAATACCAGGTCGGCCTTGAGCATCACGGCCAGCATCAGCACGCCAACACCCATGTCCACCGGGCGCATGCTGCCGATTGCCCAGGTCTGCGCCCACAGGCCGGCGCTGTGCACGGGTTCGTTAAGCAGGGCAAACAGCTGCAGGTCGAACTGGTCCCACAGCGCGCGGCTGGGCGCCCACAGCCAGCTGGCGAGCAGCAGCAGGGCGACGATATGGCAGGCAACCAGCGGGCGGATACGCCACTGCTGGTTAATAAAAGAAGGGCTCATGCAGTGGCATCCCTGTCATCTGTAGGGGATTAAGGCGGCGCGCATGCTAGGTATTCTGTCTTCTGATTGCAAAGATTCGCTCTGCCTTTTGTCGGCAACTGTGACTCGGGTTTGTATCGATAGCCTCCGCCCGCAGCGCTGATAGATAAGAGGCGCTTGGTCGGATGGGCGTTTGCGCCTAAAATCGCGGGCCGAGTCACATTCAGTGAAGTTGGCATGTCTGATTTTTCCCAACGCTTCTTGTTCGACGACAGCGATATTCGTGGTGAGCTGGTCGGCCTGACCGACAGCTACAGCCATGTGCTGGCCAAACACACCTACCCGCAACCGGTCGCCCAACTGCTGGGTGAGTTGCTGGCCGCCGCCTCATTGCTGATCGGTACACTGAAGTTCGAAGGCCTGCTGATTCTGCAGGCGCGCTCCTCCGGTGCGGTGCCTTTGCTGATGGTCGAATGCTCCAGCGAAGGCGAGCTGCGCGGTATCGCCCGTTATCACGCGGAACAGATCACTGCCGATGCCAACCTGCGCGAATTGATGCCCGATGGCGTGCTGGCCATGACCGTCGACCCGAAATCCGGGCAGCGTTATCAGGGTATTGTCGATCTGGAAGGCGACACCCTGGCCGATTGCTTGACCAATTACTTCGCCACTTCCGAGCAGTTGCCCACCCGTTTCTGGCTCAGCGCCGATGGTCAGCGTGCTCGCGGCTTGCTGCTGCAGCAGCTGCCGGCCGACCGCCTGAAGGAAGCCGATGAGCGTGAAGCCAGCTGGCAGCACGCCATGGCCCTGGCGGATACCCTGAAGGCCGAGGAATTGCTGGGCCTGGATAACGAAACCCTGCTGCACCGCCTGTATCACCAGGAAGCACTGCGTCTGTTTGACCCGCGCGCCCTGCAGTTCCGCTGCAGTTGCTCGCGTGAGCGTTCCAGCCGCGCGCTGATCAGCCTCGGCCAGGCCGATGCCGAGGCGCTGGTGCAGGAACACGGCGGCAGCGTGGAAATCGATTGCCAGTTTTGTAACGAGCGCTATCTCTTTGATGCCGCCGATGTGCTGCAACTGTTTATTGATGGGAGCATCGAAGCTCCATCGGATACGCGACATTAAGGCAAAATGCTGTAAATCGCGCTGGGAATGATCTGATCAGAGGCTGCACCCGCAGCCGGCTTTTTCTGGCATAATCCGGCGCACTTTTTTCGCTGTAGTAGTGCTCAGCTTTCTACTACAAAACGTTCGGAAGACTCGGCCGCTTGGCCGACGGGGACCCACATGATGCAAGCCAACAACGCCGTGTACACCGATATCAGTGTTGCCCAACTGGTCGAAGAAGCCCTTCGTCGCGGTGAAGGCGAACTGGCCGCCAACGGTTCCCTCGTCGTACGCACCGGCCATCGCACGGGTCGTTCGCCGGCTGATCGCTTCATCGTGCAAGAGCCGAGCACTGAGGCGAAAATCGCCTGGGGCGCAATCAACCGCCCGTTCCCGGCTGACAAGTTCGATGCCCTGTGGGACCGCGTACAGGCATTCTCTGATGCGCAGGACAGCTTTGTTTCCTATGTTCATGTAGGTTCAGCCGAAGCCCACTACTTACCCGTCAAAATGACCACCGCCACCGCCTGGCAGAACCTGTTCGGCCGTCAGCTGTTCATTAACCCGCCGCAATACAACCCGGCGGATAAAGGCGAGTGGCAAGTGCTCAACGTCGCCAACTTCGAATGCGTGCCGGAGCGTGATGGCACCAATTCCGACGGCTGCGTAATCCTCAACTTCGCCGCCAAGAAAGTCCTAATCGCCGGTATGCGTTACGCCGGTGAAATGAAGAAAGCCATGTTCAGCGTGCAGAACTTCCTGCTGCCGGACGCCGACGTGCTGCCGATGCACTGCGCGGCGAACATCGGTGAAGAAGGCGACGTGACCCTGTTCTTCGGTCTGTCTGGCACTGGCAAAACCACCCTGTCGGCTGACGAAAGCCGCTACCTGATCGGCGATGACGAGCACGGTTGGGGTGTGGGCGTGGTGTTCAACATCGAAGGCGGTTGCTATGCCAAGTGCATCGACCTGTCGGAGAAGAACGAGCCGGTGATCTGGAAAGCCATTCAGTTCGGCGCCGTGTTGGAAAACGTGGTGCTCGATGAAAACCGCGTACCGAACTACGCCGACGACAGCCTGACCCAGAACAGCCGTGCGGCCTACCCGCTGGAGCTGGTTGAGAAGCGCAGCGAGAAGAACCTTGGCGGCGAGCCGAACGCGGTGATCTTCCTCACCTGCGACCTGACTGGCGTACTGCCACCGGTATCGATCCTTAACGAAGAGCAAGCGGCTTACCACTTTCTCTCCGGCTACACCGCGCTGGTTGGTTCCACCGAAATGGGTTCGGGCGGCGGCATCAAGTCGACTTTCTCCACCTGCTTCGGCGCGCCGTTCTTCCCGCGTCCGGCTGGCGAATACGCTGAACTGCTGATCAAGCGTATCCGCGGCTTCGGCTCCAAGGTTTACCTGGTCAACACCGGCTGGACTGGCGGTGGCTACGGCGTTGGCAAGCGCTTCAACATCCCGACCACCCGTGGCGTGATCGCAGCGATCCAGAGCGGCGCGCTGATCGGTACCGAAACCGAGCTGCTGCCGATCATCAACCTGAGCGTGCCGAAGTCGGTACCGGGCGTTGAAACCAACCTGCTCAACCCGCGCAACACCTGGGCAGATAAGAACGCCTACGACGAAGCCGCAAAAGGCCTGGCCAAGCTGTTTATCGAAAACTTCCAGAAGTTCGATGTGAGCGACGCCATCAAGAATGCCGGCCCGCAGCTCTAAGAACCTGCTTACGATCTGCTGCGCGTCGGCCCTGCGGCGTTAGAAACAGGCTCGGAATGCTCATGTACAGCTCGTACACTCCGCTTCCTCGCCTGTTTCTGCCTTGCATGGCTCTAGCTCGCGAGATCGTAAACAGGCTCTAAGCTGTTATTGCCGCGTTGAAAAACCGCCTTAATCGGCGGTTTTTTTATTCATGGGAAATTAAGCATCAATCTGTAGGAGGCGCTTTAGCGGCGAGCTTTTAAGAAGCTCTCGCGGCTAAAGCCCCTCCCAGGGTGCTTTGCATACGCGATAAGAAACGGAAAAGCCGCCCGTAGGCGGCTTTGGGTGCGTATCTGCTAGCAGATCAGGCACTTTTGCTAGGGGTTGCGCGTTGCTTTCTTACTCAGGTGGCCGCTCTGCACGGCCTTAGATGATGCTCTATGGTGTCTCGGGCCACAGCACTAACGGGGTTGGCAACTCAGGCGATTTCCGGGGCCATTGTCTGCGACTGTCGACTTCGGCATGACTGGCTAGTGCCAGGTAGGTGTCGATATGTCGCGGGTGGCCGCTGGCGCTTTCGAGTTGTATGGCGGCGTTAGGTCTATGGTTTGGCACAACTGACGGCGAACCTGAGTTCTCCCGACTGGGTTGCGCATCGGCCTGTTGTTCGCATCAGCTACTCCGGTTCTTCCGGGGTCTATGCTGCGCGGCCATCTGGCCTGGGTGGTGAGCGATCTAGTGGGTAACCAGCAAGCTGCCGCTGAAACCAGATACCTGCATACTCATCTCCTTTTTTATTGGCATGGTTTGAATGTACGCCTGTGTTGCCCATGGTGTTAGTTGGATTGGCAATAGCGGCGCGGCTTGTAGGAATTAATCATTGTTTACCGCCAGGGCGGTCGATGGAGTGACAGCTATGAGTACCTTGGAACGTGTGTTCGGCTTTAAGCAATTGCGCCCCGGTCAGGAGCGTGTGGTGACGGCCGTGCTGGCTGGCCGTTCGGCGGCGGCTATCTTCCCCACAGGTTCGGGCAAGTCCTTGTGCTATCAGCTGCCGGCGCTGCACCTGCCGCACCTGACTTTGGTGGTCTCGCCCTTGCTGGCGCTGATGCAGGATCAGTTGGCGTTTCTGCATGCCCGTGGCATCAGCGCGGCCAGTATCGATTCGGCGCAAAGCCGCGAGGAGGCCAGTGCGGTGATGGCCCGGGCGAAATCCGGCGAGCTGAAGATTCTGATGATCTCGGTCGAACGCCTGAAGAATGAGCGCTTTCGCAACTTTATCGCCCAGGTGCCGATCTCTCTGCTGGTGATCGACGAGGCCCATTGCATTTCCGAATGGGGGCATAACTTCCGTCCGGACTATCTCAAACTGCCGGACTATCAGCGCCAGTTCGGCATACCGCAGGTGCTGCTGCTCACCGCCACGGCAACGCCGCCGGTGATTGCCGATATGCAGCAGAAGTTCGCCATCGCCGCCGAAGATGTGGTCACCACCGGCTTCTACCGCGCCAACCTCAACCTGTTAGTCGAGCCGGTTAGTGGTGCCGACAAGCAGCGCCGTCTGGAACAATGGCTGGGAGCCAAGACCGGGCAGCCGAGCATTGTTTACGTGACCCAGCAAAAGACCGCCGAGCAGGTGGCTGCGCGCCTGAGTCAGCGCGGCATTGCCGCCAGCGCCTACCACGCCGGCATGCCACATGAGGCGCGCGAGGCGATTCAGCGCCAGTTTATGGCCGGGCAGATCAACTGCATCGTCGCCACCATCGCCTTTGGCATGGGTATCGACAAGGCGGACATCCGCAATGTGGTGCACTTCGACCTACCGAAATCCATTGAGAATTACAGCCAGGAAATCGGTCGCGCCGGCCGTGATGGCCAGCCATCGGACTGCCTGGTGCTGGCCAATCGCGACAGCCTCAACGTGCTGGAAAACTTCGTTTACGGCGATACGCCGGAGCTGGAAGGCATTCGCTCTGTGCTGGATAAGCTGCTGAGTGAGAGTGATAACGGCGAATGGGAGCTGATGCTCAACCAGCTCTCCGAGCAGAGTAATATCCGCCAGCTGCCGCTGAAAACTCTGCTGGTGCAGCTTGAGCTGCGCGGCATCATCGCTCCGCGTTATGCCTATTTCGCCGAATATCGCTTCAAGTTCCTCTTGGAGCCCGAAGCGCTGCTGGCGAAATTCGAGGGTGAGCGGCGGCAGTTTGTCGAGGCGCTGATCAGCACTTCGCAACGCGCGCGCACCTGGTGCACGGTGGATTTCGAGCAGCTCTACCAACAGCATCGGGCCGAGCGCGGCCGGGTGATCAAGGCCCTGGATTACTTTCAGGAAAAGGGTTGGATCGAGCTGGAAAGCAAACAGATGACCGAGGTCTACGCGCTGCTCGACCCAGGCTTCGACCCAGTTGCCCTGAGCGGCGAATTGCATGGTTATTTTAGCCAGCAGGAGGCCAGCGAAATCCGTCGGATTCACGCCATGCTCGCGCTGTTTGCCAGCGAGCAGTTCCTGAGCCAGCGTCTGGCCGCCTATTTCGGTGACGCCAACGCGCCGCAACAGTGTGGGCATTGTTCGGTGTGCCGTGGGCAAGTGGCCCGACTGCCCGCACCCCCGGCTTTACCGCCGTTGGCACAGCAGGATGCACACGGGCTATGCGACGGCTTGGTGCGCAAACATCAGGAACTCAAAGGCAGCGAGCCAAGCGCCGAATGCCTGACGCGCTTTCTCTGCGGTATCAGCGTGCCGCTGTTTACCAAGCTCAAGGCGCGGCAGCTCGGCGGTTTTGCCGCACTGGAAGATTATCCCTATGCCGAGGTGCGCGAGTGGTTGAGGGGGGCGTAGGGTGGACATGGCGAAGCCTTGTCCACCACGAGGGTTTGAGCGGCGGACAAACCTTCGGCATGTCCGCCCTACTCGGTGTTGCGCATGACGAGGGAGGATCGCTGACTACACTGTATCCATGATCTTGAGTACAAGGATGCACTCATGCCGAATGACCGTCGCGCCTGGGTACCAGGGGGTACCTACTTTTTTACCGTTAATCTGCAGGATCGCGAGAGTGATCTATTGGTTCGTGAAATCGCCTTGCTACGCCGCGTGGTAGTCACCACCAAGGCGCGCCATCCGTTCGCTATCAATGCCTGGGTGGTTCTTCCCGAACATATGCATTGCCTGTGGACACTGCCAGCGGGTGACAGCGATTTCGCCAGGCGCTGGATGGTGATCAAGCAACTTTTCTGTCGTGGCCTGCCTGCAGCCACTGGCGCTAACGCAAGGCGTGAGCGCGGCATCTGGCAGCGCCGCTATTGGGAACATCTGATTAGAGATTCACAGGACTGGCGCGCGCATTTCGATTACATCCATATCAATCCGGTCAAACATGGCTGGGTTAGTCGTATACAGGATTGGCCCTATTCCAGTTTTCATAGGGCGGTACGTGACGGTCTATATCCGCAGGATTGGGCGGGGAATGTAGATGGGGTGGTACCTGGTGGTGACTGACTGGCGAAGGCTTGGGGGGTTATTGCGTAGGGTGGGCATGGCGGAGCCTTGTCGACCATGGGGATTGAAACGGCGGACAAGCCTTCGGCATGTCCGCCCTACCTGCTAGGCACTACTCGCCGATATCCTCGTTCCACAGCGTCGGCTGGGCGGCGATAAAGCTTTGCATCATGTGCAGGCATTCGCTGTTGTGCAGCACGTCGAGCTGCACGCCGTGTTCGCGCAGCAGTGCTTCTTCGCTGAGCCCATGGGCCTGCCCCTCGCTGTCGGTGGGCGGGTTCAGTTCACTGCAGCTGCGCTGTCTGGCCCTGCTTTAGGGTCCATTCCAGCACCTCGCGGGCCAGTTGATCGCCGGCCTGACCGAAGGCGTTAACCACCGCCGGCACCGAGGTGTCGTTGGCCGGCTGGCTGACTTCGAAACGTCGGCTGGCGAGGATGCGCAGGCTGCCGCTTTGTACCAAACGGGCTTCGAACAGGATGCGCGCGGCCGGGCGGCCGTCCTGGTATTCGCTGTGGAAGGCGCGCAGGTCGCCGTCCAGTTCCAGATCGGCCTGCAGGCGGCTTTCATCGCTGCTCACCGCCTTGAGGCGGCCGTCGTCGAGGAAGGCGTCGATCAGCCGGTCACGCAGCAATAACGGCGCACGGTCGCTCCAGCGCACGCCCTGGTAGGCGCTGATCTGGTCGCCCGGCGGCAATACGGCAATCCGCGTGCTGTCGAGCAGTTGGCTGCTGTAGGGCTTGTTTACCCGCAGCGCCCAATCGGCGCTGGCGTCGTGGCTGGGCAGGCTGCTGGCCGGCAGACGGTAGATGCTTAGCTCCTGGCTTTTCGGCAATACCGAGCAGGCGGCGAGGCTGCCGATTAGCAGCAGGGCGGCGAGCAGGCGAAGACGGCTCATGGTTGAAACTCCTTGATGGTGTCGCTGCGCAGCAGGTAGCCGGCCGGGTCTTCCTCCAGGCGGCGGGCGAAGGAGCGCAGGGCGCTGAGGGTTTCGCGCAGTTCGATAATGGTCGGGCCCAGCTCGCCGATTCCCTGCATACCGCCGTCGAGAGCGGCGCGGTTGTCGGTCAGCAGGCGCTCGACGTTGCTGCTGCTACGCTCCAGCGAGGCCATCAGACGGCTGGCGCTGTCCATCGCTTCGCGGCCCTGGCCGCTGAGCAGCTGGTTGGCGTTGCGCATCAGATCGGCGGCTTCCTGGCTGGCCGTGCTCATCTGCTGCAGGGCCGTGCGCAGCTCGTCGCGCTGCTCGGCGACGCTGGCGCTGGTTTGTTCGATATTCTCCAGGGTGCGCGTAATACGCCCGATATTGTCGCGTGAGAACAGCTGGTTGGCGCGGTTGAGCAGGCGCGTAACGCTGAGTACCAGGTCTTCGCCATTGGACATCAGCCTGGAGAGCGGTGAGCGGTCGGCGATGATCTCCGCGTGTTGCTCGCCCTTGCTGACCAGCACCGGGCTTTCTGGCGAGCCACTGTGCAGCTGAATCAGCGCCGCGCCGGTGATTCCGGTGATCGACAGGCGGGCGCGGGTGTCTTCTTTGATCGGCGTATCGGCGTTGACGCGGATATGCGCGCGCACCTTGCGTGGATCGTTGGGGTCGAGGCGCAGGCTGATCACGTCGCCGACCTTTATCCCGCTGTATTGCACGGCGCTGCCCTGGGACAGACCGCTGACCGCCTCGTTGAAGATCACGTCATAGTCGCGCAGTTCCTGATCCGAGCTGGCTTTGCTCAGCCACAGGGCAAAGCCTAATGCGGCGGCGACCATCAGCACGGTAAACAGGCCAATCAACACGTGGTGCGCACGCGGTTCCATTCAGTTGCTCCCTGGCGCGCCGGTGGCGGCCTGTTCGGCTGCGCGTCCGCGCGGGCCGTGAAAATAGTCGTGTATCCAAGGGTTGTCGGTGGCGGCCACGACATCCAGGCGGTCGGCCACCAGCACGCGCTTTTCCGCCAGCACGGCCACCCGGTCGCAGATGGTGTAGAGCGTATCCAGGTCATGGGTTACCAGAAACACGCTGAGGCCCAGGGCGTCGCGCAGGGTCAGAATCAATTGATCGAAGGCGGCCGCGCCAATCGGGTCGAGCCCGGCAGTGGGTTCGTCGAGAAACAGAATGTCCGGTTCCAGGGCCAGTGCGCGGGCCAGGGCTGCGCGTTTGATCATGCCGCCGGACAGTTCAGTTGGGTATTTGTCGCCGGCTTCACGCGGCAGGCCGACCAGCGCCAGTTTGACCTGGGCCAGGCGCTCGGCAGCCGGACGTTTGAGGCCGGCATGTTCGAGCAGCGGCAGGGCGATGTTTTCGGTCACCGTCAGCGAGGAAAACAGTGCGCCGCGTTGATAGAGCACACCGAAACGCCGCTCCAGCTGCGAGCGTTGCTCGGGCGGCAGGCTTAGCAATTCCTCGCCAAATACCCGCACGGTGCCGGAGTTGGCGCGGCGCAGGCCGAGAATACTGCGCAGCAGCACGGACTTGCCGGTGCCCGAGCCGCCGACCACGCCAAGCACTTCGCCGCGATACAGGTCCAGCGCCAGGTCCTGGTGCACGGTCTGCGCGCCGAAGCGGTTGACCAGGTTGCGTACCTCGATAATCACTTCGCCCTTCACCAGCCCATCTCCATCAGAAACAGCGCGGCCAAGGCATCGAGCACAATCACCACGAAAATCGACTGCACCACGCTGGAGGTGGTGCGCTCGCCCACCGACTGCGCGCTACCGGTGACCTTGAAGCCTTCCAGGCAGCCGATTACGGCAATCAGGAAGGCAAATATCGGCGCCTTGGCCATGCCCACGACAAAGTGCTTGAGGGCGATATTTTCCTGCAGCATGGCCAGGTACATGGCCGGCGAGATATCCAGGCTCAGGGCGCAGACCACCGCGCCACCGAGGATGCCGCTGAGCATGGCGATAAAGGTGAGGATTGGCAGGGCAATCAGCAGGGCGAACACCCGTGGCAGCACCAGCAGCTCCAGCGGATTGAGGCCGAGGGTGCGGATCGCGTCGATTTCCTCGTTGGCCTTCATCGAGCCGATCTGCGCGGTAAAGGCGCTGGCAGTACGCCCGGCCATCAGAATGGCGGTGAGCAGCACGCCAAATTCGCGCAAGAAGGAGAACGCCACCAGGTCGACCGTGTAGATGCTCGCGCCAAAGTCGGCGAGCACTGTGGCGCCGAGAAAGGCCACCACGGCGCCGACCAGAAAGGTCAGCAGGGCAACGATGGGCACGGCATTCAGGCCGCTCTGCTGCAAATGCGCGACCAGCGAGGTGATGCGCCAGCGGCCGGGGCGCAGAATGATGGCGAACATCGCCGCGAGGGTCATGCCGATAAAGCCGAGCAGCGCCACGCCCTGCTGCCAGAGTTCTTCCACGGCTTGGCCGATCTGTCCGAAGAATTCGCGCCAGGCCGGGATGCGCTTGCTTGGCAGAGCATCCCCAGCATCGGCGATGGCGTTGCCCACTGCCTGCAACAACGCGCGTCGCTCGCTGGCCAGGTCCGGCGCATCATTAGCCAATTCCGCCAGGCGCTGACTGCCGAGCAATTCCACCAACAGCGCGGCGCCGGCGGTGTCCAGCGCGCCAAGCTCTCGCAGGTCGATATTGGCGGCGCTGTTCAGTGTGCCGCGCAGTGCCAGCACTTCGACTTCCAGGCTGGCGTAGTGAGGCAGCGTCCAGTCGCCGCCGATGCGCAAGCCAGAGGGCGCATCCGTGCGACTGGATTCAAGCGGCTTGATAAAGGGGGCTGTGCTCATGGCCACAGCTTAACCCTCTAGCTGAGGCTACGCCCAGCCTGCTTGCGGTTCATTGCGGCTTAACCGTCTGCGGTAATTTCGGCAATCAGCTCGCGCAGCGCTGCTTCGGCATCCTCGTTGGCCACCTGGCAGGTGCCGGCATTGGCATGGCCGCCGCCGTTGTAGCTCAGGCACAGCTCACCGACATTGGTGTTGGAGCTGCGGTCGAGGATTGATTTGCCGATGGCGAATACGGTGTTCTGCTGCTTTACGCCCCACATTACGTGGATCGAGATATTGCACTGCGGGTAGAGGGCGTAGATGACGAAGCGGTTGACCGCATAAATCGTCTCCTCGTTGCGCAGATCGAGCACCACTAGGTTGTGGTAGACCGTGGCACAGCGCTGGATCTGCGCCTTGGCTTCGCGCTGGTGCTCCAGGTACAGCGCCACGCGCTCATCGACATCCGGCAGTTCGAGGATTTCATCGATGCCGTGGGTCTGGCAGAAGTCGATCAGCTGCATCATCAGCTGGTAATTGGAAATGCGGAAATCACGGAAACGCCCAAGGCCGGTGCGCGCATCCATGATAAAGCTCAGTAGCTCCCAGCCATGCGGGTCGAGAATCTCGTCGCGGCTGAATTGCGCGGCGTCGGCCTTGTCCACGGCCTCCATCATTTCGTCCCACTCCCGCGGAAAGGCCTCATGGCCGCCGTAGTGCTTCCACACCACCCGCGCCGCCGAGGGCGCATCGGCATCGATCAGGTGATTGCTCGCCGGCTGGTTTCGGATGGTTTCGCTGAGGTGGTGGTCGAAGGCCAGGTAGCAGTCGGGGACGTAGGGCAGGTTGGTGGTGATGTCGTTGCTGGTGATCGCCACCTTGCCGTCCTGCATGTCCTTGGGGTGGACGAAGAGAATGTCATCGATCAGGTTGAGGTGTTTGAGCAGGGCGGCGCACACCAGGCCGTCAAAATCACTGCGGGTGACCAAGCGGTAAAGACTGGACATAAAGCATCTCCGGATCGGGCAAGCGGCGGGAATAAACCACCAGGCCCTGTTCAAGGTAGCACGCGGTTTGCACATCAGCCTGGGCGAAGGGGGTGCGCTTCCAGGCAGTTGCAGGTCGACTTCAGGACAGTCCCGGCGCGTTGGCGGTTCTAGGCTGGCGCTTGTTGATCTACCGACCTCAGGAGCCCCCCATGTCACCGATTACCGTACTGCGTGATACCCAGCCGATTCCGCTGCTGGATGCCTGCAAGTGGACGCGCATCGCCGGCGAGCCGCACACCGTTAACCTGAACGCCTACACCTCGGCGGACGGCAGCAAAATCATGGGCACCTGGATCTGCACGCCCGGCAAATGGCAGGTGGCCTATGAGAAATGGGAGTACTGCCACTTTCAGGAGGGGTACTGCATCATCACCCCGGAGGGGCAGGCGCCGATTCATCTGCGGGCCGGCGATATCTTTATCGTCGAACCCGGGATGAAGGGCACCTGGGAGGTGGTCGAGACGGTGCGCAAATACTTTGTATTTGCCTGAGCCGTCAGACCTTAGGGTTTGAAGTTACGCGCATCCTTGGCCCACACATCCAGCGCCGGCTTGATGTCTTTGAGGCTCAGTTGGGTGCTGTCATTTTCCAGTTGCAGGCCGTGGCCCTTGCGCACAACTCGCGCCATAGGCTGGCTGTTACGGCCGTCGATGGCTTCCAGCTCGACATAAATGTTGGTGTTGAGGTCGCGGGTGCCGGCGGCGGTGCTGGCGGCAGCGGCAAGCAGGGCAATCGGTACCACTTCATAGACCTTGAGGCCTTCCGCCGACAGGTTTACTGCGGTGATTGCGCTGCGTAATACCAGGGTGTCCTGGTCGGCTTGTTGGACGACGCGATATTGCCCGGCCAGTTCGAGTTGCATGGCCTGTTGCAGGTAACTGGTAATTTCATCCAGAGTTTTCTGGCTGACTTGTTCACTAGGGGTTGGAGCGGGATAGAACACCGGCTTCTCTACTAGCACCGAACGGTAGTTCTGCGCTTTGAAATCTGGCGACACCCAGCGCATCACCGGCGCACCGCTGGCCGATTGCGCCGGCTGCAGCTGCGAGTAATCACTGAGAAAGCCCGAGTATTGCGACGGCTGGGTTGTTTTGCTGGCGCAACCGGCCAATAACAAGGTGGTGGATAGGGCAAGGCCAAGGGTTTTCAGTGTCATTGCGGTGATCTCGCTAGGGTTGGTTGCCTAACTGTAGACCAGTTTGGAATAAGCAATATTTTGCCCGTGCAAGCCCTCTAATTCGGTATGTGTGGGTCTTAATCGCGGCAAAACACCAGGGCCTTCAGGGCGCTTTCCGGTTGGCTGTCAGGGAATTCCGGCGGGTTCTGCAGGCGCTCGCTAAAGCGCAGGCCAGGCGCTTCGCTGGCCATGGCCTGGATCAGGTAATCCGGGCCGATTTCCGGCTCGTTGCTGCAGGCCAGCACCACACCGTTAGCGTTCAAAAGTTCGGGCAAGCGGCGCAGCACCTTCGGGTAATCTTTGCTCAACACGAAGCTGCCACGCTGGAAGGACGGCGGGTCGATGATGATCAGGTCATAGGGGCCGTACTTGGCCACCTTGCCCCAGGACTTGAACAGGTCATGGCCGAGAAACACCACCTGGCTCAGGTCATGCTGGTTCAGTCGGTGATTGTCGCGACCCCGGCTGAGCGCTGCCCGTGCCATATCCAGATTGACCACCTGACGCGCGCCGCCGGCCAGCGCCGCCACCGAGAAGCCGCAGGTGTAGGCAAACAGGTTGAGCACGCGCTTGCCCGCCGCCTGCGCCTGCACCCACTGGCGGCCATAGCGCATATCGAGAAACAGCCCGCTGTTTTGCTTTTTGCCCAGATCGAGCCGGTACTGCAGGTCGTGCTCGCAAATATCCCAGTGCTCCACGGGCTCGCCAAGCAGCCATTTTGTCGGGCTCTCGGGCAGGTAGCGCTGCTGCAGCAACAGGCTGTGTGCGCCGCTCTGTTGCCAGGCGGCAGATTGGCCGATATCGAGCAGCATCTGCTGCAGTGCGGCCAGTTCGGCATCGCTCACCGGTTTGAACAGCGCCACCAGCAGCACGCCTTGCAGCCAGTCCACGGTGACCTGCTCCAGCCCCGGCCAGCAGCGCCCGCGGCCGTGGAACAGGCGGCGGGTTTCATTGGGCGCGCTATTCAGAGCGGTGAGCAGGTGTTGCTGCAGGGTGGCAAGGGCGTCTGGGGTCATGGGCTGCGGTCGATTTGGCGAGACGGCGATTTTAACAGGCGAGTGCCTAGAATCGTCTGTATCGATCATTGTTATCGGTAAAGGCGTTTGGCGTTACGCCCGGCAAGTGCCTAGCATTGCCCTCTTTCACACCTGCATATAAGGAACTCCCATGCATATCGACGAAGCCATCCGCAGCCGCCGCGCCGTCAAAGGCTATGACCCGGCATTTATCCTGAGTGATGCCGAGAAGGACGAGCTGTTACAGCTGGCCTTGCTCGCGCCGTCGGCGTTCAATCTGCAGCATGTGCGTATGGTTGAGGTCAGCGACCCGGCGCTGCGTCAGCAACTGCGTGAAGTGGCCTGGGGTCAGGCGCAGGTGACCGATGCGTCGATGTTGGTGGTGGTGTGCGCCAAGCTCGACAGCTGGCAGGAGGATGTCGGTCGCGTCTGGGACGGTGCGCCTGCGGAAGTGCAGGCCTATATGGCCGGCGCCATCGACACTTACTACCGCGACAAGCCGCAGGTGCAGCGCGACGAAACCATGCGCAGCTGCGGCCTGATGGCGCAGACCCTGATGCTCGCCGCACGTGGCAAGGGCCTGGATTCCTGCCCGATGGACGGCTTTGACTTCGACGCCGTGGCCAAGCTGATCAAGCTGCCGGCCAACCATGTGATCGCCCTGATGGTCGCGGTCGGCAAGAAGACCATCGAGCCCAAGCCGCGGGTCGGCAAGCTGCCGTTCAATGAAGTGGTGCTGCGCAACGGCTTCTGATCATTGCGCAGGTTTCTGAGCGGTTTGGTCATTCTTCTGCCATAACTGGGATCAGCCGGCGGCTGTTCACACCACTAAAGGCTGGATGACAAAAGCGCTGTTGGGGGTGAATCTGGCGGCGCTACGCGTCGGTCTGCACCCAATAAGAAGAAGCCTGAGGAAGCCCCATGTCTGCCGAACATCTGGATGTCTTGATCATTGGTGCCGGCTTGTCCGGCATCGGTGCGGCCTATCACCTGATGAAGCATTGCCCCGGCAAGCGCTTTGCCATCCTCGAAGGTCGTGCAGCGCTGGGCGGCACCTGGGATCTGTTCCGCTATCCGGGCATTCGTTCCGATTCGGACATGTTCACCCTCGGCTACAACTTCAAACCCTGGACCAACCCGCTGGCGATTGCCGACGGCCCGTCGATCCTCAGCTATATCGAAGAGACTGCCGAGGAAAACGGTATTCAGGAAAAGATCCGCTTCCAGCACAAGGTACTCAAGGCCGACTGGTGCAGCGAGCACGCGACCTGGACCCTGCAGGTGCAGCGTGGCGACGATCCCGAGCCGATCAAACTCAGCTGCCAGCATCTGCTGATGTGCACCGGCTATTACCGCTACGAGGCGGGCTACACCCCAGATTTCAAGGGCCGTGAGCAGTTTCAGGGTGAATTTATCCATCCGCAACTGTGGCCGGAAAACCTCGATTACAGCGACAAGAACGTGGTGGTAATCGGTAGCGGCGCGACGGCGGTGACCCTGGTGCCGGCGATGACCGATAAAGCCAAGCACGTGACCATGCTGCAACGCTCACCCACTTATGTGGTGAGCCTGCCGCAGGGCGATCCGATTTCTGCCTTCCTGCGCCGTTTTCTGCCGGAAACCTGGGTCTACCGCCTGGCCCGTACGCGTAACGTGGCGGTGCAGTTAGGCTTCTACAAACTGTCCAAGGCTTTCCCCAGCCTGGTGCGCAAGGCGTTGCTCGGTATGGCCAAACGGCAGTTGGGGGCGAATTTTGATATGCGCCACTTTAGCCCGCGCTACAAGCCCTGGGATGAGCGGGTGTGTGCAGTGCCCAATGGCGACCTGTTCAAGGTGTTGCGCAAGGGCAAAGCCTCGGTGGTCACCGAGCATATCGACGGCTTTACCGCCAAGGGCGTCCGCCTGAAGTCCGGCCAGGTGCTGCCGGCGGATGTGATCATCAGCGCCACCGGCCTGGAGCTGCAGCTGTTTGGCGGCATGCAGGTGGCGGTGGACGGGGTGTCCTTCGATGCGGCCAAGAGCATGGGCTATCGCGGCATCATGCTACGTGACTTGCCCAATGCTGCGGTGGTGCTGGGTTACACCAATGCCAGCTGGACGCTCAAGGCTGACCTTTCCAGCGAATATTTCTGCCGTCTGATTAACCATATGGATGCCAATGGCATGCGCCAGTGCACCCCGCGTGACACGGCGAGGCAGGTTAAAAATGCGCCGTTCCTTGATCTGGCCAGCGGTTATATCAAACGCGCGGCTGACAAGATCCCCAGTCAGGGTGACCGCGCACCGTGGAAGCTTTACCAGAACTACCTGCTGGACCTGGCCTTGCTGCGTTACGGCAAGGTCGAGGACGGCTACCTGGAGTTCAGCTCGCCGCATGTCGGCGAGTCAGCCGCTACAGCTACAGCGGTCTAGACTAAGCTGCAATGTAAGCCAAACGCTATATCTGCTTGGCGCGTTATACCTACAGAAATGTGGCCATTTGCCGCTTTATAAGCAGGCACAGGGCCACTATGCTTTGTGACAGATATCATGGATGAATGAGCCAGGTGATTCTGGTTGTTGTCACAGAGGAGTCCTCTAGAGGATGAGCAGAATGGAATCGCTTCAACAAGAGCAACGCTACCTGCCAGAGCTGCGAGCGCACATCGACAAGCTGCTGGCCAAAGGCTGGGTGATCGCCGAGCGCAGCCCGCTGACCCTGCAGTCCGGGCGCAAGACCTATATGGTTGTGCACGGCATGTTGATTGGTGATAACGCTTTATAATCTTGCCCCACCGTTTTCCCGGGCCGCTGCTGATCGAATGATCGGCAGCGGCCTTTTTTCTGGCCTGGGTTAGCCAGTATGGCGCGGCGGTTGCCAGTGGGTTGCCGCCAGCCAGTCGGCAAAGGCCGCCGGCGGTAGCGGTTTGCTTAGCAGGTAGCCTTGGGCAATGTCGCAACCAAGTTGGCCCAGGCGTTCAAGAATGGCCTCGGTTTCTACCCCTTCGGCAACGATCTTCAGGCCCATGTTGTGCCCGAGCTCGATGGTCGAGCGGACGATGATGTCGTCGTCGGGATTGCTCAACAGGTCGAGGACGAAGGACTTGTCGATCTTCAACTCATGCACCGGCAGGCGTTTTAGCTGGGCCATGCTCGAATAGCCGGTGCCGTAGTCGTCGATCGACAGTTGCACACCCAATTCGCACAATTCCTGCAATTGACCCATGGCCAGCTCCGGGTCGGCCATCACCGCGCTTTCGGTGATCTCAACAATCAGGCTGGATGGCGGCACGCCATGCTCGGCCAGCTGGGCGGCGATAAAACCGGCAAAGCCCGGATCGGCCAGATCCAGTGCGGAAATATTGATCGCGGTCTTCAGCTCCAGCCCCTGTTCCTGCCAGGCACGGCTCTGTGCCACGGCGGTGCGCACCACCCAGCGGGTCAGGGCGCAGACGTTGCCGGTCTGCTCGGCTAGGGGAATAAATTCGTCCGGCGGAATAAAGCCGTGTACCGGGTGAATCCAGCGCACCAGGCATTCCACGCCATACAGGCTGCGTGCGCGGATATTCAGCTTGGGCTGGAAGTACAGGCTGAGTTGGCCATCTTCCACCGCACCTTTCAGCTCGCTCATCAGGGCCAGGCGCAGCAGGCTGTGGCGATCCAGTTCCGGGCGGTAGAGGGCGTAGGGCGAACGCTGCGCCTTGCCCAGGTACATCGCCACCTCGGCATGCTGCAGCAGGCTGCCGGCACTTTCGCCATGATCCGGATACAGGGCGATGCCCAGGGTGGCGTTGAGTGTCATGCTGATACCGCGCACGGCAAAGGGCTCGCGCAGGGCGGCGCGGTAATGCTCGGCGGCGGGGATCACCTGGCCCGGCTGGCAGCGGCTGATCAGCAGGGCAAACTCATCACCACCGAGACGAGCCAGGTGTTCGCCTGGTCGCAGCAGCGCCTGCAGGCGAGCGGCGAGCTGGCAAAGCAGCTGGTCGCCAGCATCGTGGCCAAGGGTGTCGTTAAGGTCCTTGAAGTTGTCCAGATCCATCAGCAGCACCGCCACGCCTTCGCCCGGCGAACTGTGCGCCAGAGCCTGTTGCAGTTCGGCGACAAAGTGGTTGCGGTTGGCCAGCTCGGTCAACGGGTCGCGGTAGGCGAGAAAGCTGATGGTGGTTTCGCGCTCGGCAATGCCTTGCTGCATGGCGACGAATTCGCGGGCGAGCAAGCCGATTTCACCGCTGGCCTGCGTCGCCGGCACTTGCATCGCCACCTGATAGTCGCCGCTGGCGATGCGCCGTACGTTGTCGACCATCTGGCTTAGCGGGCGGCTGACCGTATTGGCGATCCACAGCGCGCCGAGACCAGCGAGCAGCAATGCGATGGCGAAGATGGTTGCCAGTTGCCATTGCAGCGGTTGGTAATCGGCCAGCTCGGCGGACAGCGAGCGCATCAGCAGTACCTGCAATTCGCTGCTTGTGCCGATTAATGGCGCACGCAGGGCGACCTGTTCCAACCCCTGTAATTCAAAGCGAAATACCCCTTCGGCATTCGTCAGTAACTGGCCGGCCAGTTCAGCCCGTGGCAGCGCTTGCAAGTTGCTGGCGAGTACCCGGTATTGGCCAGGACTGCCGTCGATCAGGGCGACATCGGCGCCGCTGAGTCGGGCCAGGTGCGCGGTCGCCTGATCGTCCAGTTCAAAAGCCATCAGCAGCCAGCCCATCAGGTTGGGGCGCGGGGCGAAGATTGGCGTGGCGTTGATATGCAGCACTCGCTCGCCAAACACCACCAGACGTTCGGCGCTCTGCGGGTCTTCTTCATCCAGCAGGTCATCCCATGGCAGCGCGGCTCCGGGCAGCAGTTCACCGCTGGTGCCCGCGAGAATCAGCCCCTCGGGCGCACTGACCAGGGCAAAGCTGGCCTGGCTGCGTGAGGCGAAGGATTCCAGTGCGGCTGACAGTGACTGCGCTTCCTGCTGCGGGCTGGCGATCAGGTCGGCGATTTCGCCGAGCAGGGTGAAATCCTTGGCGATCAGATCAGCCATGGCGCTTTGCGCCTGACGGCGGCTCTGCAGCTCGTTGCTCAACACCGCATGGGCGAAGTTCAGTTGCCCGGCCACCTGGCTCAGGGTGTGCTGATACGTGGAGCGATAGACCAGCGCCAGTAGTAGCACCATGACCGCCAGCAACAGCAGCAGAAAGAAGCCGAGAATCTTGCCGCGCAGGGTCATGGCGCGTAGCCGCCTTTCCCCTGTGAGCGCATGGCGGGTGTTTTTGGCCGTGGGTCGCGTTTCAGTGTGCCGGTCAGTTGCCAGGTCAGCGTGCCGTCGCTTGGTACGGCGCGGTTCAGGGCTTCCTGCGGGTCGGCGATGCGTGGGTGCCAGATATGTAGGGTTTGTCCGGCGGTGGCATCGAAGTCCAGGCGGGTTTTGCCCTGGCTGTCTGTCTGGGCGAACCAGGGAGTGTCGAGCACCAGGATAAAGCCGAGCATCCAGTCATGGATATTGCAGCCCAGGGTGACCAGGCCAGGCTGGTCGAAACGCATCTCCTGCGGTGCGGCCTTCTGCTGGTGTAGGCGCAGCTCGAAACGCTTGGCCGGCGAGAAGGAGTAGACGTGATGGTTGATCGGGTCGGAGTTGGGGAAGTTCACCGTGGTGCCGACCTGCACCGGCAGGATATAGGGGGTGAACTGGCGCTTTTGTTGGTCCATCAGCGCCGTAGCGGGCTGGTTTTGCGCCGGCCCCGGCTCGACCCAGAACACCGCGTCACTGAGCGGTTTGCCCTGGTTGTCGAGTAGCACGATCTCCAGAGTTTGGGCCTGCGCCAATGTGCCCAACAGCGCTAGCAACAGTGCCAAAGCCGATTTCTGCATGATCGATTCCCCAAGACTGCACGACAGTAGCCGTCAGTATAGGAAGGCTTTGTGCGGTTGCCGGGTGATCAGCGCTGGGCGATCTGCTGGATCTGTTCGATCAGCCAGTGCAGCGCCGGGTCGCGCTGACGCTGGGCCAGGCTGACGATTTCCAGGTGAAACGGGCCGAGGGCGAACGGCAGCTCGAACAGTTGCAGCGGCAGCAGGCTGGCAAAGTGGCGCGCCAACTGGGTCGGCAGCACGGCGGCCAGTTCGCTGCTGGAGACGATATGTGCGGCCTGCAGGTAGTTGGGCGTGGTGTAGAGAATCTCCCGGCACAGGCCCTGTTCGCCCAGCCATTGGTCAACCATGCCGCGAGTCTGACCACCGTGTACCCAGAGGTGGCGCAGCTGCAGAAAGGTCGGTAGATCCATGGGCCCACTGACCAGGGGATGGTCGCGGCGCAGCGCCAGTTGCAGGGTCTCACTCATCCAGTGTTGGCGGGCGAAACGCGCGGGGATGTCCTCGAAGCGGCCCAGCACCAGATCAAGCTCACCCTTGTCCAGCGCCTCGGCCGGCAGGCTGGGGCTCAGGTGGCGGATGTCGATGCGCATGCCGGGCGCCTGCTGGCTGAGCTGCTTGAGCAGGCGCGGCATGCAGATCAGCTCGACATAGTCGGTGACGGCGATGCTGAAGTGCTGACGGCTGCTGGCCGGGTCAAACACTTCACCGGCGCTGAGGCTCTGCTCGATCTGCTGCAGGGCGGCGCGAATCGGGGTTTCCAGCGCCTGGGCGCGCGGTGTCGGCTGCATGCTGCGACCCACCCGTACCAACAGCGGATCGTCGAGCAGTTCGCGCAGGCGATTCAGGGCGTTACTCACCGCCGGCTGACTGAGCGACAGACGTTCGGCGGCGCGCGAGACATTCTGCTCGCGCATCAGTGCATCGAACACGCGCAGCAGGTTGAGGTCGAAGGTTGAAATATTCATTGGCTGAATACGACTTATCACAAGACTAAATTTCAAAAATAGTAACGCCTTGCTTATGGTGGTGGGCGAATTTCTTTAGGCAACTGGCAGAGGGGTGGGCATGAGCAAGGCATTTGAGGTTCAGCAGGCCGCCGTAATCGGCGCGGGCACCATGGGCCGCGGTATCGTGATGAGCCTGGCCAACGCCGGCATTCAGGTGCTGTGGCTGGACAACAACCCGCAGATGCTCGAGCAGGCCATGACCGTGGTGGCCGAGACCAATGCCCACAACCTCAAGCTGGGTCGTATCAGCGAAGAGCAGTCTGCCGCGCGCCTGGCCTGCGTCACCCCGGTGGGCGAATACGCCGCGCTGGCCGACGCCGATCTGGTGATCGAGGCGGTGTACGAGAACCTTGAACTCAAGCAGCAGATCTTTCGTACGCTCGACGCCACTCTGAAGCCAGGCGCCATTCTCGCCAGTAACACCTCGGCGCTGGATATCGACGCGATTGCCGCTGTCACTGCGCGCCCGCAGGACGTGCTCGGTCTGCACTTCTTCAGCCCGGCGCACATCATGAAATTGCTGGAAATCGTCCGTGGCGCCAAAACTGCACCAGCGGTGCTGGACGCGGCTGTGGCCCTGGGCCAGCGCATAGGCAAGGTCAGTGTGGTGGCGGGTAATTGCGACGGTTTTATCGGCAACCGCATGCTGCACACCTATGTACGCGAGGCACGCATGCTGCTGCTCGAAGGCGCCTATCCGCATCAGGTGGATGCCGCGCTGCAGGGCTTTGGCTTCGCTATGGGCCCGTTCCGCATGTACGACGTGGTCGGTATCGACCTGGAATGGCGCGCCCGCGAGCTGGCCGGCAAGGGCCAGGACGATCCCGCTGTGCAGGTGGATAATCGCCTGTGCGGCCTCGGTCGTTTCGGCCAGAAGGTGCGCATGGGCTATTACCGCTATGCCGAAGGCAGCCGCCAGGCCGAGCATGATCCCGAAGTGGATGCCCTGGTGCTGCAGGTATCCGAACAGCTGGGTTTTGTCCGCCGCGAGATCGGTCCCGAGGAAATCCTCGAGCGCTGCCTACTGGCACTGGTCAACGAGGGCGCGAAAATCCTCGAAGAGAATATCGCCGCCAATAGCCACGACATCGATCTGGTCTACCTCAACGGCTATGGCTTCCCGGCCGACAAGGGCGGGCCGATGAGCTGGGCCGATAGCCAGGGTGTGGCGGCGATTCATGACCGTTTGAAAGCGTTGCAGGCAGCGTTCGGTGAGCACTGGCTCCCGGCACGCCTAATTGAGCAGCTGGCGGCCAGCGGTCAGCGCTTTGCCGACGTGCGGGTATCCGACATGCGGGTATCCGATGTACAGGAGGGTCGGGTATGAGTTATCAGGCCCCGCTGCGCGATATGCGCTTTGTGCTGCACGAGCTGTTCGATATCAGCCGCCACTGCGAGCTGCTCGGCAACGGCCTTGACCGCGAGCTGATCGACGGCGTGCTGGAGGAGGGCGCACGTTACGCGGCCGAGGTGGTGGCGCCGCTCAATCGCCACAGTGACGAGCAGGGTTGTCAGCTGAATGACGGCCAGGTGCGCACCCCGGATGGCTTTGCCGAGGCCTATCAGCAATACGTTGATAACGGCTGGGCGAGCATGACCGGGCCCAGCGAGTACGGTGGCCAGGCGCTGCCGCAGATGCTCGCCTGCAACTTTCACGAGATGCTGATGGGCGCTTCCCTGTCATTCCGGGTGTATTCCGGGCTGACCGAAGGCGCGGTGCTGGCGCTGTACAAACATGGCAGCGAGTCGCTGAAAAACACCTACCTGCACAAGCTGGTCAGTGGCCAGTGGGCCGGCACCATGTGCCTGACCGAGCCGCAGGCCGGCACCGACTTGGCCCTGCTGCGCACCAAGGCTGAGCCGCAGGCGGACGGCTGCTTCAAGGTCAGCGGCAGCAAGATCTTTATCAGCGGCGGCGAGCAGGACCTGTCGGAAAACATCATCCATCTGGTGCTCGCCCGTCTGCCGGACGCGCCAGCCGGGGTGAAGGGTATCAGCTTGCTGTTGGTGCCGAAATTTATCGCCGCTGCCGACGGCACGCCGGGGGAGCGCAACGCGCTGTCCTGCGGGGCCATCGAGCACAAGATGGGTATCAAGGGTGCGTCCACCTGCGTGATGAATTTCGATGGCGCCACCGGCTGGCTGATCGGCGAAGCCAACCAGGGTCTGGCCTGCATGTTCACCATGATGAACGACGCGCGCTTTCAGGTCGGTTTGCAGGGGCTGGGCATTGGCGAAGCGGCCTTCCAGGGTGCGCTGCGTTATGCCCGCGAGCGCCTGCAGTCGCGCGCCCTGAGCGGGCCGGCGGAGCCGGGCAAAGCGGCTGATCCGATCATTGTTCACCCCGATGTGCGGCGCATGTTGCTGACGCAGAAGAGCCTGGTCGAAGGCAGTCGCATGCTGGCGGCTTACTGCGCACGTCAGCTCGACCTTGAGCATGGTAATCCGGACGCCGCCGCGCGCAAGGCCGCCGGCAAGCGCGCGGCGCTGCTGATCCCGATCGTCAAAGCCTTCTTCACCGATATGGGCCAGGAAGTCGCCAGCCATGCGGTGCAGGTGTATGGCGGCCACGGTTTTATCCGCGAGTGGGGCATTGAGCAGCTGATGCGCGACAGCCGCATTACCCAGCTGTATGAGGGCACCAACGGCATCCAGGCGCTGGACTATATCCGCCGTAAGGTGCTCGGCGACGGCGGTGCCGAACTGTCGGCGTTGCAGGCCGAGTTCAGCGAGCTGTGCGACGCCCAGGTTAGGCGCCCGGCGCTGGCCGCGCTGGCTCAAACGGTGCAAGCGCGTTTGGGCGAGTGGCGCGAGCTGAGCAGCGAAGTGATCGCCGCCAGCCAGCGCGATGTGCAGGAGATCGGCGCGGTGTCGGTGGATTTTCTCCAGTATTCGGCCTATGTGTTGCTGGCCGGCTTCTGGCTGCAGGCGGCGGCGCGGGCGCAGGATGCCCTGGAGGCGGGCAGCGGCGAGGCGGCGTTCTACCAGGCCAAGCTGCAGTCGGCCGACTTCTACCTGCGCCGGGTGTTGCCGCGGGCCAGCGCCCATCGCGAGTCCCTGCTGGGCGGTGCAGACTGTCTTATGGCGATGGATGAGGCGAGTTTCGCCTTCTGACTGAAGCGCGTAGCGTGGGTGCAATCCACGCTGCTGCGCGAGCCATTTATTACAACAAGAGGATCACCCCATGCTGCCCTTTAGCTTTGCCACCACCGCGCAGATTCTTTGCGAGATCGGCGCCTCCCAGCGTCTGGCCGAGCTGTGCCGCGAGCGCGGCGCGCAGCGGGTGCTGATCGTCACCGATCCGGGTATCAGCAAGCTCGGCCTGCTGGCGGATGTACTGCCAGGCTTTGCCCGCACCGAGCTGACTGTTGAGGTATTCGATCAGGTGGTCGCCGACCCGCCCGAGGCGATTCTGCTGGCCGCAGTCGAGCAGGCCCGTGCGCTTAAGGCGCAGTTGATCGTCGGTTTTGGCGGCGGCAGTTCGATGGACGTGGCCAAGCTGGTGGCGTTGCTCGCGCATCCCGAGTGCGGCCAGGAGCTGGCGCAGATTTACGGCGTCGGCAATGCCCGAGGCCAGCGCCTGCCGCTGATTCTGGTACCGACCACCGCCGGCACCGGCTCGGAAGTCACGCAGATTTCCATTATCACCACCGGCGAAACCACCAAAATGGGCGTGGTTTCGCCGCTGCTGCTGCCGGACTTGGCGGTGCTGGATGCCGAGCTAACCCTTGGCCTGCCGGCGGCGGTCACTGCGGCTACCGGTATTGATGCCATGGTGCATGCCATCGAGGCCTACACCAGCGCGTTGAAGAAAAACCCGCTGTCCGACCTGCTGGCCCGTGAAGCGCTGCGCCTGCTGGCGGCCAATCTGGATAAGGTGGTGCATGACGGCGCTAACCGTGAGGCGCGTCAGGCCATGTTGCTCGGCTCCTGCCTGGCCGGTCAGGCGTTTGCCAACGCGCCGGTGGCGGCGGTGCATGCGCTGGCTTATCCACTGGGCGGGCATTTCCATATTCCTCATGGCCTGTCGAATGCCCTGGTGCTGCCACATGTACTGGGCTTCAACGCCAATTCGGCGGCGCCTCTGTACGCCGAGTTAGCGCCGCTGGTGCTGGGTGAGCAGCTGCGCGCTGGCAGTGAGTTGCAGCAGACCGAGCAGTTTATCGGTGCTATGGCCGATTTCAGCGTGCGCAGCGGCCTGCCGACGCGCCTGCGTGATGCCGGTGTGCCGCAAGAGATGCTGCCGACCCTGGCGCGTGATGCCATGCAGCAACAGCGCCTGCTGGTAAATAACCCGCGGGAAATGACCGAGGCCCACGCCCTGGCCATCTATCAGGTGGCTTATTAAGCCGCCTCGCTAACTTCAAGGACCCCCGATGAGCCAACCCCAACATCTGCGTAGTGATTACCGGCATTTCCAGCCGATCACCACGCGCTGGCATGACAACGATGTCTACGGTCACGTCAACAACGTCACCTACTACAGCTTCTTCGACAGTGCGGTGAACAGCTACCTCATCGAAGTTGGCGGCCTGGATATCCATAACGGCGAGGTGGTGGGTTTTGTGGTCAGCTCCAGTTGCGACTACTTCGCCTCCATTGCCTTTCCCGAGCGCATCGAAATTGGCCTACGGGTCGGCAAGCTGGGCAACAGTTCGGTGCAGTACGAGCTGGCGGTGTTCAAGGCGGATGAAGACGAGGCCTGTGCGGCCGGGCGTTTTGTGCATGTATTCGTCGACCGCAGCAGTAACCGCCCGGTCAGCATTCCCGAGAATCTGCGGGCGGCGTTGACGGTGCTGCTGATGGAGCCGGCGCTTTAGGCGGCGCCTAGGCCCTCCCACATAAGTAAAAAGCCGCTGTTAGGCGGCTTTTTACTGTCAGCATTCTGCACTTAGTGATGTTTGTGCTTTTTATGCTTCTTGTGTTTTTTGTGTTTCTTGCCGTGGTAGTGGTCGCGATCACGCTCGCTGCCGCCGGCATATTCGTTGGCCAGCGCGCCACCGGCGGCGCCACCCAGGCCGGCACCAATGGTCGAGCCGGTGCTGCCGCCGACCTTGTTACCCAGTACCGAACCACCCGCTGCACCCAGGCCGCCGCCCAGTGCCGCTTCGGTCTTGTTGCCGTCGCGTGCGGTAATCACCCCGCCCGCCGCGCCACCCAGGCCGGCGCCAATCGCCGCGCCCGTGCTGCCACCCACCTGTTGGCCGATCACGTTGCCCAGGGCACCACCCACACCGCCACCAATGGCAACCTTGCCGGTATCGCCCGCCAGGGCCAGGGGTGAAACCAGGGCGCTGAACACTAGCGCAGAAAATAATGTACGCATACGGCAGACCTTCTCGATTAAGTGGGCAGGTGGACTTAAGCCTTTGGTTTTAAAAACAAAGTGTCCACGCATGCTGTTAGAGGGTGGTTTGCCGAAAAATTCCCTACCACTGGTCGCCGCTGTGATCGCCGCGACACAACCTGCGATTAAAGGATGCGCGCTTCAGCTTGATGCGCCTGCAAGCGAATGGCTACGTACTTTGAGGTCGGGGTAAAGCTGCCCGTGCCAAAACTCTGTAGCGGCACCAGAGGATTGGCTTCCGGGTAGTAGGCCGCGGCCTGGCCGGCGGGAATGTCGAAAGCCAGCAGGGTAAAACCCACAACCTTGCGCTCGATGCCGTCATCCCAGATGGACTGGATATCGACCTGTTGTCCCGGTTGAAAGCCCAGGCGCAGGATGTCTGCCTCGTTAACGAACAGCACCTGGCGCTGGCCTTTGACCCCACGGTAGCGGTCATCCAGGCCATAGATGGTGGTGTTGTACTGATCGTGGGAGCGCAGCGTCTGCAGGATCAGGTCCGGTGTTTGCCCGGTGCTGCGCACCTGGGTTGGCAGCAGATCGGCGGGTAGCGGGTTGGCCTTGAAGTTGGCCTTGTGGCTGGCGGTCAGCCAGCGTCGTTCGGCAGCGGCGTTACCCAGGTAGAAGCCGCCGGGGTGTTGCAGGCGCTGGTTGAAGTCGTTGAAGCCAGAAATCGTCTCGGCAATCAGTTCGCGGATGCGCCGGTAATCGGCAATCAGCGCATCCCAGTCCACCGGATGATTACCCAGGGTGGCCTTGGCGATACCGGCAATGATCGCCGGCTCCGAACGCATTTGCTGCGACAGCGGTTCGAGCTGGCCGTAGGAGGCGTGGATCATGCTGAACGAGTCCTCCACGGTCACCGCCTGCGGGCCGCCGGCCTGGTGGTCGATATCGGTGCGGCCGAGGCACGGCAGGATTAGCGCATCCGTGCCGGTGGTCAGGTGGCTGCGGTTGAGCTTGGTGCTGATCTGCACGGTCAGCGCGCAACGACTTAGCGCGGCGTGGCTGCGCGGGCTGTCCGGGGTGGCTTGGGCGAAGTTGCCGCCCAGGCCGATAAACACCTTGGCCTGACCGTCGAGCATGGCGTTGATCGCCTCGACGGTGTTGTGGCCCTGCACGCGCGGCACCTGGAAGTTAAAGCGCTGCTCCAGCGCATCGAGAAAGGCTGCCGATGGGCGCTCATTGATGCCCATGGTGCGGTCGCCCTGCACGTTGCTGTGGCCGCGCACCGGGCACAGGCCGGCACCGGGCCGGCCGAGGTTGCCGCGCAGTAGCTGCAGGTTGACGATTTCCTGAATGGTCGCCACCGAGTTGTGGTGCTGGGTTATGCCCATGGCCCAGCAGATGATCACTCGCTCGGCGCGGCGGTAGAGCAGGGCGGCATGTTGCAGCTCGTCCAGGCTCAGGCCGGATTGCTCGACCAGCGACTCCCAGCTGCTGGCATCCAGCAGCGCTAAATAGTCATCCACGCCGTCGGTGTGCTCAGCGATAAACTCCAGGTCGAACACCGCCGGTTCGCCCTGAGCCAGCGCTTCGCGGTGCCACTGCAGAAGGAACTTGGCCATGCCGCGCAGGGCGGCTAAATCGCCACCCAAGGCTGGTCGGAAGAATGCGGTGTTCAACGGCTCGGAGCCGTTGCTAAGCATTTCCAGGGCATGTTGCGGATGCTGGAAGCGCTCCAGACCGCGCTCCTTCAGCGGGTTGAAGCACACCACCTGGGCGCCGCGCTTCACCGCTTCACGTAGAGGTTCAAGCATGCGCGGGTGGTTGGTACCAGGGTTCTGCCCGAGCACGAAGATCGCGTCGCTGTGCTCGAAGTCGGCGAAGGTCACGCTGCCCTTGCCGACGCCTACGCTCTGCCCGAGGGCGACGCCGCTGGCTTCGTGGCACATGTTCGAGCAGTCGGGAAAGTTGTTGCTGCCAAAGGCGCGGACGAACAGCTGATAGAGGTAGGCCGCTTCATTGCTGGCGCGGCCGGAGGTGTAGAACTCGGCCTGATTGGGGCTTTCCAGCGCCTGCAGATGTTCGGCGATCAGGGCGAAGGCGGCGTCCCAGCTGATCGGCCGGTAGTGATCGCTGGCGGCGTCATAGCGCATTGGCTCGGTCAGGCGGCCCTGGTATTCGAGCCAGTAATCGCTCTGCTCGCGCAGCTGGCTGACGCTGTAGCGGGCGAAGAAGGCCGCATCCACGCGGCGCTTGGTGGCTTCCCAGTTGACCGCCTTGGCGCCGTTCTCGCAGAACTTGATGCGACCGTCTTCCGGCGAATCCCCCCAGGCGCAGCCGGGGCAGTCGAAGCCACCGTGCTGGTTGGTCTTGAGCAGGGCACGGAGGTTCTTGAACGGCTGCTTACTGTCCAGCCAGAAGCGCGTCACGCTGCGCAGCGCGCCCCAACCGGCGGCCGGCCCGCTGTAGGGTTGGTAGCGCGGATTGATCGGTTGCAGGCTCATGGCTGGGCGACTCCGGGCGCTGCCGGGCTGTACACACGTGGCGCGCTTTGCTGGGGCAGGTGGATCAGGTTGAGGTTGTGCTGGCGCGCCCACTGCACGCTGAGGGTGGTCGGCGCGGACAGGCTGACCAGGGTGCCGATACCGGCGCGCAGGGCCTTGTGGATCAGCTCCAGGCTGCAACGGCTGGTGACCACGGCAAAGCCCTGGCGCAGGTTTTCCCCTTCGCGATGCAGGGCGCCGAGCAGTTTGTCGAGGGCGTTATGTCGGCCGATATCTTCCCGGCATAGGCGGATCTGCCCCTGGCCATCGATAAACAGCGCGGCATGCACCGCGCCGCTGTGGCGAGCCATGGTTTGTACGGTTTGAATCCGCTGACGCAGGCCTTGCAGGTGGACGGCTGCCGGCAGGGGACTGGGCGTGAGTCTTTGCAGCTGCGGCAGCGCTTGCTCCAGCGCTTCGACCCCGCACAGGCCGCAGCCGCTGTTGCCGGCTAGCGTGCGGCGCTGCTGCTTGAGTGCCCAGAAGGCGCGGTTGCTGACCTGCACCTCGGCGCTGATGGCGCTGTCATGCTGCTGTAGGCGGATATCGTAGATCTCATCGAAGCTGTCGATTAGGCCGGCACTCAGGCTGAAACCGTAGATAAAATCTTCAAGATCACTGGGCGAAACCATCATCACGCTATGGCTGATGCCGTTGTAACTGATCGCCAGTGCCGTTTCTGTGGCCAGCGCCGCCGCGCCATCCAGCTGCGCTTCTGCCAGTTCGACATAGCTATAAGTTGGCGCCGGCAGCAGCACTGGGGCGGCATCTTTGACGATTGCAGGGGCGTGGCGTGGCATGGGCAGGCTTCCCGGCGACGAAGTGACTTCGCCAGCCTAGGCCGCTCTGCCGAGGGCGTCTAATCGCTGTTACTGATCTTGTGATCGACGCTGTCTATCAAGGCTTTAAGTCTGGCCTTTCAGCTCGCAGCAGCGGGTAGCAGCTTGTGTGCTTCGGCAAAGCAGGCTTCGGTCAGGGCCGAGCGCGGCGCACTGCGGCGCATGATCAGGCCCAGCGGGGCGAGGGTATGGGCGTCTTCGATGGGCGTCAGCGCCAGGTGCTTGGTGAATTCGGCTAGGCCGCTGTTGAGCGGCATGATCGCGCAGCACAGCCCGGCGCTGACCGCTTGCAGCAGTTGATGCACGGCATCGGTTTCCAACCGTGGGCTGGGCGTCAGGCCACGGGAGCGAAAGCTGTGGTCGATCGACTGGCGAAAATGCATGCCGGCCGAGAGCAGGCCCAGCGGCAGGTCGATCAGGCTTTCCCAGCGCAGCGCCGGGCGGGTGAACTGAAAATGCCGGCGGTCATACAGCAGGCCCATGCGCGTTTCCGCCAGCTCCAGGCTGTCGAAATGCTCAGGGTTGAGGCGGTCGAGGTAGGACAGGCCAAGGTCGAGCTGATTACGCCCCAGGCGTTCGAGAATCTCTTCGCTGCTCAGGGCAAACAACTGAAAGCGCAGCCCGGCATGCTGCTCGGCGAAAAACTGCACCAGGCGCATCGGATCGAAACCGGCCAGCGGCACCACACCCAGACGCAGGGTGCCGACCAGCTGGCCACGGCAGGCGGCCGCTTCTGCATACAGGCCATCGTGCGCGGCCATCAGGCTGCGCGCCCAGGCCAGAATACGCTCGCCTTCGGCACTGAAACCCTCGAAACGCTGACCACGGCGGACCAACTCAAGACCCAGCTCGTCTTCCAGCTGACGCAGGCGCATCGACAGGGTCGGCTGGGTGATATGGCAGCGCGCGGCGGCTTGGCCGAAGTGACGGGTTTCATCCAGGGCGATCAGGAATTTCAGTTGTTTGATATCCACGATGAATCCTTAAAATCCCTGGGTTGCGCCGATTCTAGCAGGCAGCCGCGTGCGCCTAGGCGCTAAATACGGCCTATGGCGCGGCCTGCAGCGACAGTGGTGGGCGTGGCACCTTTGTCACGAATCCGGGTCTAGACTTCTGGCTCCGGGCGGCGTCGCCCGGCCACTTTCCAAGGAATCAAGAGGAAGCCTTATGAGTCTGTTTGCCTTTGTCAAAGAAGCCGGGACCAAGCTCTGGGAGTCGTTGGTCGGTCAGGAGGCCCAGGCGGCCGAATCACTGACGGCGCACGTCGCCAAAGTGGGCTTGGGTAACCCGAATATTCAGATCAGCGTCGAGGGCGATAAAGTCACCGCTCGCGGTGAGGTGGCGAGCCAGGAGGAGAAGGAGAAAATCCTTCTGGCCCTCGGTAACGTCGCCGGTGTGGCGTCAGTGGAGGACCATATCAGCGTGACCACGCCAGCCCCGGCGGCGCGCTTTGTCACGGTGAAGAAGGGCGACACCCTCAGCGCGATTGCCAAGGCCGAATACGGCAACGCCAATGCCTACCAGAAAATCTTCGAAGCCAACAAACCGATGCTCAGCCACCCGGACAAGATCTATCCGGGCCAGGTGCTGCGTATTCCCGAGGAATAAACGGCTTGCGTGTCGGGCGGCTGCAATGGCCGCCCGCTACGTTTATAGCCCTTGCAACAACTCCCGATAATCCTCTACGGCAGCAAACTCCTCGGTGTCCTTCGGTGCCGCCTGGCTATCGGGCTGGCGCACGGCGAGCAGGTGGCCGACGCCATAACGGCCGGCACTGCGCAGGATCGGCAGGCTGTCGTCGATAAACAGACTGCGTGCAGGTTCGAAGCTGATGTCTTGCTGCAGGGCATGCCAGAACTGCTGGTCTTCCTTGGGGAAGCCATAGTCGTGGGAACTGATCAGCCGGTCGAAGTAGGGCGCCAGCTCGATGCGTTCCAGCTTCAGTGACAGCGAATCGCGGTGCGCATTGGTTATCAGCACCACCTGCTTGCCGGCTTGGCGCAGGGCCTGGATAAAGGTGTCGGCGTCCGGGCGCAGGGCGATCAGATGCGCCACTTCGCGTTTGAGGTCGCGGATCGACAGCTTCAGCTCGCGGCTCCAGAAATCCGTGCAGTACCAGTTGAGGGTACCGGCGTGTTCGCGAAACAGCGGCAGCAGCTCGGCCTCGGCCAGCGCGCGGCTGACGCCGTGGTGCTCGGCATAGCGCTGCGGCAGGTGCTGCAACCAGAAGTGGTTGTCGAAGTGCAGGTCGAGCAGAGTGCCGTCCATATCCAGCAGGACGGTGTCGATGGCGTTCCAGGGCAACGAGGGCATGCGCAGTTCTTCGGGCTGATGCGTAGGGAGTCGCGATTTGCGCCATCGGCGTCGTGATCGCGCAATCTCCTACGCAGATAATAGGAAAAGCCGCGTTATGATAACCCGCTATGTCCTGCCCAGGAGCCGCCCCATGCGTCAGAAACCCACCGTACTCGCTCGCGAAATCGTCGCCAGCAGCCGCCTGTTCCGCGTCGAGGAGCTGCAACTGCGCTTCAGCAACGGCGTGGAACGCACCTATGAGCGACTGGTGGGCAAGGGCGCAGGTTATGGCGCGGTGATGGTGGTGGCGATGATCGATGACGAGCACGCGCTGCTGGTCGAGGAATATTGCGGCGGCACCGATGACTACCAGCTGTCGCTACCCAAGGGCCTGATCGAACCGGGCGAGGACGTGCTGGAAGCGGCTAACCGCGAGCTAAAGGAAGAAGCCGGTTTCGGCGCGCAGCACCTGGAACTGCTGGCCGAGCTAAGCCTGTCACCGGGTTATATGAGTCAGAAGATTCAGGTGGTGCTGGCTTCGGGTTTGTATGAAGAACGCCTGCCGGGCGATGAGCCGGAGCCGATGCGTGTTGACCAGACCAGCCTGCGTGAGCTGTCGAGCCTGATCCAGCATCCGCAATTTACCGAAGGTCGCGCCCTGGCCGCGCTGTACCTGGCCCGCGATGTGCTGACTCAGCGTGGGATTTTTAAACCATGAGCCATCCGCTGATTCCTGCAGTCATCGAACTGGTACGCCAGGCCGGCGCCGCGACCCTGCCTTTCTGGCGCGCCGACGTGACGGTCAATGAAAAAGCCGACGCCTCGCCGGTGACCGCCGCCGATATGGCCGCCCACCATATTCTTAACGATGGCCTGTTGGCCCTTGCTCCCGATATCCCGGTGCTGTCTGAAGAGGCGGCGGATATTGCCCTGAGCGAGCGCGGGCAGTGGAGCCGCTGGTGGCTGGTCGATCCGTTGGATGGCACCAAGGAATTTATCGCCGGCAGCGAGGAGTTCACCGTTAACGTCGCGCTGATCGAACAGGGTCGCGTGGTATTCGGCGTGGTCGGTATTCCGGCCACCGGCTTGTGCTATTACGGCGGCGCCGGCCTGGGTGCCTGGCGCGCCGATGCGGCGGGTGTCAGCGAGGAAATCCGTGTGCGCCTGGCTCCGCAGGAGGCGTTTACTCTGGTGGCCAGCCGTCGCCATTCCAGCCCGGCGCAGGAAGCCTTGCTGGCCGGTTTGAGCGAACGCTTTGGTGATCTGCAACTGGCCAGTGTCGGCAGTTCGCTGAAGTTCTGCCTATTGGCCGAGGGCAATGCCGATTGCTACCCGCGTTTGGCACCGACTTCGCAGTGGGACACCGCAGCGGCGCAGGGTGTGCTCGAAGGTGCGGGTGGTGAAGTGCTGACGCTCAAGGGCGAGGCGCTGACCTATGAGGCGCGCGAATCGCTGCTTAACCCGTATTTTCTGGCTCTGCCAGCGGCCGCCGCCTGGCGCGCCGAGCTGATTCAGCTGGCCCGCTCGCTGGATTAACACTTTGCTCGTCGGATGATGGGTATCGCTGCGCTCAACCTACCTTACGTTGCCCACGATCTGTAGGAGCGGGCCATGCCCGCGATAGATTTCGGATCTGATCGCGGGCAAGCCCGCTCCTACATTCTCGGCGGTGGTTCGGCTTACTCGAGCATATCGCCGTAGCGTTCGTCCTTCTTGAACACCAGCGGCTGGGCAAAGCCCGGCACCTTGATTTGCTCGCTGCTGATCTCGATGCCCTTGTCGTCGATCAGGTCGTTGCCGAAGTTATAGATAATCCCCAGATCACCCAGCAGCGCTTGCGCGTCGTAGGCCTGGGCCGCCTTGCGGGTGACTTCGCGGCGCTGCAGGTAGGCGGCAAACGCGGCTTCGCCATGGCGCTTGCGCAGCATGCGTTCAGCCACATGCGGGGCCAGCAACAGGGCGCTGGCGTTGTTGCCGCCAAAACCCTTGGAGTTGAGCACGCACAGATCCAACTGCTCGGATGCGCGGGAGCGATCCTGGGTGGCGAAGCTGAGGTGCTGTTGATGCACGTCTTCGGCTACGCCGTCGATGGTCTTGATCCCCGGGATGATGCCGTACTTGAAACTGCCCAGGGCCGAGATCAGCTGGTCGCCGCTGGCGGTGGCCAGGGAATGGCCGACAAAGGCTTTAACCGCCGTCACCGGCCACTGCTCGATGGCGAAGGCGCTGGCCACGCGGTCGAGAATTTCCGATTCGGTCACCCGGTTGGCCGGGGTGCTAGAGCCGTGGGCATGCACAAAGCTGCGTTCACGTACCGCGTCGATGCCCAGCAGTTGTACGGCGCTGGCTACGGCCTTGGCCACGGTCAGGTAGTTGCCGGGGCCGGGAGCGGAGATGGATTTCTTGAAGCCGTCGGCGTTGATAAACACATCCGGCACCGCACCGTGGATATCCGCGCCCAACTCCAGGGCCAGCTCATCATCCATCAGCACTACAAACTGGCAGGCTTCGGCCAGGGTAAAGCCGCAGTTCTCGCCAAATGGGCGGCTGGCGCGGCGGAAGTCGACGGTCTCCTTTCCTTCTATTTGGCGCAGGCCATCTTCGGTGGCCAGGGCGCCCATGGCGCCGTAACCCTCGATGCATTCTTGGTTGATTGGCGCTTCGCTGCTGCCGATGATGACTACCCGCGCTTTGCCATTGGCAATCTGTTCGATGCCTTTCTGCAGGTTATAGAGGAAGGTGGCGCAGGCGCCGGTGATGGCGCCGGTGGTGCCGACGCTGCCCAGCACATAGGCGTTGATAAAGTCTGCCGACATGGTGTTGAGGCCTAGGGCCAGTTGCTTGGCGGTGACGCGTCCGCCTTTGAGGCGCGACTGCATCAGGCCGCCGAAACCGTTTTCGTCGAGCTGGCTCATGATGCAACTGGAGAACACCGCGACCTCATCGGGGGCCACGTGCTGCATGATGGTTTGCCAGTCGATGCCGGTGGCGCGTAGCGCGTCGGTGACGCCGACGATGGTCATGGCCAGGCCGCGCGGATGGAAGCGCGCGTTGTATAGCTCGCTCGGCTCGAAGCCGGTAGGCAGCTGACCGGCGGATTTCACCGGCAGGGCGCGGTAGCTGTCGACCTTGAATTCGCAATTGTCATGCAGGGTCACCAGCACTTCGCTGGCGTTCAGCTCGTCCACCGTCCAATCGGAGGGCAGTGGGTCCGGCAGGTGCTTGCGCAGAGTGATAAAACTCAGCGGCTGGCCGGCGGTGGCGCTGATATCGATGGTCTTCTGCCAGTGCGCCGCGTCGACATCCAGGTGCTGTTTCTCGATGCGGCGTACCAGGGTTGAAGCGAGAATCTGTTCGGCGAAGCGGCTGTCGATCTCGGCCAGGCTCAGGGTGTTGCCGGCGTCATCCTGATAATCGCCATCAACCACCTTGACCAGTTTCATCATCACCGCCAGACCGGCCAGGGTCTGCTGGCGCGCCGACGTGTCCATGGACTCGATTACGGTACGGCGGAAACCATGGTGAAACGAGCTGCGCCCGGCCGCGTTATAGCCACCAAAACCAACGATCACAGGTAAGCGTGAGGTCACTCGATAACTCCTTGAAAAGAGGGCGCCAGACAAGCCGAGATAAAGCTATGGAGGCTTGTCGCACAGGCTAGAGCGCTCTGCGGCGGTTATTACGCCGCGATCAAGCGCCCAGCATGGCCGTTCGGATGCCTATGCTGACGTGATTGCTGACTTGTAAGTCACGGTTTCGACCAAGGTAGCGCATCGCTAAAACCCTACGGCTGTTATGGTTTCTCCGTATAAAGGCCCAGCTGGAGAACAACAATGCACAGCGTCAATCCATACGAATACGGCATGCCCCGTGATGCGGCAAATTTTCAGGCGCTCAGCCCGCTGAGCTTTCTCGAGCGCGCTGCCAGCGTTTACCCGCAGCGCCTGGCGCTGATTAATGGTCGTCTGCGCCAGACTTGGGGCGAAACCTACAGCCGCAGTATTCGTCTGGCCTCGGCCCTGGCTCAGCGCGGCATCGGCCTGGGCGATACGGTGGCGGTGATCGCGCCCAACGGCCCGGCGATGTTCGAGGCGCACTTCGGTGTGCCAATGTGCGGCGCTGTGCTGAATGCCATCAACACCCGTCTGGATGCCGAAGCCATCGCTTTTATCCTGCAGCACGGCGAAGCCAAGGTACTGCTGGTGGACAAGGAATTTGGCGAGCTGGCCCAGCGCGTGGTCGGCCATTTGCCGCAGCCGCCGCTGGTGATCGGCATCGACGATACTGAATATGCCGAGGGTCTGCTGATCGGTCAGCTGGATTACGAAGCGCTACTGGCCGAAGGCGACCCGGACTATGCCTGGCAGTTGCCGGCCGACGAGTGGCAAGCGATCTCCCTCAATTACACCTCGGGCACCACCGGCAACCCCAAAGGCGTGGTCTATCACCATCGCGGCGCGCACCTGAATGCGCTGTCCAACGCCATGTGCTGGGACATGAGCCGCTTCCCGGTGTACCTGTGGACGCTGCCGATGTTCCACTGCAACGGCTGGTGTTTCCCTTGGGCGCTGGCGGCCTACGTCGGGGTCAATGTGTGCCTGCGCCATGTACGCGCCGAGGCCATCTACCCGGCGATTGCCGAGCATGGCGTCGACCACTTCTGCGGTGCGCCGATCGTGCTGAATATGCTGGCCAACGCCGATGAGGCGCTGAAAGCCCTGAAAACCCAACCGGTAAAAGTGCTCACCGCCGGCGCCGCGCCACCCGCTGCGGTAATCGAAGCTATGGAAGCCCTGGAGTTTCGCGTTACTCACGTTTACGGCCTGACCGAAACCTACGGCCCCAGCGTGGCTTGCGAGTGGAAAAGTGAATGGGACAGTGAAAGCCCGGAACAGCGCGCGCGCCTGAAGTCCCGCCAGGGCGTGCGTGCGCCGCTGCTCGACGGCCTGATGGTGGCCGATTCCGATACCCTGCAACCGGTGCCGAAAGATGGCCAGACCATCGGCGAGATCATGATGCGCGGCAACGTGGTGATGAAGGGCTACCTGAAGAACCCGTCGGCCACCGCCGAAGCCTTTGCCGGTGGCTGGTTCCACTCCGGCGACCTGGCGGTGTGGCATGCCGACGGCTATGTGGAGATCAAGGATCGCAGCAAGGACATCATCATTTCCGGCGGCGAAAACATCTCCTCCATCGAGGTGGAAGACGTGCTGTATCGCCATCCGCTTATTTTGGAAGCTGCCGTGGTGGCCATGGCCCACGCCAAATGGGGCGAAACGCCGTGCGCCTTCGTTACCCTTAAACCGGGTGCCGAGTTGACCGCCGAGGAGGTGATCGCCTTCTGTCAGCAGCGTATGGCGCGCTTCAAGGTGCCAGGTTGCGTGGTATTCACCAGCCTGCCGAAAACCAGCACCGGCAAGGTGCAAAAGTTTGTGTTGCGCGAGCAGGCCAAGCAATTGGCCGCGCAGCAGGCGGTGGCATGAAGGAGGATTGAAGGCACTTGTTACAGGTTTAAATAGATAGCGAGTTGAGAAGCTAAATACCATTCACTACTATTCGGCACCTTAACTCGTCTATACCAAGAGGCATTACACCATGCAGGTAAGCAAAGGCTTGTTCGCCGCACTCTCCCTCACCGCGCTCGCCAGCACTGCGCAGGCCGCCGATGAAGTGGTGGTTTATTCCTCGCGTATCGACGAGCTGATCAAGCCGGTGTTCGATGCCTACACCGCTAAAACCGGGGTTAAGATCAAGTTCATCACCGACAAGGAAGCGCCGCTAATCGCCCGTCTGAAAGCCGAAGGTGCCAATACCCCGGCTGACCTGCTGATCACCGTCGACGCCGGCAACCTCTGGCAAGCCGAGCAGGAAGGCGTGCTGCAGCCGACCAAGTCCGAGCTGATCACTGCCAATATCCCAGCCCAGTACCGCTCCAGCACCGACAGCTGGACTGGCCTGTCGCTACGCGCGCGGACCATCTTCTACTCCACCGAGCGGGTTAAACCGAGCGAGCTGAGCACTTACGAAGCCCTGGCTGACAAAAACTGGGAAGGTCGTCTGTGCCTGCGTACCAGCAAGAAGGTTTATAACCAGTCGCTGACCGCCACCCTGATCGAAACCCATGGTGCGGCCAAAACTGAAGAAATCGTCAAGGGCTGGGTCAACAACCTGGCCACCGACGTGTTCGCCGATGACACCGCGCTGCTGCAAGCCATCGACGCCGGCCAGTGCGACGTCGGCATCACCAACACCTACTACTACGGCCGCCTGCACCAGCAGCAGCCTGATCTGAAAGTGAAACCGTACTGGCCAAACCAGAACGACCGTGGCGTGCACGTCAACCTGGCCGGTGCCGGTGTGACCAAACACGCGCCGCACGCCGAAGCAGCACGCAAGCTGCTGGAGTGGATGACCACTGCTGAAGCGCAGACCATCTTCGCCGGCGTCAACCAGGAATTCCCGGCCAACCCGGCCGTTGAGCCTTCTGCCGAAGTGGCAGCCTGGGGTACTTTCAAGGCCGACACCATCGCCACTGAAGTGGCCGGCAAGCGCCAGGCCGAAGCGACCATGTTGATGGATCGCGCTGGCTGGAACTAAAACCATAACGATTTGCTGCGCGTCGGCCCTGCGGCGTTAAAAACAGGCTCGGAATGCTCATGTACAAAAGTACACTCCGCTTCCTCGCCGTTTTGACCAGCCGGAGGCTGTTACTAACGTAGCGCCTTGCAGGACTCTAGCTCGCGAAATCGTAAACAGGTTCTACGGCCTACGCCGTTATACTCGACGCCCCGGCTTAGTCCGGGGCGTTGTGTTTTCCAGTTTTGAGGATTTTGCGTGGCCCATCCTGCCCAGCGCCGCTGGTACCCCATCGCCATTGCCGTTGCCTTGCTGGTGCTGCTGCCGTTGAGCGTGCTGATGTTCAGTTGGCATGAGGTCGATCAGCAGATCTGGGCGCACCTGTGGCAAACCCAGTTACCGCGTCTGCTCGGCAATACCCTAGTGCTGGTTCTCGGCGTTGGTATTGGCGTGACGCTGCTCGGCGTCAGCCTGGCCTGGCTCACCAGCCTCTGTGAATTCCCCGGTCGTCGCTGGCTGGACTGGGCGTTGATGCTGCCGTTTGCCATTCCCGCCTATGTGCTGGCGTTCGTGTTTGTCGGCCTGCTGGATTTTGCCGGCCCGCTGCAGACCCTGCTGCGCGAGTGGTTCGGCAGCGATGTGCGCTTCCCCCGCGTGCGCTCCACCGGCGGGGTGATCATCGTGCTGGTGCTGGTGTTCTACCCCTACGTCTACCTGCTTGCGCGCAATGCCTTTCTGGCCCAGGGCAAGGGTTTGATGGAGGCCGCGCGGGTGCTTGGCCTGAGCCCCTGGCGAGCGTTCTGGCGTGTGGCCTTGCCGATGGCGCGCCCGGCGATTGGGGCCGGCCTGGCCTTGGCGATAATGGAAACCCTGGCGGATTTCGGCGCGGTTTCGGTGTTCAACTTCGATACCTTTACCACCGCGATCTACAAGACCTGGTATAGCTTCTACAGCCTGACCAGCGCCACCCAGTTGGCCAGTCTGCTGCTGCTGGCGGTGATGCTGGTGCTCTATGGCGAGCGTCGCGCTCGCGGTGCGGTGCGTCCGGTGAATGAGCGGGCACGCAGCAAGGCGTTGTATCACCTCAAGGGCGGCAAGGCCCTCGCCGCCAGCACCTGGTGCGGCCTGGTGTTCGCCTGCGGTTTTGTGATTCCGGTGCTGCAGCTGATTGTCTGGTTCTGGCAGCGCGGTCGTTTCGATCTGGATGAGCGCTACAGCGCCTTGATCCTGCACACCCTCTACCTGGGCGCGATGGCGGCGCTGATCACCGTCAGCGTGGCCTTGTTGCTGGCCTTCGCCCGGCGTATGGCGCCGACCCGGCTGATGCGTTCAACCGTCGGTGTGGCCAACCTCGGTTATGCCCTGCCGGGCTCGATGCTGGCGGTGGCGATCATGCTGGCGTTCAGTTACCTCGACCGCGAACTGGTGATTCCACTGTCCAGCTGGCTGGGCGGTGCAGGCAAGCCGGTGCTGCTCGGCAGCCTTTCGGCGCTGCTGTTGGCTTATATGATCCGCTTTATGGCGGTGGCCTACGGCCCGCTGGAAAACAGCCTGGCGCGCATTCGCCCATCCTTGCCGGAAGCCTCGCGCAGCCTTGGCGTCGGCGGCGTCGGATTATTCTTCAAGGTCTACCTGCCGCTGCTGGTGCCGGGGGCGCTGTCAGCGGCGCTGCTGGTATTTGTCGATGTGCTCAAGGAAATGCCCGCCACCCTGCTGATGCGCCCCTTCGGCTGGGACACGCTGTCGGTGCGGGTGTTTGAAATGACCAGTGAAGGCGAGTGGGCGCGCGCCGCACTGCCGGCCCTGACGCTGGTGCTGGTCGGCCTGTTGCCGGTGATTCTGCTTATTCGCCGTTCGGCGCGGCGCCACGGCTAACAAAGCCTGCTTGGCGCGACCGCCTGCCATGCTGGGATGACCGCCCCCGGTGTTGCGGCTACAATGCGCGCCATTCGCAGCGGCCGATCATCTTGATAGCCCGTGCCAGTGCCCTGTTTCCAAGGGCTCAGCAAGGTTGCCGCTGCACTGCCCAGCCCGCAAGGAGACACTTATGGGACAGCGCACACCGCTCTATGACCTGCACCTCGCCTTGGGTGCCAAGATGGTCGACTTCGGCGGTTGGGACATGCCGTTGCACTATGGCTCGCAGGTCGAGGAGCACCATCAGGTGCGTCGCGACTGCGGGGTGTTTGATGTGTCGCACATGACCGTGGTGGATGTCAGCGGCAGCCAGGCCAAGGCCTATCTGCAACACCTGCTGGCCAACGACATCGAGCGCCTGCAGAGCAACGGCAAAGCCCTCTACAGCGGCATGCTCAACGAGCAGGGCGGGGTGGTGGATGACCTGATCGTCTACCTCACCGACTTTGGCTACCGCGTGGTGGTGAATGCCTCGACCCGCGACAAGGACCTGGCCTGGATGCGCCTGCAGAGCGTCGACTTTGACGTGCAGATGCAAGAGCGCGCCGAGCTGGCGATGCTGGCCATTCAAGGCCCGCATGCGCGCAGCAAGACTGCCGAACTGGTCAGCCAATCGCGCGCCAACCTGATTCAGAGCCTCAAACCGTTCGAAGGCCAGCCCGATGGCGACTGGTTTATCGCCCGCACCGGCTACACCGGCGAAGACGGCCTGGAAATCATGCTGCCGGCCAGCGAAGTGGTGGCCTTCCTTAATGAGCTGGTGGGTGCCGGGATTTCCCCGATCGGCCTCGGGGCGCGCGATACCCTGCGCCTGGAAGCCGGAATGAACCTGTACGGCCAGGACATGGACGAAAGCGTCACCCCGCTGGCGGCCAATATGGCCTGGACCATTGCCTGGGAGCCGGCCAGCCGTGGTTTTGTTGGCCGTGCCGCCCTGCAGAAGCAGAAAGCCGAAGGCGTCGGCTCCAAGCTGGTTGGCCTGGTGCTGGAAGAGCGCGGCGTACTGCGTGCGCACCAAGTGGTGCGGGTTGAAGGGGTGGGTGAAGGTGAAATCACCAGCGGCAGCTTTTCGCCGACCCTGGGTAAATCCATCGCCCTGGCCCGCGTGCCGGCGGCTACCACTGAACGCGCCGAGGTAGAGATTCGCGGCAAGTGGTACCCAGTGCGGGTGGTCAAACCAACGTTTGTGCGTAACGGCAAGGCGCTTATCTAAGCCTTGAGCTGGCCATGGATGGTCGAGAACGCACCGTTTTGCAGCGGTTCGCTAGTTTTTAAAGACTTTCTTTCGGTATGGCCAAGGCCTGCTAAATTTCCATGACGGCGTGGTCGCTGTCATGTCAGATGAGGAACGACACATGAGCAATATCCCCGCCGATCTGCGTTACGCCGCCAGCCACGAGTGGGCGCGCCTGGAAGCCGATGGCAGCGTTACCGTAGGCATTTCCGATCACGCGCAGGAAGCCCTGGGTGAT
>DASRUM010000188.1:0-16893 GCA_035655415.1 Pseudomonas sp.
CCAGTAAGCGGGCGAAATAGGCCTCGGAAATTGCCGTGGAACCACTGGATGCCTCGATCACCGGTGCGCCGGGTTTGAGCCAGCCGTTACATAGCGCATAGAGAAACAGCGAACGCGCCAGGCGGTGCTTAAGGCTGCCGGTGGGATGGCTGGATTCGTCCTTGAAATACAACTCGACGCCCGGCAAACCTGGCAGCGACAGGGGAATCAGGTGGGTATCGGCGCTGCGCTGGAAATCCGCCTCGATGATGCGGATCGCCTCGCGCGCCCAGGTTCTTGAATCACTCATGCCTTACCCCCTAATCCAAAACACCGGCCGGCACCACACGCGTCCCGCGCCACTGACTCAGCAATACGCCAGCAAACACCAATCCCGCTGCCAGCATCTGCACAGCATTCAGGCTTTCGCCCAATAGCAGTATGGCGAACAGCAGGGTGAACACCGGGATCAGGTTGGTAAAGCCTGACGCCTGACTGGCCGGCAAGCGGCTGACGCCGAAGTTGTAGAGCCCGTAAGCGCCCACCGTGACCAATATGCCCAGGTACGCCACCGCGCCCAGGCCCATGGGACTGACGCTGGTTGGCAACGGCGCGCTGAAAAGTGCCAGGGGCAGAAAGAAAAGGGTGCCGACAAAGGCCACCATGGCGGTCAGCAGAAAGGGCGAATAGCGCGATGACAGGTGCTTAAGCAGCAGGGTGTACCCCATGGCGCAAAGCATCGCCAGCAGCTCGTAGAAGTTGCCAAGTATCGGGTTGCTCGCGTGTTCATCGGCGCTACCGGCCAGGCTTAGCCATACAGCGCCGATCAGTGCGAGGAGAAATCCCGCCAGGGTGATGCGACTGATCCGCTCGCGCAGGAAGATAAACGCCCCCACCGCCACCAGCAGCGGCAACAAGGCGGTGACCATACCCGCCTGAGCGGCGCTGGTGTGTTGAAGGGCCAAGGCTTCGAAGAGGAAATACAGACAGGGTTCGCAGGCGGCCAGGCCGAGCAGGTATTTCCAGTCACCCGCGCGGTAGTGCATCTGCCCACGCCAACGCCAGGCCAGCAGAAACACCAGGCTGCCCAGGGCCATACGGCCGAAGATCACCCACAGCGGCGGCAGCTCGGCAAAGGCCAACTTGAGCGCAATAAAGGAACTCCCCCACAGCGCCATGGCAATCACCAGGCAGATGACCGCGATGCCCCTTCCCTGCTCACGCATACCCAAGCCCCGAACTAAAGGCTGCAGTGTAGAGAGGCCGGCGCGGCGCCGACAGATACAGTCAGTGCCGCGAACTGTGTGGGCTTATTGCTCCCAGGGCTTACCGCTGGTCTGCTCACTGATCCGCAGCTTCTGCTGCAGCGCGGCTTTGGCCAGCATATGGGCGCTGACCGGGGCGGTGATAAACAGAAACAGGGCGATCAGCAGTTCGTGCAGGCTGACGCCCTCGCCGCGAAAGCTGAAGTAGATCAGCGAGGCGATCACCATGCCGCCCACGCCCAGGGTGCTGGCCTTGGTAGGACCGTGCAGGCGCATAAAGAAGTCCGGCAGGCGGTACAGGCCAATCGCGCCGACCAAGGCGAACAAGCTGCCGAGCAGTAGAAACAGCCCCACCAGCGCTTCGATCCAGATATCCATTCAGCAATCTCCGTAGAACGTTTTTACGATCTCGCGAGCTAGAGCCATGCAAGGCAAGAACAGGCGAGGATGCGGAGTTTACGAGCTGTAAATGAGCAATCCGAGCCTGTTCTTAACGCAGCAGGGCCGACGCGCAGCAGATCGTAAACTCGTTCTCATTCGATGATGTCGCCGCGCAGCAAATACTTGGCCACGGCCACCGTGCCGATAAAGCCCATCACCGCAATCAGCAGGGCCGCTTCAAAATACAGGTCCGAGCCCAGCCAGATGCCGAACAGCACCAGCATGGCAATCGCGTTGATATACAGGGTATCCAGGGCCAGGATGCGGTCGGGCAGATCGGGGCCGATAATCAGGCGCGCCATGGTCAGCACCAGGGCCAGGCCGATGATCACCAGGCACAGCGGAATCACGTAGGCGAGCATGTGAATACCTCCAGCAAGGGTGCTTCGTAGCGCTGTTTGATTTCCGCCACCATGGCCTCGGCGTCCGGCACATCCAGGCCGTGCACCAGCAACATCGTGCGGTCATCGCTAAGGTCGGCGGACACCGTGCCTGGGGTCAGGGAGATGATGCTGGTGAGCATGGTCAGGGCCAGCTCATCTTCCAGCAGCATGGGAATTTCCACGAAGGCCGGACGCAGCTTGGCGGTCGGGCCGAGGATCAGCTTGGCCACCTGCAGGTTGGCAATAACGATATCGCCGAGGACGCGCAGCAGGAACAGAGTCAGCTTCAGCGGTTTGTAGACCCGTGGTGGGTTGATCCAGAACACCTGGGTCAACAACGGAATCGCCCAGCCGAGCAACGCACCGAGCAACCATTGGCCCAGGCTCAGATCGTTTATCAGCAACAGCCAGACCAGCAGCAGACACAGGCTCAGCAACGGATGAGGTAACCAACGACGTGCTTTCATCGTGCAGCTCCCGGTTCGATGATCTGCCGGTACAGCGCCAAGTCATGCAGCTGGCTGGCCGTGGCTTCGACATAACTGAGCAGCGGCGCGGCACCGATCATCAGCAGCAAGCTGAGCAGCAGCAAGCCGGCGCAGGCCAGTAACCGGCCGTAATCCAGCTCGGCGCTGTCCAGCTGGCTCAGGCCGACACGCCAGAACAGCATGCTGCCGGCACGGCTCAGGGCAATCAGGGTCAGCAGACCGCCGCCGAGCACAATCGGCCACAGCAGCAGCGCCTGCAAACCCGGCTCCAGCGAGCGCAGCAACAGCAGCTTGCCGATAAAGCCGGAGAGCGGCGGCAGGCCGGCTACGGCAATCGCGCCGAAAAAGAACAGGGCGCCAAGCAGATGCGGATTCTGCAACGCCGGGCCCTGCACCAGTAGCGCCTGTTTTTCGCCGCGTTGACGGGCAATCAGGTCGGCCAGCAGGAACAGCCCGCCGGCCACCCAGGTGCTGTGCACCAGGTAATACAGGGCGGCGGCCAGGGCCTGCTCGGTGCCGATGGCAACACCAGCGAGCAACGTACCGACCGACACCACCACCAGATAGGCCAACAGCCCCTGCAGACTGACCGCCGCCAACGCACCGATCACGCCCAGCGCCAGGGTCAGCAGGGCAATCGGCCAGAGCCAGTCGTTGGCCATATTGGCCAGGCTGCCGGCCTCGTCGCCAAAGATCAGCGTATACACGCGGATGATTGAATACAGGCCGACCTTGGTCATGATCGCAAACAGCGCGGCGACCGGCGCAGTGGCCGAGGCATAGGCCTTGGGCAACCAGAAATACAACGGCACAAATGCCGCCTTAAGGCCGAACACTACCAGCAGCAATAGCCCAGCAGCGCCGAGCAGCGCGGCGTCATCCGGTCCGGCAGCGGCTACGCGAATGGCCATATCGGCCATATTCAGGGTGCCGGTGATGCCATAAAGCACGCCCACCGCGAGCAGGAAGAATGCCGAACCCACCAGGTTCAGCACCACGTAATGCAGCCCCGCGCGTACCCGCTCTACCCCGCCGCCATGCACCAGCAGCGCATAGGAGGCGATCAACAGGATCTCGAAGAAGACGAACAGGTTGAACAAATCGCCAGTGAGAAAGGCACCGTTGATGCCCATCAACTGGAATTGAAACAGCGCATGGAAACTCTGCCCGCGCTGATCATCGCCACGCACCGCATACAGCAAGGCAAAGCTGCCGAGCACAGCCGTGACTACCAGTAGCAAGGCGCTTAGGCGATCAAGCAGCAAGATGATACCGAAGGGTGCCGCCCAGTTACCGGCGGCATACACCTGCAGCACGCCTTGATCGGCCAGCCAGAGTAGATAGCCACTCAACGGCAGCAGCAACAAGGTCGCCAGCAGCGACAAACTGCGTTTGACCCGCAGGCTCAGGCCAGCGCCTAGCAGCAACAGGCTGCCGGCAAACATCGGCAGCAGGATTGGCAGGATCAAGCCGTGATTCATTGCACAGGCTCCTGGCCGTCAACATGGTCGGTCTGGGTTTCGCCGACGCTGCGCAGCGCCAGCACCACGACGAAGGCGGTCATGGCAAAACCGATCACGATAGCGGTCAACACCAGCGCCTGCGTCAACGGGTCTGCGTACTCCTCACTCACCCCGATAACCGTGGCCACGCCGCTCTGCAAACGGCCCATGGCAAACAAGAACAGGTTGACCGCATAAGAAATCAACGTCAGCCCCAGCACGACCGGGAAGGTTCGCGCGCGCAGCAGCAGGTAAACACCGCTAGCGGTCAGGATGCCCAAGGTTGCGGCAAATATGGCTTCCATCTCAAAGCACCTCTTGTGCGGCTTTTTCCTGGGTCAGCTTGCCCAGGTTGGCAAGAATCAGCAGGGTCGCGCCGACTACCGTCAGGTACACGCCCAGGTCGAACAACATGGCCGTGGCCAGCTCGATTTCACCGATTAGCGGGATATGGAAATGACCAAAGGCCGAGGTCAGGAACGGTCGGTCAAACAGCCAACTGCCCAGGCCGGTCAGGCCGGCAACCAACACGCCGAGGCCGGCCATACCCTGATAATTCAGCGGCAAGCGTGACTGCGTCCACTGCACGCCACTGGCGACGTATTGCAGGATCAACGCCACGGCTGTCACCAGCCCGGCGATAAAGCCGCCACCCGGCAGGTTGTGGCCGCGCAGGAAGATAAACACCGAGACCAGCAGCGCCATCGGCAGCAGTACCCGCGACAATGTGGCGAGGATAAGCGGGTGACGATCACGCGCCCAACTGCGCCCTTGCGCGTCGACCTTCGGCTGGTACAGGCGCAAGCCATCGAGCAGCGCGAAGATGCCCACGGCAGCAATTGCCAGCACGGTAATTTCGCCCATGGTATCGAAGCCGCGGAAGTCCACCAGAATCACGTTGACCACGTTGGTACCGCCGCCACCCGGCACGCTGTTTTCCAGGAAGAATGTCGAGATACTGTCGTATGGCCGCGTCAGCACGGCGAACACCAGCATCGCCACCATCACCCCACTGCCCACCGCTAAGGTGAAGTCGCGCAGGCCGCGCAGGCTGCTCGACTCAATGCGGGTATGCGCAGGCAGGAAGAACAACGCAAGCATCAGCAGGATGATAGTCACCACCTCTACCGACAGCTGGGTCAGGGCCAGATCCGGCGCCGAATAGCGGGCGAAGGCCAGGGCCACCATCAATCCGACCACGCTGAGCATCAGCAGCGAAACCAGGCGCTGACGATGGAAGACCACCGTCACCAATGCGGCCAGGGCCATGATGCCCAGCCCCAGGGCGGTGATGCCGTCGATCTTGGTCATCGGTATCGGCCCGCTGATCTGCGGCAACGAGCTCAGACCCTGAGTCACCACCAGCAATGCTGCCGCCAGCAGCAGCGCCAGGTAGCGCTGCAGCGAAGCGTTCTCCAGCCAGTTGGTGACGACGCTGCATACCTTGACCAGGATCAGCACGCCGCGCTCGAACAGCAGCTTGGCATCCACACTCGGCAGCCCGGCATACCAGCGAAATAGCGGCTGACGGAACACGTACACCAGAATCCCGCCGAACAGGGCGATAAAGCTCATCAGCAGCGGCAGGTTGAAACCGTGCCAGATCGCCAGACTGTAGCTCGGTACCTCACCGCCCAGGGTTGCCGCAGCGGCAGCAGCCAGCAGTGGCGCTACGGTGTAGGCCGGAACAATCCCCACCAGCAGGCAGAGGAACACCAGAATCTCCACCGGCACCTTCATATAGCGTGGCGGCTCATGCGGCGGGAAATGCGGCAGGTCGATTGGCTCACCGTTGAAGAACACGTCATGGATAAAGCGCAGCGAATAAGCCACCGAGAACACCCCGGCCAGGGTTGCCGCCGCCGGAATCACCCAGTTGAAGCTGCCCAACAGGTGCTGGTTAAGCGTCTCGGTAAAGAACATTTCCTTGCTCAGGAAGCCGTTGAGCAGCGGCACCCCGGCCATCGCCGAGGCCGCCACCATCGCCAGCACGGCCGTATGCGGCATGTACTTCCACATACCGTTGATCCGCCGCATATCGCGGCTACCGGTTTCGTGATCGATGATCCCCGCCGCCATAAACAGCGAAGCCTTGAAGGTGGCGTGGTTGATGATATGGAACACCGCAGCCACTGCGGCCAGACGGGTGTCCAGACCGAACAGCAAGGTGATCAGGCCCAAATGGCTGATGGTCGAATAGGCCAGCAGGCCCTTGAGGTCATGCTGAAACAGCGCCATCCCGGCACCGACCAGCAAGGTCACCAGGCCGGTGATGCTGACCAGGTAGAACCACCACTCCGAACCCGCCAGCGCCGGATACAGACGCGCCAGCAGAAACACCCCGGCCTTGACCATGGTCGCCGAGTGCAGATAGGCCGACACCGGCGTCGGCGCAGCCATGGCGTGAGGCAGCCAGAAATGGAACGGGAACTGCGCCGACTTGGTGAACACCCCCAGCAGCACCAGAATCAGCGCCAGCGGGTACAGCTCGTGGGCGCGAATCGCGTAACCGGCAGCCAGCACCTGGGACAACTCGAAACTGCCAGCGATATGGCCGATCAACAGAATCCCGGCAAACAGCGCCAGGCCGCCACCACCGGTCACGGCCAGTGCCATACGCGCGCCTTTGCGTGCATCCGTACGGGCGCCCCAGAAGCCGATCAGCAGGAACGACGACAGGCTGGTCAGCTCCCAGAACATCAGCATCAGCAGCAGGTTTTCCGAAAGCACCACGCCGAGCATCGCGCCCATGAAGAGCAGGAGGAAGGCAAAGAAGCGCCCCATTGGCTCTTTCTTCGCCAAGTAATAACGGGCGTAGAGAATGACCAGCAGACCAATGCCGAGAATCAGCAGGGCAAACAGAAAGCCCAAGCCATCCAGACGCAGGCTGAGATTCAGCCCCAGAGTCGGCAACCACTCCAGTTTGAATTTGAGCAGATCGCCAGCAAACACCGCAGACTGTTGCGAAAGCAGCAACACCAGCGCCGTCAGCGGCGCCAGCGCAGCTGCTGCGGCGCAGGCGGAACGGCCCAGGCGCTCGGCCAGCAGAGGCAGAAAGATGCCGAGAAATGGCAAGGCGATGATCAGCGCAAGCGTCATAAAAAACCCCTTAATACGAACCCGGCACGTACCCGTCCCCGGCTGACTCCCTAACTTGCTACTGGCGGTCAACCACAGGCTTTTGCCTGCGCTGCACCCGCGCAAAAGTATTGCACCACGCGGCGACTAAAGCCCGTCGGCGCAAAAGCGTGCGCGATTATCCATAACTATCGGCAAACCGTCATGGATAGAATTATTACTAAACACTGTGTTTTCCGCGAACTTGCCTGAAAAACCCACAGAACACCGATAAACAACTGGTTTATCTAGAAAATAGGCAATAAAAAACCGGATCAGTCAGAACTGATCCGGCTTGTTGGACACTCAGTGGGTAACGCGGCTGGTGCCATTTACGGTCATGATGCGCACGCGCTCACCGACGCGGAAAATCTGATTTTCTTCGACGGCCTGTACATAGGCGCGCATGCTGCCATCATCTTCGCGCACGGTGATCTCTACACCCTGGGTACGGGTTAGACCTTCTTCGGTCATCGCCCCCAGCAGACCACCCGCCACTGCACCGATCACCGCAGCCACCGCACTGCCACGCCCGCCACCGACGCCACTACCGGCAACGCCGCCGATTACCGCGCCGGCACCTGCGCCGATAGGGGTTTTCGTGCCTTCGATCTTCACTGGGCGCAACGCTTCGATGGTGCCCATGCGCACGGTTTGCACGGCACGCGCTTCGTCGCGCGAGTAAGTGTCACCCGTCAGGCTGGAGGCGCAGCCGCCCAACAGGGCTAGCGCGGCAAACGAAGCCGCCAATAGAAAGGGTTTACGCATGATGGTTTCTCCATTTGGGCAGGCCCTCATTAAAACGCCTGCACACCGCAGCTGTCACCCGCCAATATGCAGCAAAACTTTACCCGCGCTGCAGCGCAGGACCATGGCGCGACACTTCGCCACGTGCAACCGCAGCATCCAATCAGCCTAAGCTAAGACTTAGCTTGGGGGATTTATGGATTACTTTATCGTCGCCATCACCAGTGTTGCCGGGCTGTATTTCCACTGGTGGCTGTATGTACGGATCAAACGCTGGATGGACCGCGACCTGGCGCTGTCACTGGCCGGCAACTCAGCGGCCAAGCGCAGCTATATGCTCGCCCGCTTGGCAGAGGCGCAAACCGCCGGCATCAAGCGCAGCGCCCTGTCCGCCTGGCTGGAGCAAGCCGCCGCGCAGTACTCCGGCGACTGAAGCGCACTCAGGGCGCCAGACGCTCGCGCAGCCAGGTGCCGTTCTGCAAACGGAAATTCAGACGATCATGCAGACGACTGGAGCGGCCCTGCCAGAACTCGATGCGCTCCGGCAGCAGGCGATAGCCACCCCAGTGCGGCGGGCAATGCGGCGCGCGATCCAGAAAACGCTGTTCGGTCTCGGCCAGTAGGCCTTCCAGCTCCGCGCGGTCGGCAATCACCTGGCTCTGCGGCGAAGCCCAGGCGCCTAGACGACTGCCCAGAGGGCGCACCTGAAAGTAGGCATCGCACTCTTCGGCAGTAACCCGCTCGACACGTCCTTCGATCCGCACCTGGCGCTCCAAGCTCGGCCAGAAGAAGGTCATGGCGGCAAAAGGGTTGGCGGCCAGATGTTGACCTTTGGCGCTGTCGTAGTTGCTGAAGAAGGTAAAACCGCGCGCATCCAGACCTTTAAGCAGCAGCACCCGACAGTGCGGGCGCCCTTCGCCATCGACGGTCGCCAGGGTCATGGCATTGGGTTCGACCGGCACTTGCTCAGTCTTCACCGCATCGGCAAACCAGTGCTCGAACAGCGCAAACGGCTCAAGCGGCGCTTGCGCCTCGCTCAAGCCATCGCGGGTGTAGTCACGGCGCATATCAGCCAGGGTTTGAGTCATCGGCAAATCCTCTCGATCAAGTATTGCCTAGCTTACCCGCGAGCGCTCTATCTGGCTTGATCTGCGGCAACACGCCGCTACGTCGCGCGTTACTGACTCGTGGCAGGCTTATCAGCCTTGGCTACGGTTTTCGCGCTCTTGTCAGCGGCAGGCTTGGCAGCGGCGACTGCATTGGCAGGCGCAGGTGCTGGCTGGCTGTACTTGGAGATCAGCGCGTTGAGGGTGGCTTTAGAGGTCAGGAGGATTTCCACCCGGCGGTTCAGCGCACGGCCTTGCTGACTGTCGTTGGCGGCGCGTGGCATGTCCGAGCCCAGGCCTTTAACCATCAGACGGTTCTGCTTGAGACCGCTGAGGCGGAAAATCGAGGTAAAGGCGCGGGCGCGCTGGTGGCTCAGCTCACGATTGGCACTTACTTCACCGCTGCTGTCGGCGTGGCCGAGAATCAGCACACCGATGGTTTCATCGCTTTCCAGCAGCTTGGCCATGCGGCTCAGCGGGCCGAGGGTGGTCGGCAACATCATATGTGGACGGTCCGGGTTGAACGAACCCTGCACAGGCGCAGTGACCACCAGAAGGTTTTCCCGACGCTCGAATTCGAAATGGGTGCCCTTGATCGCTTCACGCACCTTCGGCTCGTACACATCCAACCAAGCCTGGGTCACTGCCGGTGGCGGCATTGGCACCACTTTCGGCGCAGCCTTATCGGACTTTTCGAACAGGCTGCATCCGCTGATCAGTACACACAGGGCGATGGCGAGAGTTTTGTTGGCGAGCATCGGATATCCACGTCGTGATAAGCAAAAAAAGGCCGGTCAATGGCCCGCTCAGACGGCAGGCCATGCCATGTTGCGCAGCAGTTTAGCCGAGCTGGCTATAAACAATCAGCCAATAGACGCGCAAGTTTTTGCGCACGGGGGTCCATCAAGACGAACGGTCCTAGGTTATTGGTGACAAAACCGAAGGCTACATCCCGTTCCGGGTCGGCAAAACCAATGGAACCGCCGGCTCCAGGGTGACCAAAGGCGCGCGGACCCATACCGTAGGTGGCGTTGGCGACCTCGGGCTGGTCGAGCATGCAACCCAGACCGAAGCGGGTTCGGGTCAGCAGGGTCTTGTCTTCGCCCACTGCGTGTTCACGGGTCAGCTCTGCCAGCAACTCGCTTTCCAGCAACTGGCCATCCAGCAGGCCACTGTAGAAACCAGCCAGGCTACGGGCATTGCCGTGGCCGTTAGCCGCTGGCTGCTGCATACGCCGCCACTCGGGCTTATTGGTGCTGGTCATGATTGACGGCGGGTTAGTGAAGGCCCGCGTGCTCATGGCCGCAGGCTCGCTCATCATGGTTTTGAGCAGGCGCTGGGCTGCGGCATCGCCGAAGTTACCCTTGCCGCGAGAGATGATCGCCACACGGTCGAACTCTGCATCGGCCAGACCGACATGGAAATCCAGCCCTAAGGGCTTGGCCGTACGCGCGACGATGGATTCGCCCGGCCCGCGCCCCTCTACTCGGCGCAACACCTCACCGACCAGCCAGCCATAGGTGATCGGCGCATAACCATGGCCCTCACCCAAAACCCACCAGGGCTGCTCGGCGGCCAATGCCGTGGTCATGGCCTGCCAGTCGTATAAGGCTTCGGCCGGCAGCATCTGGCGCAAGGCTGGCAGCCCGGCCTGATGGCTGAGCAAGTGACGCAGGGTGATCTTGTCCTTGCCGGCTGCAGCGAACTCGGGCCAGTAGCGCGCGACCGGCGCATCCAATTCGAGCTTGCCCTCGCCCACCAGTTGCAGCGCGGTAACTGCAGTAAACGTCTTGGTGCAGGAAAACAGGTTAAGGATGGTGTCGCTGTGCCAGGCCTGCTGGCCATCCTTGTCGGCAACCCCCGCCCACAGGTCGAGCACAGTTTCGCCGCCGATTTGCACGCAGAGCGCCATGCCGCGCTCCTGCGGCTCATCGAACAATGCCGCAAAAGCGTCTCTCAGCGCCTCGAACTTGAGGTCGAAATAACCCTGTATCTGCACCACCCTGCCCCCTTCTTCTACTTGGCCAAATGTTCGGCAGATTGTTTCAGCTCTAACGCCTGCGGTGAACCCTGCACAAGGCTGGCAACGGCACTATCAGCTCACTGAATAGCTCTTCACTGAGCCGCAGGAACTGGCGCCGGTACAGGCTTAAGCAGCGTTTTCGGCACATCCAGGTTGGCATTGCGCACGGCTTTGACGAAGCCATCCCACGGCCGGTCGGTGATCCCGACCAGGCCCAGGTGGCCATTCTCGCCATCCAGCAAACGCCCGGTTACCGGCTGATCGAGGTACTGGAACCAGTGCAGACCGACGATCTGCGGCTCTTCCAGGGCCTTGGCCAGGAAATGCGCATAGGCTGGGCCGCGCTCTTCTTCCTTATAGACTTCGGCAACCCCACCCCAGAACGGGCCACGGTCACGCGAGCCGAAGTGGAACTCGGTGACCATCAGCGGCTTATCCAGCTGGCGCAGTGCGGCAAAGTCATAACCGTGCTGCGGCTCGTGGGTGTAGAAGTTGAAGCTCAGTACATCGCAGAACTCGGCGCAGGCATTCACCGCCTCGGGGATGCTGCTGGCGAAACGGCCGCCCAAGAGCAAGTGGTTGGGCGCGTGCCAGTCGAGCGAGTCGGCAATGGTTTTGAAGTAGGTGTCGGCATACAGGCGCAAGAATGCCTGCATGTCCTTCTCGATGGCCGGAAACTCGGCACTGGGCAGCGGCGCCTTAAAACCAGGATCTTCCATCAGTTCCCAGGCCGGCAGCTCGATGCCCCAGGCGCGGGACAGGCCATTCTGGTTACGGTACTTGTCGCGCAGCTGCTTGAGGAAGGCACGCTTGGCCGGCACATCGGTGGTCAGGCGCAGCGTGGCGTACGCCAGGGCGTAACGGCCATTAGGGTCATCCGCAGGACCGGCCCAGGCCAATTCGTTATCGGCGAAATAACCGAGCAGCCAAGGGTTGTCGCGGTGATCGCGCGAGGCAATCGCCACAGCGCGCTCGGTGGCCATGGCAAAGCGCGGGTCGAACGGATCAGGCATCGCGCCCCACCAATCGACGCCGGTACTGATGGTGGCGTAATCACCATGAATCGACAGCGGAATGCTGAACGGCATGCGCGTATCGCCGCCAAAGGCCGGATCGCTCCAGTTCCCCAGGGTGTTAAAGCCCCAGGCCTGCAGGCGGTCCTGGCTCAGCGTGCGCCAGGCTGCGGGGTCAACCTGGCCGTAGCTGCGCTGCAGGTTGGCCTTGTAGAAATCGAACCAGCGCCCGCTGGCAAACGCCCGACCTTGATTAGCACCGGTATCGCTGCGGCTGTCGGAGGTGCCGAAATAGGCCGCCAGCGCTTCACCCGGCTGCGGCAACCCGGCAAACATAGCCTCGCGCCCTTCAACGTAAGTGGCGCTCTGCTGCGCAGTGACTGCATTGACGCCCAACGAGTAGAACGGATGACCTTCAGGCGTTACCAGGTACCAGCGGCCATCGCGCTTCTCGGTGCGAAAGAAGCCGCTCGCCTCGAACGGCATCCCACCGGTCCAGCCAGCAAACTTATCCTGACCAGGACGCTCGGCCAGCCAGGTATGCAGTTGTTTCTGCTCCTGGGCCACAGCCTGCTGCAACTGCTCGTCACTCTTTACCTTGCCCGGCCAATCAGCCCGCGCGTACTGGCCGTAACTGTCGACGATGCCGGCATAGGCAGCCGCCGTCAGTTGCTCGCTGGTCACGCCAAACTGGCTGATCAGAATATGTTGCGCGGCTTTCGGCTGCGGTATGGACAGGGTGACCGCGCTGACCTTGCTCAGGTCCAGCGCACCCGTGACCGTATCCGCCAGCAGCAGGCGCTGGCCTTTGTGCGTCCAGGGCATCGGTACGCCGGCACGCATGCCCTGATCGCGGGGCGAGGCCGCTTGCAAAGGAATCAACAGGGTTTGTGCAGGGCCGGCAGGCAGGGCGATACGCGTGCTCAGTCGCTGGCCGTCAGTGCTCTCGATCAGCACATCCAGGGTCAGCGCCCAATCCATAGCGTTCTGTACTCGCAGGCTGACCAGCGTCTGCTGCGACCAGTCCCAGCTAGCGTTTTGCGGGGTCAGGCGCAGACTCGGCTGTTCGGCGGGATGGAAGGTCACCCGGCGCAGCACTTCACCTTGCGGGGTCGGCTCGCCGATACGGTTAGGTAGATCGGCATCCTGCGTCGTGACCTGCACGGCATCCATCGGCCGAACAAAGTTGAACAGTTCCTGCTGCTCTGTGGCCATGGCCGCCCCGTAAAAACCCACGAGCGCTGATACCAGAACAGCCGTTTGCAGCCTGCGCTTAACCTTCACGAACCACACTCCCCCATTGTTTCAACCGCCTTGGGCAATACTGCCCGAGGCAAAATCCAGACCCTGGTGATGACCAAGGCATTGTGCATGCGCCAGTTGGAGCCACTACAGCGCGGCGAGTTGCGCTTTACCGACAGACGGGGCATTTAGCTGATTTCCCGCCGAAACGGCGGCAAGGCATTAAGAATCGCCTTGCCGTAGCGCTGAGTAACCACGCGCCGATCCAACAGGGTAATAGTGCCGCGATCCGCTTCGGTACGCAGCAATCGACCACATGCCTGCACCAGACGCAGCGAAGCATCCGGCACGGCGATTTCCATAAAGGGGTTGCCGCCGCGCGCTTCGATCCACTCGGCCAGGGCCGCTTCCACCGGATCGTCCGGCACAGCGAAGGGGATCTTGGCGATCACCACATGTTCGCAGTAGGCGCCCGGCAGGTCGACACCTTCGGCAAAACTGGCCAGGCCAAACAGCACGCTTTCCTCGCCGGAATCGACCCGCGCCTTGTGCTTGTTCAGGGTTTCCTGTTTGGACAGGTTGCCTTGGATAAACACCCGTTTGCGCCAGTCGCGCTCCAGGCCGTCGAAGACTTCCTGCATCTGCTTGCGCGAGGAAAACAGCACCAGGGTGCCGCGCGAACCTTCAACCAGGCCGGGCAAGTCGCGGATGATCGCGGCGGTGTGGGCCACAGCATCACGCGGATCGGCATTCAGGTTGGGCACCCGCAGCACACCGGCATCGGCGTGATGAAACGGGCTCGGCACCACGGTGGTAACCGCCACTTTCGGCAAACCTGCGCGCATGCGGTAGCGATCAAAGGTACCCAACGCCGTCAGGGTCGCCGAGGTAACCAGGGCGCCATAGGCGACATTCCATAGATTACGCCGCAGGGTTTCGGCGGCAAGAATCGGGCTCGCATTGACCTCGATATCGAACAACGCACCGCTGTCGGCCAGGGTCAACCAACGCGCCATCGGCGGGCTTTCCTCCGGGTCTTCAGCGGTAAAGGCCAGCCACAGCTCCCAGTTTCCCTTGGCCCGCGCCAGCAGGCTGCCGAATAGCGGGTACCATTCCTCGGCCTGGTGACTAGCAATACCGACAGCGCCCTCGCCATCCATGGCTTCCTTGAGCTGCTCAGTCACCCCGGTGAACAGATCATTGAGCTTGGAAAAGCCTTTTTTCAGTTCCAGACCCAGCTCGATCAGGTGCTCCGGCACCACACCGCCGACAAAGCGATGGCGCGGCCGCTCGCGGCCCTGCATATCCTCGCCCGGCTTGAAATCAGCGACCTGCTCGCAGGCGGCAAACATAAATTGCTGCTGGGTTTTCAGCTCCCGCGCCAACTCCGGCACCTGCTCGATCAGCCTGCCTAGATCCCCCGGCAGCGGATTTTGCGCTAGCAACTTGGTCAGATTCTTGTCGATCTGGGTCAGCCAATCGGCAGTCGAACGCAAGCGGGTGAAGTGAGCGAAATGGCCAATGGCCTTGTCCGGCAGGTGGTGACCTTCATCGAATACGTAGAGGGTGTCGCGCGGGTCCGGCAGCACCGCCCCGCCGCCGAGGGCTAGGTCGGCCAGGACCATGTCATGGTTGGTGACAATCACATCGACCTTGCCCATGCCCTCGCGGGCTTTGTAGAAGGCACATTGCTGAAAGTTCGGGCAATGGCGATTGGTGCACTGGCTGTGATCGGTGGTCAGTTGCGACCAGCGCGTGTCTTCCAACTCTTCCGGCCAACTGTCGCGATCGCCGTCCCATTTATTGCCGGCGAGTTTTTCGATCATCGCGGTGAACAGCTTCTGGCTCTGCTCATCCACATCGATCTTGAAGCCTTCTTCCTCGAACAGCTGGGCGGTGGCGCTTTGCGCCTGGCCTTCCTGCAACAGAATATCCAGCTTGGATAGACATAAATAACGCCCTCGGCCCTTGGCCAGGGCGAAGCTGAAATTCAGCCCGCTGTTGCGCATCAGGTCCGGCAGATCCTTATGCACGATCTGCTCTTGCAGGGCCACGGTGGCCGTGGCGATCACCAGACGTTTGCCTGCTGCCTTGGCAGTGGGAATCGCCGCCAGGCTGTATGCCACGGTCTTGCCCGTACCAGTGCCGGCCTCAACCGCCACAACAGCGGGATCACCCAGGCGCCGGCCCTCGTCGTCCGTCTTGATCGCACCCAGCACCTTGGCGATTTCAGCAATCATCAGGCGCTGGCCATAACGCGGCTTGAGCGACTTGGCTTCGAGAAAACGGGAATAGGCGCCCTGGATCTGGGACTTGAGTTCGGTACTGAGCATGGGGTCTTGGCGCGAAAAGGCTGGATAAATTTTCAGTGTTTGTAATCGGCGGCTATCATAGCGCGCTAATCGATCCAGCGCTGAACCGCTTAAAACCTGTTTACGATCTCGCGCGCTCAATCCTGTTTCTACCGCAACAGGGCCAACGCTCAGCAGATCGGCAATAGATTCTTAACCAACAGGAGTGCCTGCATGACCCCATACGCCTTCATCTACAGCCTGCACCTGCTCGCCGCCCTGATCTGGGTAGGTGGCATGTTCTTCGCCTGGATGATCCTGCGCCCGGCAGCCGTCGCCGCACTGGAAGCGCCGCCTCGCCTGAAACTCTGGCTGGAGGTCTTCCCGCGGTTTTTCTACTGGGTATGGGCTGCGGTGATTGTGCTGCCGGTGACCGGCGTGGGCATGCTGCACCTGCGCTTTAGCGGCTTCGATGCCGCGCCACGTTATGTGCACATCATGATGGGGCTGTATATCGCCATGCTGGCGTTGTTTCTGCGAATTCAGGCCCTGCAACTGCCGGAACTGCGCCGCGCTGTAGCAGCAGAGGATTGGCCGAATGGCGGCGCCGTACTTGGGCGTATTCGTCGGCTGGTCGGTATCAACTTACTGATAGGGATACTGGTGGTAGCAATCGCCGGCATCCGCCCGTCGTTCTAACTACGGGCAAAGTAACCGCTGCACGAAGGCAGCGGTTGGTACCTCGCAACAGCCTAGAACTGCACGATATCCAGAGCGCCTGCTGGGCCTGGCTCACCGGCCCGCCCAGCCTGCCCTGGCTTACCGTCGCGCGCACCATCCGTGCTGTACAGCCAGCACCCCTTGCTCACGCCGCCTTGTCCGCCTGCACCAGCCGCGCCCGGCTGGCCGCCGCTGCCGCCGTCCAGACGCACCTGCAACTGCTCAATATGGAAACCCTGCGGTACTTCCAGGCGTACCTGCGCCCCAGCAGCACCCGGCTGGCCGTCACCACCATTCAAACCATCATGACCGCGACTGGCTTCACCCCAGGTGCAGCCACCCGGCTTACCATCGGCACCGGCAAGACCGGCATAACCGGGAGCACCTGTGCCGCCGCGGGCATCCAGCACTAAATTTTCCAGGGTAACGGCCTGTAGTCGCAGACTCAGGTTGCGTCCCGGCAGCGCCGGCTTTTCAGCACTGCCGCGTGCGCCACGCGCGCTGATCTGTGCGCCACTGGCAATATCGGCGGTTTCAATTTCAAGGCGCAACACCTGATCACCAGGGGCAATCGCC
>DASRUM010000189.1:0-12407 GCA_035655415.1 Pseudomonas sp.
TTTGGCATGCGGGTTGAGACAAGCTGGCTTTTGACCTTAACTGGCTATAGTCTCGCGCAAAACTTCCGATAAATAGAAGGGTTGTTTTGCAAAGCCCCTTTCTACCCTCTCTGGCAAGTCTCTTTCTATGGCAAAAATCATTGGCATCATTGTTGTACTCGCCAGCGTGTTGGGCGGTTTTATCCTTTCCGGTGGCCAGTTTATGGCGTTGGTCCACCCCTTCGAGATTCTGATTATCGGTGGTGCTGCACTCGGGGCTTTCCTCCAGGCCAACCCTGGCAGCGCCTTTATGCATGTGTTCAAGAAGTCGCTGAGCATGTTCAGCTCGCGCTTTACCCATGCCTATTACCTCGATGTGCTCAAGCTGCTTTACGAGATTCTCAACAAGAGCCGTCGCGAAGGCATGATGGCCATTGAGGCCGACGTCGAAGATCCGGCCGCCAGCCCGATTTTCAGTAAGTACCCCGGCATCCTCAAGGATCAGCAGATGACCGCCTTTATCTGCGATTACCTGCGCATCATGTCTTCTGGCAACATGGCTCCGCATGAGCTGGAAGGCCTGTTCGATATGGAGATATCCAGCCTCAAAGAAGAAGTTGAGCACCCGGCGCATGCCGTAGCCAAGGTGGCCGACGGTATGCCGGCCATGGGTATCGTGGCAGCGGTATTGGGCATTGTGATCACCATGTCGATTCTTGCCGAAGCGGATAACGCGGAGATCGGTCAGAAGGTCGGTACTGCCTTGGTGGGTACCTTCTTCGGGATTCTGGCGTCCTATGGCTTTTTCGGCCCTTTGTCGGCCGCCTTGGAGCACGACGCCAAGGAAGAGCTGAACGTCTATGAGGCGATCAAAGCCGGCCTGGTGGCTTCGGCCTCCGGCATGCCGCCATCGCTGGCTGTAGAGTTTTCCCGCAAGGTGCTGTTGCCTGCGCATCGCCCAAGCTTTGCCGAGCTTGAGCAGGCCATGCGAGGGGGCTAAGGCACAGCATGGAAAATAATCAGCCGATTATCGTCAAACGGGTCAAAAAGGTTGCCGGCGGCCATCATGGTGGTGCCTGGAAAATTGCCTTTGCCGACTTTGCCACGGCGATGATGGCGTTCTTTCTAGTGATGTGGCTGATGACGGTGGCCACACCCGAGCAGAAGAAGCTGATTTCCGGTTACTTTCAGGACCCTGTCGGGTTCTCGGAAAGTGCCAGCCCCTATGTGATTGACTTGGGCGGCACGCCTACGCCATCGCCGGACCGCACCCTCAATGATCAGCCGCAGGAAGAGCAGAGCCCGGCCGAGGATGCGCAGGCCGATGTGGACAAGCTGCAGGCCGAGTCGATAGCCGAAGAAGTCGAGCGTGAGCGCCTGGAATTGTTGCTGCAGGAATTGCAGAACAAGGTTGAAGAAAACCCTCAGCTGCAGAATTTCAAGGATCAGATCCTCTTCGAAATCACCCAGGACGGCTTGCGCATCCAGATCATGGATGCCGAGAACCGGCCGATGTTTGCTTCCGGCAGCGCGCGCCTGCAGCCCTATTTCGAAGACATTCTGCTGGCCATGACCGACACCATCGCCGCAGTGCCGAATAAGATCAGTGTCAGTGGCCATACCGATGCGGCACCCTTTGTCGGGAGTGGTGGTTATGGCAACTGGGAGCTGTCTGCTGACCGAGCCAATGCGGCGCGGCGCGTACTGATTGCCGGCGGCTATGACGATGAACAGGTCGCGCGAGTTGTGGGTTACGCGTCCTCGGCCTTGTTTGATCGGGACAATCCGCTCAATCCGGTCAACCGGCGTATCGATATAGTGGTGCTGACCAAGAAAGCCCAGCGTGCCATCGAAGGCGAACAGGGTGACGCCGCTGTAGATGATGTGCCTGCAGAGCCTGGTGCGCCCCCCGTTGTGCCGGATGCAGCGGCGCCCACCGCGCCAGGTGATCCATTACCTGATGGGCAGTTGCGCGAGCGTTTCAATATCTTTGAGGAAGGCGTGTTGCAGTTCGATCAGCCCGCCGATTGAGCTGCAGCTGCAAGTAAAAAGGCCGCGATATGTCGCGGCCTTTTTTGTTGCTGGCCTGCCGTCCCTGGCGGCCACCCTGCAGGCCGTCGCGGCGCGACGTTAAAAATCACTCCCGGCGATTTTTTCAGTACTCGGCTTCTGGCAGGCTGGCCAGGATTTGCCGGTAACTGGCCATGCGCTGCGGGTGCAGACGGCCGTCTTCCAGGGCTTTGAGCAGGGCGCAGCCCGGCTCGCGATCGTGTTTGCAGTCGCGAAAGCGGCATTGCCCGATCAGCGCGCTAAACTCGATAAAGCCAGCTTCGACGTCATCACGGCTGACATGTACCAAGCCGAATTCGCGAATCCCTGGGGAGTCAATCAGCTCGCCGCCGCCAGGAAAGTGAAACAGCCGTGCGGTCGTCGTGGTGTGAGTGCCCAGGCCGGACTGCTCCGAAAGCGGCCCAACGCGGGTGTCGACATCGGGTAGCAGGCTGTTTACCAGCGAGGATTTACCCACGCCGGATTGCCCTACAAACACACTGATATGCCCGTCAAGCTGCTGCTTGAGCTGCTCCATGCCATCACCCTGATGCGCAGAGACCTCGAGCAGCTGATAACCCAGCTGGCGGTAAACGCTGAGCATGGCGTTGAGTGCCACGCCGTTTTGTTCATCAATCAGGTCGGCTTTATTCAACAGTAATAGGGGGCGGATACCGGCGTGCTCGGCAGCCACCAGGTAACGGTCGATCAGGTTGGCGTGGGGCTCAGGCAGCGGCGCGAAAACAATCACGAGCAAATCGACATTGGCCGCTACCGGCTTCAGCTGGCCGCGAGGGTCCGGGCGACAGAGTTCGGTGCTGCGTGGCAGTTGCGCAACGATTACCCCGATGCCCTGATTGCCAGCGCGCCACACCACTTGGTCACCGGTGACCATGGTTGGCAGGTTGGCGCGCAGATGGCAGCGGAATACCTGGCCGGCCAGTTCGCCATCCAGTGCTTCAACTTCGATCTGTACACCGAAGTGGGCGATCACCAGGCCGGTCTGTTCCGGGCCGAGGTCGCCGCCTTCAAGAATCTGTACAGCCTGCGACTCGCGCTTGGCAGCGCGGGCGGCACGCTCGCCCTGGATTTTTTCGATACGCCAGTTTTGCCGGCGGTTGAGTTGGCGTTTGGCCATGGGTCTTCCGAGAGTTGAATTACGCAATAAACGGCCGCGAGTCTAGCACGGGCTGCCTATTGAGCTGCTGGCGCGGCTAAACTGCGGCGCATCATTGATCGGACGATTCAGGAGTCTGCATGCTGCGCGTTGTCCGCCAATATCCGGCTCTGTTGGCCTTGTCAGCTCAGCTCGGTGCGACCTTGCTGATCGGTTTGGCGCTGTATCTGACGGCCCAGTTGTCGCCCTGGCGGCCGACCTGGCTAGCCGCAGGCCTGTCGCAAGGCATGTTGGCTGCCACGCTGGCACGCTACCTGGGGCTGTCGCGCTGGTGGTGCGGATTGAACCTGCTGTTCGTCCCGGCGCTGCTGCTGGCCAGTGGTGCGCCGCTGCCGTCCTGGGTGTTTCTTGGCGGCTTTGTCCTGTTGCTGCTGCTCAACTGGAACAGTGTTGGCGAGCGGGTGCCGCTGTACCTGACCGCTGCCGGTACGCGCCAGCATCTGTGTGCGGTGCTTGACCAGCAGCCTGCATCGTTTCGCTTTATCGACCTGGGTTGTGGTCCGGCCGGTACGTTGCTGGGCCTGGCCCGGCAGTTCCCGCAGGCGCAGTTTGTCGGGGTGGAGACTGCGCCGCTGTCCTTTGCTATCGCCTGGTTGCGTGCTTTGCCGCAGGGCAATTGCCAGATCCGTTACGAAAACCTCTGGCGCACGGACCTGGCTGCGTTTGATGTGGTGTATTGCTTTCTGTCCCCTGCGCCCATGCCCGAGCTGTGGGCCAAAGCCTGCGCGCAGATGCCGGCCGGCAGTCTGCTGGTCAGCAACAGCTTCGAGGTGCCGGGGCAGCCGCCTGATCAGCAAATCGAGCTGCACGACTGGCGCAAGTCACGGCTGCTGCTGTGGTTCATGCGCGGCTGATTTATTGGCTAAACTGTCGGCCTTAGTCGAGGAGCGCAGCATGCAGAACGCACAGAACCTAATCTGGATCGATCTGGAAATGACCGGGCTGGAGCCCGAAACGGATGTCATCATCGAGATGGCCACCATTGTCACCGACAGCGACCTGAACATCCTCGCCGAAGGCCCGGTGATTGCCGTGCATCAGAGTGATGAACTGCTCGCGGCAATGGATGAGTGGAACACCCGCACCCACGGCCAGAGCGGGCTGACCCAGCGCGTACGGGAAAGCACCATCGGCCCGGCGGAAGCGGAGGCCATGACCATTGCCTTCCTTGAGCAGTGGGTGCCGAAGGGCAAGTCGCCGATCTGCGGCAACAGTATCGGCCAGGATCGGCGCTTTCTTTATAAGTACATGCAGAACCTGGAAGCCTACTTCCACTACCGCTATCTGGATGTCTCGACCCTGAAGATTCTCGCCGGCCTGTGGGCGCCGCAGGTCAAGGAATCGTTCCAGAAGCAGGGCACGCACCAGGCACTGGACGATATCCGCGAGTCGATTGCCGAACTGAAGCACTACCGTCAGCACTTCCTTAAAGTCTGACGCAGTGAAAAGCCCGCTAGTGCGGGCTTTTTTATGTTTGCTCGGTTACAGGCCGTGGCGCGCCAGAGCCCATTCAACATGCTCGCGCACCAGCTCGGACGGGTGCTCGCGGCGCGCCTTGAGCGCTTCCAGCACCGGGATGCTGGAGGGCGCGTTGCCCAAGCCGACGGCCAGGTTGCGCAGCCAGCGCTCGTAGCCGGCGCGGCGCAGGGGTGAGCCTTCGGTGCGGCTGAGAAATTCCTCTTCGCTCCAACAGAACAGTTCGGCCAGCTCTGCGTTGTCCAGGCTGTGGCGCGGCTGGAAGTCGCTCTGCTCGGTGGGTTTGGCAAAGCGGTTCCACGGGCAGACCATCTGGCAGTCGTCGCAGCCGAACACCCGGTTGCCGATCGGTGCACGCAATTCCTCCGGAATCGAGCCCTTGAGTTCGATGGTCAGGTAGGAAATGCAGCGCCGCGCATCCAGCACATAGGGGCCGACAAAGGCGGCGGTGGGGCAGATATCCATGCAGGCGGTGCAGCGCCCGCAGTGCTCCGTGACATGGGGTTCATCCACCGGCAGTGGCAGATCAACAAACAGCTCGCCGAGAAAGAAGTAGCTGCCGGCCTTGCGGTTAAGCACCAGGGTGTTCTTGCCGATCCAGCCGAGCCCAGCCTGTTCGGCGATGGCCTTTTCCAGCACTGGCGCGCTGTCGACAAAGGCGCGGTAGCCGAACGGGCCGATCTGATGCTGGATGCGTTCGGCTAATTGTTGCAGGCGTTTGCGGATCAGCTTGTGGTAATCGCGGCCTAGGGCGTAGCGCGATACGTAGGCCTTCTCCGGCTGGGCGAGGCGCTGGGCCATCTGCGTGTCGCCGGGCAGGTAGTCCATACGCAGTGAGATGACTCTCAAGGTTCCGGGCACCAATTCTTCCGGGTGGGAACGTTTGCTGCCGTGGGCGGCCATATAGTCCATCTCGCCCTGGTAACCAGCGTCCAGCCAGCGTTGCAGGTGCGCCTCATGTTCGCCCAGTTGCACATCGGCAATCCCGACCTGTTGAAAGCCCAGCTCGCGGCCCCAGTCTTTGATCGACTGGGCGAGGGCGGCAAGGTCAAGCGTGTCAGTGTTCATATGAGGGCAGGTAACCGGGGCGCAGGTGGGTATAATTCTGCCAGACATCGGAGCCGACGCATGCTGCATTCGCCTGACAATCTTCCTCTGCCGCTATACAGCGCCGCCCAAGTGCGCGAGCTGGATGCGCGATTGATTGCTGCCGGCACGCCGGGTTTCGAGCTGATGAGCCGCGCCGCACATGCCATCTGGCGTGCCCTGCGTAGGCGTTGGCCGGATGCGGGTGTGCTGACGGTGCTGGCTGGGCGCGGTAACAACGCCGGTGACGGCTACCTGGTGGCCGCTTTGGCGTTGCGCGCGGGCTGGCGGGTGCAGGTGCTGGCGGTCGGCGCTGCGGCGCAGTTGCAGGGCGATGCTGCCTTGGCCCGTGACCAGGCGCTGGCTGCCGGTGTAGCGGTGCAGCCCTGGAGCGAATGCGCCGAGCTGCAAGGCGTGGTGCTCGATGCCTTGCTCGGCACGGGCTTGCAGGGCGCAGTGCGCGAACCGTATGCCCAGGCCATCCGGCTGTTGAATGCCAGTGATCTGCCGGTGCTGGCGGTGGATATTCCGTCCGGGCTCTGCGCCGATACTGGCCAGGTGCTCGGCGTTGCAGTGCATGCGCAACTGACGGTCACCCTGATCGGCCTGAAGTTGGGCCTGTTTACTGGGCAGTCAGCGGATTATCTGGGTGAGTTGCAGTTTGATGATCTGCAGGCTGATGGGGCCCTGGTCGCAGCTCAAGCCTTTACCGCGCAGCGCCTGGCGCAGCCCCGCCTGCCGCAATTGCCGGTGCGTTCGCGTAGCGTGCATAAGGGCCAGTTGGGCCATGTGCTGGTGGTCGGCGGTGATCGCGGCTTTGCCGGGGCTGGCCTGCTGGCGGCGCAAAGTGCGCTACGCGCCGGTGCCGGGCTGGTCAGCCTGGCGACCCGTGGCGAGCATTTGCCTGCAGCGCAGGCGCGCCTGCCCGAGGTAATGGCCGCTGGCGTGGCCTCGGCCAATCAGCTTCTGACGCTGGGCGCCAATGCAAGCGTCTGGGTGGTCGGCCCAGGCTTGGGGCAGGGCGCCTGGGGTCGCAGTCTGATATCGGCGGCTGCGGTTAGCCGTGCGGTACAGGTTTGGGATGCCGATGCGCTGAACCTGTTGGCGCAAGCTGTAGTCAAGTTGCCTGCTACAGCGGTGCTCACCCCACACCCTGGCGAAGCGGCGCGGCTGCTGGGTGTCAGCACGGCCGATGTGCAGGCCGATCGTCCGGCGGCGGCCCGCGCCTTGGCCCAGCGCTATCAAGCTGTATGCGTGCTGAAAGGCGCCGGCAGCCTGATTGCTGCGGCGGATGGCGGCTTGTGGCTGTGTGATCGCGGCCATCCAGTCATGGCCGGCGCTGGGCTCGGGGATGTGCTTGCCGGGCTTATCGGCGCATTGTTGGCCCAGGGCCTGCCTGCGCTGGAGGCGGCTCAGCTGGCGGTCTATCTGCATGCCTGCGCGGGCGAGCGGCTGGCGCTGCAGGGGCGCGGCCTGGCGGCCAGTGATTTGTGTGCGGTTATTCGTCAATTGTTGCAGGAGCAGTCTGCGTGTCTGAATTAGAGCTGTTTGCCGCCGATGAAGAGGCGATGCTGGCGCTGGGGGCACGTATCGCCGAGGCGACCGGCGGCGTTGGCGTGATCTATCTGCATGGCGACCTCGGTGCCGGCAAAACCACCCTATCGCGCGGCATTATTCGCGGCCTGGGCCATGTTGGGGCGGTGAAAAGCCCGACCTTTACCCTGGTCGAACCCTATGAAATAGGCGACCTGCGCGCCTTTCACTTCGACCTTTACCGTCTGGTGGATGCCGAGGAGCTGGAGTACCTGGGGATTCGTGATTACTTTGAAGGCGATGCGCTGTGTCTGGTTGAGTGGCCGGAGCGCGGTGCAGGCGTTTTGCCAAAGGCTGACCTGGACATTACCATTAGCCCGCATGGGGCTGGCCGGACGCTGCGTTTGCAGGCGCAAGGCGAACGCGGCACCACCTGGTGCGCCGCTTTGGCCGTCGGGGCATGAATCAATTATGGGGTTGGCTATGCGCATAGGCGCGCGTTTCATCGCAATTGGAGTGGCATTGGTGGGCTTGGCCGCCGATGTAATGGCCGCTTCGGATGTGCGCAGTGTGCGGCTGTGGCGTGCGCCGGATAACACCCGCCTGGTGTTTGACCTGTCCGGCCCGGTGCAGCACAGCGTTTTTCTGCTGTCTTCGCCCAATCGCATCGTCATTGATGTCAGCGGTGCCAAGCTAGCCACCAGCTTTAATCAGCTGACCCTGAGTAACACTCCGATCACCGGCGTACGCTCGGCGCAGCGTACCCCCGAAGACTTGCGCGTGGTGATTGACCTGTCGGCAGCGGTGACGCCGAAGAGCTTTACCCTCGCCCCCAATCAGCAGTACGGCCATCGCCTGGTGGTCGATCTGTTTGACCAGGAAGGCGGCGCCGCACCCAGCCTGCCAACCACCACCGTGGCCACTGCGCCGCAGGTGCCGGTAACGCCAACCCAGGCCCCGCCAAAGCTGACGCCGATACCCAACGGCAAGCGCGATATCGTGATTGCCATTGATGCGGGCCATGGCGGCGAAGACCCAGGCGCGTTGTCGCCGGTCAAAGGCCAGTATGAAAAGCACGTGACCCTGGCGATTTCCAAGGAGCTGCAGCGGCAGATCAATGCCGAGAAGGGCTTCCGCGCCGAGCTGGTGCGTACCGGCGATTACTTTATCCCGCTGCGCAAGCGCACCGAGATCGCCCGCAAGAAGGGCGCCGACCTGTTTGTTTCCATCCACGCCGATGCTGCACCGCGGGCGGCGGCATTTGGTGCCTCGGTGTATGCGCTGTCGGATCGCGGCGCCACCTCGGAAACCGCGCGCTGGTTGGCGGATGCGGAAAACCAGTCGGACCTGATCGGCGGCGCCGGCAATGTCAGCCTGGACGACAAGGACCGCATGCTGGCCGGGGTGTTGCTCGACCTGTCGATGACTGCCTCGCTGTCATCCAGCCTGAACGTCGGCAACAAGGTGCTGGGCAATATGGGCCGAGTGACTCCGTTGCATAAACGGCGGGTGGAACAGGCCGGCTTTATGGTGCTGAAGTCGCCGGATATTCCGTCGATCCTTGTGGAAACCGGGTTTATCTCCAACCCCAATGAAGCCCGCAAACTGTCCAGTTCCAGTCACCAGCAGGCCCTGGCGCGCTCAATCGTCACGGGCGTGCGGCAGTTTTTCCATGAAAACCCGCCGCCCGGCACTCGCGTGGCCTGGCTGCGCGACAACGGCAAGATTGCCCTCGGCCCGCGCGAGCATGTGGTCAGCTCCGGCGAAAGCCTGGCGCTGATTGCACAGCGTTATCAGGTCAGCCTGGCCGTGCTGCGCAGTGCCAACTCGCTGAAAAGCGATGTGATCAAGGTCGGTCAGCGTTTGCAGGTCCCTGCGACTGCTCTGGCTGGGCAGCCATGAGTGAAGCTGCACGTATCCAGCTGCTCAGCCCGCGGCTGGCGAACCAGATTGCTGCCGGTGAGGTGGTTGAACGCCCGGCCTCGGTAATCAAGGAGCTGTTGGAAAACAGCCTGGACTCCGGCGCCAAGCGCATCGAAGTGGATGTCGAGCAGGGCGGCGTCAAGCTGCTCAAAGTGCGTGACAACGGTAGCGGCATCTCCCCGGATGACCTGCCCCTGGCGCTGGCCCGCCATGCCACCAGCAAGATCCGCGAGCTGGAAGACCTGGAGCAGGTGATGAGTCTGGGCTTTCGCGGTGAGGCGTTGGCTTCTATCAGCTCCGTCGCACGTCTGACCCTGACCTCGCGTACCGCTGATGCTGAACAGGCCTGGCAGGTTGAAACAGAAGGGCGCGATATGCAGCCACGGGTACAGCCCGCTGCGCACCCGGTCGGCACCTCGGTGGAAGTGCGCGACCTGTTCTTCAACACCCCTGCACGGCGTAAGTTCCTCAAAACCGAAAAAACCGAATTCGATCATCTGCAGGAAGTGATCAAGCGCCTGGCCCTGGCGCGCTTCGATGTGGCCTTCCATCTGCGCCACAACGGCAAGACCGTGCTCGGCCTGCATGAGGCTCCAGATGAACAGAGCCGCGCGCGGCGGGTGGCTTCGGTCTGTGGCCCGGCGTTTCTCGAGCAGGCGTTGCCCATCGATATCGAACGCAACGGCCTGCACCTGTGGGGTTGGGTTGGTTTGCCGACCTTCTCCCGTAGCCAGGCGGATCTGCAGTACTTCTATGTGAATGGGCGCATGGTGCGCGACAAGCTGGTTGCCCATGCGGTGCGCCAGGCCTACCGCGACGTGCTGTTCAATGGTCGGCATCCGACCTTTGTGCTGTTTCTGGAAATTGACCCCTCGGTAGTCGATGTCAACGTGCACCCGACCAAGCATGAAGTGCGCTTCCGTGACGGGCGCATGGTGCATGACTTCCTCTACGGCACGCTGCATCGCGCATTAGGCGAGGTGCGCCCGGAAGATCAGCTGGCGGCCCCGGCGACGGTCAACGAGATGCTGCGCCCTACCGGCCAGGCTGCCGGTGAGTTTGGTCCGCAGGGTGAAATCGGCTTAGCTGCCAGCCTGCTGCAGCCTACGCCCAGCAGCTCGGTGTGGCGTTCGCCGGGCGCCGGCTATCAGGGCTCTCGTCCTGACGCAGTCTTGCCGGCCGCCGAAGCCCAAGGCGCCTATCGTGAATTCTTCTCGCCGATGGCCACTGCGCCGGCTCCCGCTGGCCTGCCAGATGCGCAGGGCGATATTCCGCCCCTGGGCTATGCCATCGCCCAGCTCAAGGGCATCTACATCCTCGCCGAAAATGTCCAGGGTCTGGTGGTGGTGGATATGCACGCCGCCCATGAGCGCATCACCTATGAGCGGCTCAAGGTGGCCATGGCCAGCGAAGGCCTGCGCGGCCAGCCGCTGTTGGTGCCGGAGTCTATTGCCGTCAGCCAGCGTGAAGCTGACTGCGCCGAAGAGCATGCCGAGTGGTTCCAGCGACTTGGCTTTGAGTTACAGCGTTTGGGTCCGGAAACCCTGGCTATCCGGCAGATTCCCGCATTGCTCAAGCAGGCCGAGGCCACTCGTCTGGTGCAGGATGTGCTCGGTGATCTGCTCGAATACGGCACTACCGACCGCATTCAGGCGCACCTCAACGAGCTGCTCGGCACCATGGCTTGCCACGGTGCCGTGCGCGCCAACCGACGCCTGACCCTGCCGGAAATGAACGCCTTGCTGCGCGATATGGAACACACCGAGCGCAGCGGCCAGTGCAACCATGGGCGGCCGACCTGGACGCAGATGGGCATGGATGACCTCGACAAGCTGTTCCTGCGCGGCCGCTAGCCATCGCGCCATTTAGAGAATTTTGAACATGTCCGAGCGCCTGCCTCCGGCAATTTTTCTTATGGGGCCAACAGCGGCCGGCAAGACCGATCTGGCCATCGAGCTGGCGCGAGTGCTGCCGTGCGAGCTGATCAGCGTCGACTCTGCGTTGATCTACCGTGATATGGACATCGGCACGGCCAAGCCGGATAAGGCCACTCTGGCAGAGTTTCCTCACCGCCTGATCGATATCCGTGACCCAGCCGAGAGCTATTCAGCGGCCGAGTTCCGTGCCGATGCCCTGGCGGCTATGGCTGAGATCACAGCGCGCGGACGGATTCCGCTGCTGGTGGGCGGCACTATGTTGTATTTCAAGGCGTTGCTTGAGGGGCTGGCCGAAATGCCCAGCGCCGATGTGGCGTTGCGCGCCGAGTTGGAGGCGCGCGCCCAGGCCGAAGGTTGGGCGGTGCTGCATGCCGAGCTGCGTGCGGTCGATCCGGAGTCGGCTGCGCGTATCCATCCTAATGACCCGCAGCGCTTGATTCGCGCCCTTGAGGTCTATCACCTGAGCGGGCACAGCATGACCGTTCATCGTCTGCGCCAGGCGGCAGAAAATACTGCTGGTGACGCATCGGCTGCGCGGCAATTCCCCTATACTGTGGCGCAATTGGCCATTGCCCCGGCGCAAAGGCAGCTGTTGCACGAGCGAATCGCCCTGCGATTTCGCCTGATGTTGGAACAGGGGCTGGTTGCCGAGGTCGAACGCCTGCGCCAGCGAAGTGACTTGCACGTTGGTCTACCGTCTATACGAGCGGTGGGTTATCGGCAAGTCTGGGACTATCTGGATGGCAACCTCGACGCCGAGCAGATGCAGGAGCGCGGCATTATCGCCACGCGCCAGTTGGCCAAGCGACAGTTCACCTGGTTACGTGGTTGGCAGCAGGATGTGCACTGGCTCGATAGCGCCGACTGCGACAATCTGCCGCGTGCCTTGAAATACCTGGCAGCGGTCTCCATATTGACCTGAGACCTTGCCGTTGGCCGTCTACTCTTGGGGGTACGACGGCTTTAAGCCGTTCGTTGGTTTACTAAAAATTATTGAAAATTGATCCTTAAAGGAGTGCGGCACATGTCAAAAGGGCATTCGCTACAAGACCCTTACCTGAATACCCTGCGTAAGGAACGCGTCCCGGTTTCCATCTATCTGGTCAACGGCATCAAGCTGCAAGGTCAGATCGAGTCGTTCGACCAGTTCGTGATTTTGCTGAAAAATACTGTCAGCCAGATGGTCTACAAGCACGCTATCTCCACTGCGGTGCCAAGCCGCCCGGTGCGTTCGCCGAGCGTTTCCG
>DASRUM010000190.1:0-7333 GCA_035655415.1 Pseudomonas sp.
AGCAACATATTCCGGTTCCTTGGCAAGGCGGTTGGATAGCCTGGGAATAGGCAAGAGGGGCACATTAGACCTCGCGCACAGGCCTGTCAAAGATTCGCATTTGCAAAATATTGTTGTGCAAAAGTTGCCTGATTGATCAAGTACTTTTTAAGCAAAATGCCAGCATATGCTGGCATTTTGTGTGGTGCGTTGCGCTGATCAGGCACTCAGGCGCTGGGTCACCTCGTTGAGTTGGCCGGACAGGACTTGCAGGTTTTGCCCGGCGCTTTCGGTGCGTTGTACGTTCTCCTGGTTGGCCGTGGCGATGGCGGTGATTTCGGTAAGGTTGCGTGAGATGTCTTCGGCTACCGAGGTTTGCTCTTCGGCGGCGGTGGCGATCTGCCGGTTCATATCGCGAATTGCTTCCACTGCACTGGTGATCAGTTGCAGCGTCGCTCCGGCCTCGGTGACCTGAGTCACGCCTTCCTCGCTGCGGTGCTGGCCGCTTTCGATGGCGCGCACTGCATTTACTGCACCGGTTTGCACGGTGTCGATGATTTGGTGGATTTCCGCCGTGGACTCGGCGGTGCGTTGCGCCAGGGTGCGTACTTCATCCGCTACCACGGCAAAACCGCGGCCCTGTTCGCCCGCGCGGGCGGCTTCGATGGCGGCGTTGAGCGCCAGCAGGTTGGTCTGCTCGGCGATACCGCGAATCACTTCCAACACCTTGCCGATACGCCCGCTGTCGCTTTCCAGGCGGCGAATCACATCCGAGGTGTTGCTGATTTCGCTGCGGATATCGGTGATGGTCTTGATGGTCGCCTGCATCACCGTTTCGCCCTGGCGTGCAGCGCTGTCAGCGGCATCGGCGGCGCCGGCGGCTTCTGCAGCGTGACGCGCGACTTCCTGGGCGGTGGCGGACATTTCATGCATGGCCGTGGCGACCTGATCGGTACGTGAGAACTGCTCGCGGGTGCCCTGGGCCATCAGCGTGGCGATGGAGTTGAGTTCGCCGCTGGCGGTGTCCAGATCAGCCGTGCTGCGTTTCAGACGGGTGAAGGTGTCGGAGAGAAAATCGCGCAGGATATTCGCGGCAATGGCCAGGTTGCCCAGTTCATCCTGGCGAGTCGACTCCACATGCTGGCCGAAGTTGCCCTGGCTAAGCTGGGCGATATGCTCAATCAACTCGCGAATCGGGTTGATCAGGTTGCGGTTGATTAGCCACAGGCTGAACAGTGCAATGACCACGGTGGCGCCAAGCATCAGCAGGGTGCCGTAGGTGATGGTGCGGTCGGCCGAGGCGTTGATCAGGCTGGCTTGCTCCAGGCTCTGCTTGTGCAGCTCGCTGGACAGCGCTTCCAATTGTTGGGCGGTATTGCGGTCAATACCGGACACCGCCTTGTCGCCGACAGCTGCGTCACCACCGGCCGCGACAAAGGCATCGCGACCCTTGCGGTAGTTGACCCCTAGCGTCTGGTGTTCGCTGCGCAGTGCGTCGACTTTGGTTTTCAGCGTGCGGTCGGCGCCAGCCAGCTCACTCAACGTGCCCAGAGAGTCTTGAACCTTGCGTTCCTGCGCTTCGAACTGGCTCCAGTATTTGTCCAGCTGGGCTTTGTCGCTGCCACGCAGCAGGACGTTTTTCCATTCCTGTACTTGGGTCTTGAAGTTCAGGTTGGTCGATTCGATCAGTGCTGAGGCTTCTAACGGGCCCTCAAGTAGACCGCGGTAAGCTTGCATGCCGCTGGAAAGGAAGCTGAAGCAAGCCAGTGCGGTGACCAGAATCAGCGCCAGGCTGCCGCCGAGCAGGGCGAGAATTTGGGCGCGCAAAGATTTTTGCAGAAACATGGACGATACCCCTGAATGAAGAAGGCGGGATGCCAGTGACGCAGAAGGCGTCCGAACTGCGAAGATCCCTATCGACTGGTATCGGCAAGCCGAGTGCCTGGAAGCAGCGGCTGCTGGAAGTATAGATCGGCTTTGCGGCAGCGTTCTTTAGCGTGCAGCAGGTGTCTTCCCTGTTCCGTAACGGGGCATTTAGGCCAGGCGCAGGTGGTTGTCCCACAGGCCGGCAGGCAGTTGTAGCGGCTGGCTGGTGATCTGGGCGCTACGGCAGTTGTACAGGCGGCAACGGCCAACGCCACTGCTGACCACAAAGCCGTCGGCTACCGCGCCAACGCCGGCGCAGTCAGCGAGGGGGGCGTCCAGGCGCAGTTCGGCGCTGTCCAGGTCCCAGATAAACACCCGGTTGCCGCGCGGCGCGGTCAACGCGAGCAGGCGCAGCTCGCTGTGAATCGCCACGCTGGCGGTGTACTGGTTCATCAGCTGGCGTTGCGCGTCCGCCACCGGGAAGTGCTGGAAGGGCTGGCCAGGGCGCTTGATCGCCAGCAGCGGCACCGCATCGCTGAGCTCGCCCATATATTGCTGCCCGCTGACCAGGGTGCCGTCGCTGGCCACGGCCATATGGCGCACGCTGTTCATCCGCTCTGGCAACTGCTCTTTGCTGATCAGGCTGCCGTCGCGACGCAGCAGCACCAGGCTGGATTCCATGGCGTCGAGGTTCATTTCTACGCGGCTATCGGCCTCGGTGCGGATGCCGCCATTGGCCACGGCCAGGGTTTCGCCGTCTGGTAGCCAGAGCAACTGGTGCGGACCGATGCCGTGGGTCGACAGTTCGCTGCTGCGCAGCAACTGTTCACCTTGCAGGCGATAGACGCCGAGCACGCCGCGGCCAGGGTCGGAGGTGTCGTTCTCGGTGGCGTACAGCCATTCGCCGTCCTTGTGGAACACCGCATGGCCATAGAAATGGCGCTGTTTTGGCGAGTTCAGGGTCTGCAGCAGACGGCCGTCGCGGGTGTCGATCAGGTAGCTCTGGGTGCTCGGCCGACGGCCGACAAACAGCGCCATCGGCAGAAACGGGTGGCCGATCACATCGTGGCAGCGCTCGCTGACCTGAGTGGCGAATACCTGGCTGCCATCCAGCCGATAGCCGACCGCGAAGTGCTTGCCGGCACTGTCGTTGCGCGCCGACAGCAGTAGCGGTTGAGCGCTACTGTGCATCAGTGTCCAGCCACCGTAAGTGCCGGCGGCCGCTGCCGTAGCGGCAACGGCAGCGATGCTCAGCCCTAGAAAGGCGCGGCGGTTGATCTGCATGGCTCAGTCACCATCGTGAGCGTTAAAGCCCAGTTGGATGCCCAGGGTCTTGGCCAGCTCGGATTCATGCAGGCGATGCAGCACATTCAGGCTGTCATACAGGGCGTTGACTTCAGTTCGGCCGGCTTCGTCGCTAAGCAATTCGCCGAGCGGGCGCTGGGCGGCGGCTAGGCGCTGGCGGGTGTCACTGTAGGCGGCGTTGATGCGTTGTTTCAGTTCATCTTGATCACTGCCGAGCAGCGCCTGGATGCCATCCTGCTCGGCACCCAGCCAGATGCGTTCGGCGCTGGCCAGGCTGGCGGCGAGGTTGGCCAGGCTGGCCTTGCTGCGCCAGGCTTCGGCCTGATAGGGCTGCGGTTGGCCTTTGCTCTGGCGGCCGAGTGGCGTGCCGAGTTTCTTCTTCAGCCCGTCGATGGCGCTGACCTGGGTACGCAGCAGTTCGGCTACCGCTTCCGGGGCTTCGGCGTAGCGCGCGTTGGGGAAGTCCTTGAGCAGCGCGGCCATACCGTCCTTGGCCTGCCACTGGCTCAGCACATCGGCGGCCAGCACTTGCTGATGCTGGCCGATGGCGACGATCAGCGGGCAATAGCGGGTTTTCTGTTCAGCGACGTTCAGGTCGATGGACGGATCGAACAGCAGGTATTCATAGGCGGTCAGGCCTTGCACCACGACGCTGGATTTATCCAGATCGGCTGGGGTGAGTTCGGGTTTGCTGTTGATCAGGGCTTCCACCTGACGCGCCACCAAGTTTTTCTTGTCCGGCCAGAACTGCACTTGCCAGGCGCGGTTGCCTTCCGCCAGCGGGCCGAAGGCCACTGGCTGCAAGGCGGCCCAGGCGCTCTGCGCGCTGCTGAATGCCAGGCGTGCATCGGTCAGGCTCTGTTGTCCGCTGCAGAAGGCCTGGCCGCTGACGGCCAGTTGCCGGTCGGCTTCGCTCCAGGCGCTGTAGATCGGCAGCAACACGCCTTCGGTAAGTGCGCGGCTGACCTGCTGCTGCGGATTGCTGGGGCTGCAGGCAGTGAGCGTGAGGCTAAGCAGGGCGAGCGTGAGGGGTGAGCGGATCATCTGCGGCTCCTTACAACGAATTCAGAAAAGCCAACAGCGCGCTGCGCTCGTCGGCATTGAAAGTCAGCACCTGCTGCTTGGCCGCCTCGGCCTCGCCTCCGTGCCAGAGAATGGCCTCCAGCAGGTTGCGTGCGCGGCCGTCATGCAGGAATTGGGTGTGACCGTTGACCGTTTCTGTCAGGCCGATGCCCCACAACGGCGGGGTGCGCCACTCACTGCCGCTGGCGAGAAATTCAGGGCGCTGGTCGGCCAGGTCTGCGCCCATGTCATGCAGCAATAAATCGCTGTAAGGACGTATGACCTGATTGGCCAGTTCTGGTTCGGCGGCGTCGCTGGCGGTGGTGAACTGCGGGCTATGACAGCCCTGGCAACCGGCCTGGTAGAACAGGTTTTTGCCGGCGAGCACCTGCGGTGTATCCGCGCCGCGCCGCGCCGGCACGCCGAGGTTGCGGGTGTAGAACAGCACGCTGGCGAGGATGTTGTCGCTGACCTCGGGCTCGCCGCCATGGGGGGCGCTGCGGCAATCCGTCTGCGCCGTTGTGCAGTTGTCATGGGTCACCAGCGTGCTGGTCAGGCCCGTGTCGTTGGCAAAGGCTTCGGCATTCTGCTGATTGAGCGTGGGTTGGCCGGCCTTCCAGCCAAAGCGGCCGAGCACCGTGCGTTGTTGCTCGCGGTCCCAGACCTGGTTGGCGCGCCCGGAAATACCATCGCCATTGCCGTCATCCGGATCGGCATTGGCCAGGATGGCTGCTTCGGGAATGGCTTCGAGCAGGCCCAGGCCGATCATCGGCGGGGCAATGCGCGCGGAGAACAACGTATCAGGATGCAGATCGCCGTAACCCAGCTGGCTGATTTCCAGGCTGGGCTTGCGCAGCTCGACCTGCTGACCATCGGCAAAACTGACCAATTGTGTGCTGTAACTGACGCGCACCTTGCCTTCGGGCGTTACGCCTGGGTTGGCCATATCCTGCAGCTGAGCGCCGTAGGTGGGTTCGGCCAGCACGCCAAGGCGCTGGATGATTTCTGAATGTTCACTGCTAGCCGGGATCGACAGACGTACCAGCATGGACGCTGCGCTCTGCGCATCAGGGGCCGGTGGATGGCCGCGACCGTCCTTGATATGGCAGTTCTGGCAGGCGTTGGTGTTGAACAGCGGGCCGAGGCCATCACGCGCGGTGGTGGTGGCCGGCGAGGTGACCCAGGGGTTGCGAAAGAAGCTGTTGCCGACGCTGAAATCCAGGCGGCGTGAAGGCGACAGGTTGGCTGACGGCAGGGAGAAGGCGTTCTGATCCGCCTTGCGCACGGTGGCGCTACCGGCGGACAGGGCTTCGCCGGGCTCGGCCTGGGTGAACTGTGGGGTTTTATCGCAGGCAACCAGGCTCAGGCCCAAGGCCAACAGCAGCGCAATGCGATGCGGCGCAAACATGAAAGGACATCCGCAGCAGAAAAACAGGCGGCCGATCTTAACAGTCTGATCAGTTTTAAATAAGACGGATTTGCATTATCGGTGGTGGTCAAAGGTCGCAGGTAATAAAAAGCCGCGACTCCATTAAGGAGTCGCGGCTTTTATCTTGGGCTTCGCGAGCTAGAGCGAGACAAGACAGAAATGGCCGAGGGCGCGGAGTTTACTGGCTGTAAATGAGCAGCCCGAGGCCATTTCTAACGCTGTATCGCCGACGCGCAGCAAGTCCTACGCGATTAGAAGCTGTGGTCAGCGGTATCTGGATTCAGATCACTGATGCCCAGCTTGCCAGCGGCCTGCTCGATTGCGCCGGTCTGCTTGACCAGTGCGGCGATGGCGTCACGAACGATCTGCTGGCCTTCGGCATTGTCAGCAGCGATCAGCTGATCGAAATGCTTGCCGTTGTTAGCGCTGTCGACCAGAGCCTGCAGCTTGCCTTCAGTGGCTTCGAGGTCGGCTTTCAGGGTGCTGTCAGCAGCGGCGTCAACCTTGGCCACCAGCGACGACAGGCTTGGGCCGGTCAGGGTGGTGCCATCGACCTTCTTGTACTCGCCTAGGTAAACGTTGCGAATACCTTTGCCGTTGTAGAAGTGCGAGTTGTGGGTGTTATCGCTGAAGCAGTCGTGCTCGTCTTCGGTGGAGTTGGCTTCCAGCGCGACTTTCATGCGCTCGCCGGCCAGTTCGCCGAGGGACAGGCTGCCCATGCCGAAGAGCATTTTACGCAGGCCGTTTTCAGCCGTGTCGGCTTCCAGCGTGGCGCGGTAGTTGTCGGTCTTGCCAGCTTGCCACTGCACAACCATTGCATCGAGGTCGCTGACCAGCAGGTCTGCGGCGGCTTTGATAAAGGCGCGGCGGCGCTCGTTGTTGCCGCCAGTGGCGCCTTCGCCTACGACGAAATCGCTGGCTGGGCGTTCGCCGGCGCCTGGGTTGGTGCCATTCAGATCTTGGCCCCACAGCAGAAATTCGATGGCGTGGTAGCCGGTAGCGACGTTGGCTTCGGAGCCGCCCAGCTCATTCAGGTTGGCCAGCAGTTCCGGGGTGATGGTGGTGACGTCGAGCTTGTCTTCGCCGACCTGCAGTTCGGTGTTGGCGATGATGTTGGCGCTGGCGCCTGGGTTACCCAGGGCATGCTGGTAGTCCTTGGCGACGTAGTCGATCAGGCCTTCGTCCAGCGGCCAGGCGTTTAACTGGCCTTCCCAATCGTCGACCACGGCGTTGCCGAAGCGGAACACTTCGGTCTGCATGTAAGGCACACGGGCAGCCAGCCAGGCTTCGCGGGCGGCTTTCAGGGTGTCGTCATTCGGATTGGCAAGCAGGGCGTCAATGGCACCTTGCAGAGTTTTGCCGGTGCTGGCGGCGTCGCTGAATACGGCCAGGGCCAGGTCGGCGTAGTGGCTGACCACTGCTTTGCTGGCGGCTTCGTCGACTTGGCTGGTGGCGGCAGCCGGGGCGCTGGCGCTGCTGGCAGCTGGTGCAGCAGCTTGGGTGGCTGGCGCTTTGTCTTCACCGCAACCGGCGAGTGAAATGGCGATGGCAAGCAGGCTGGCAGAGGCCAGGGGCATACGGAGCATGGCGGAATCCTTTGCTGGTGAGAGTAAGCACCCACGCAAGCGGGTACAAAAACCGAAACATAATGCGAAAGATTTTCATTTTGCGCAAAGGGTCAATGCAGCTTTT
>DASRUM010000191.1:0-7350 GCA_035655415.1 Pseudomonas sp.
CGTGGGTGCGCAGGCGGCGCTGGTCGACGGTCAGTGGACGAACCAAGGCGATTATGTCGCGTAGCGCGCGGATATTAATGGAAGGTTGGGTGCGCGTGCCGGGCGATATTTTGTAGTGTTTATAAATGAGAAAAGGCTCGAAGTATTCGAGCCTTTTCTTTTTGCTTCAATGGGTTGCGCAGGTTACTTAAGGCGGCGCTCAACACCTTTTTCCACCAGGATCTTCGCGGAAATCTCTTCCACGGAAAAATAGGTGGAGTTGATAAAGTTGATGTTCTCGCGGCGGAACAGGTTTTCCACCTCGCGTACTTCGAACTCGCACTGGGCGAAGCTGGCGTAACGGCTATTGGGCTTGCGTTCGTGGCGAATGGCAGTGAGGCGATCCGGGTCGATGGTCAGGCCGAACAGCTTGTCCTTGTGTTTTTTCAGCACCGCAGGCAACTGCAGTCGCTCCATATCATCTTCGGTCAACGGATAATTTGCGGCACGAATTCCGTATTGCATTGCCATATACAGGCAAGTCGGGGTTTTGCCGCAGCGCGACACGCCGACCAGGATCAGATCGGCCTTGTCGTAGTAGTGGGTGCGTGCGCCGTCGTCGTTGTCCAGGGCGAAGTTCACCGCCTCGATACGCTCCATATAGTTGGAATTGTGGCCGATGGAGTGGGACTTACCGACGGAGTAGGACGAATGCGAGGTCAGTTCCTGCTCCAGGGGGGCGAGGAAGGTCGAGAAGATATCGATCATATAACCATCGGATTCGGCCAGGACGTCGCGGATATCCTGATTGACGATGGTGTCGAAGATGATCGGGCGGGCACCGTCCTTCTCGGACGCACTGTTGATTTGTTGTACCATTGCGCGGGCTTTTTCCACGCTGTCGATATAAGGCCGCGTGAGTTTGGTGAAGTCGATGGTTTCAAACTGCGCCAGCAGGCTTTGACCCAGGGTTTCGGCAGTGATGCCGGTGCCGTCGGAGATGAAAAAAGCGGTTCGTTTCATTTGCACCATGGGCCTTAAGCTGGGAAGGATTCTTGGCTATCATAGGCCCGCCTTTACAGGGCCGAACTGGCTGGCATTGTTACTTATTTTCCAGGGCCAGGCCACAATCGTGCGGGCATGTACCGCCGAACCATCTAGCTCCTGAGTTTTTCCAACACCGTTAGTGGAGAGATCACCTTGGTAGAGTACGTAGTTTCCCTCGATAAGCTCGGCAATCATGATGTTGAGCACGTAGGGGGCAAGAACGCCTCCCTGGGCGAGATGATCAGCAATCTTGCCAGTGCCGGAGTGTCGGTGCCCGGTGGTTTCGCCACTACCGCCCAGGCCTATCGGGACTTCCTCGAGCTGAGCGGCCTGAATGCGCAGATCCATGCGGCCCTGGATGCCCTCGACGTGGATGACGTCAATGCCCTGGCCAAGACCGGTGCACAGATCCGCCAGTGGGTGATGGATGCCTCCTTCCCCGAAGAGCTGAACACGCAGATCCGCACCGCCTTCGCCGAAATGGCCGGCGGCAACGAGAATATGGCGGTTGCCGTGCGCTCCTCGGCCACCGCCGAAGACCTGCCGGACGCTTCCTTTGCCGGCCAGCAGGAAACCTTCCTGAATATCCGCGGCGTGGAAAACGTGATCCGCGCGGCCAAAGAGGTATTCGCCTCGCTGTTCAACGACCGCGCCATTGCCTACCGCGTGCATCAGGGCTTCGACCATAAACTGGTCGCCCTGTCTGCCGGTGTGCAACGCATGGTGCGTTCTGAAACCGGCACCGCCGGCGTGATGTTCACCCTGGACACCGAGTCTGGCTTCCGTGATGTGGTGTTTATCACCGGCGCCTACGGCCTGGGTGAAACCGTGGTACAGGGTGCGGTTAACCCTGATGAGTTCTATGTCCACAAACAAACGCTGGAAGCCGGCCGCCCGGCGATCTTGCGCCGCAACCTGGGCAGCAAAGCCATCAAGATGATTTACGGCGACGAAGCCAAGGCCGGTAAATCGGTCAAGGTTGTCGATGTGGAACGCGCCGATCGCGCGCGCTTCTGCCTCAGCGATGCCGAGGTCAGCGAGCTGGCCAAGCAGGCGATGATCATCGAGAAGCACTACGGTCGTCCGATGGACATCGAGTGGGCCAAAGACGGCGACGACGGCAAGCTGTACATCGTTCAGGCGCGTCCTGAAACGGTGAAAAGCCGCACCAATGTCAATGTAATGGAGCGCTACCTGCTCAAGGAAACCGGCATCGTGCTGGTGGAAGGTCGCGCTATCGGTCAGAAGATCGGTGCAGGCCGCGTGCGGGTCATCCATGACGTGTCCGAGATGGACAAAGTGCAGCCCGGCGACGTGCTAGTCTCCGACATGACCGACCCGGACTGGGAACCGGTGATGAAGCGTGCCAGTGCCATCGTCACCAACCGTGGCGGCCGGACCTGCCACGCGGCGATCATCGCCCGTGAGCTGGGTATTCCTGCGGTAGTCGGCTGCGGCAACGCCACCCAGGTGCTGAAAGACGGCATGGGTGTGACGGTTTCCTGCGCTGAGGGCGACACTGGCTTTATTTTTGAAGGCGAGCTGGGCTTCGATATCCGCAAGAATTCGGTCGATGCCATGCCGGATCTGCCGTTCAAGATCATGATGAACGTCGGTAACCCCGATCGCGCCTTCGACTTCGCCCAGCTGCCCAACGAAGGTGTTGGCCTGGCGCGTCTGGAATTCATCATCAACCGCATGATCGGCGTGCACCCGAAAGCGCTGTTGAACTTCGCCGGCCTGCCGCCGGAGATCAAGGACAGCGTCGAGAAACGCATCGCCGGTTACGACGATCCAGTCAATTTCTACGTCGAGAAACTGGTCGAGGGCATCAGTACTCTGGCTGCGGCGTTCTGGCCGAAGAAAGTCATCGTGCGTCTGTCGGACTTCAAGTCCAACGAATACGCCAACCTGATCGGCGGCAAGCTGTATGAGCCGGAAGAAGAAAACCCGATGCTGGGTTTCCGTGGTGCTTCGCGTTACATCAGCGAATCGTTCCGCGACTGCTTCGAGCTGGAGTGCCGCGCGCTGAAGAAAGTGCGCAACGAGATGGGCCTGACCAACGTTGAGATCATGGTGCCGTTCGTGCGCACCCTCGGCGAAGCCAGTCAGGTGGTCGAGCTGCTCGCCGCCAACGGCCTGGCCCGTGGTCAGGATGGCCTGAAGGTCATCATGATGTGCGAACTGCCGTCCAACGCGATTCTGGCTGAAGAATTCCTCGAATTCTTCGACGGCTTCTCCATCGGCTCCAACGACCTGACCCAGCTGACTTTGGGCCTGGACCGTGACTCTGGCATCGTCGCGCACCTGTTCGATGAGCGTAACCCGGCGGTGAAGAAGCTGCTGAGCAACGCCATCCAGGCCTGTAACAAGGCTGGCAAGTACATCGGTATCTGCGGCCAAGGCCCTTCGGATCACCCGGATCTGGCGCGTTGGTTGATGGAGCAGGGCATCGAGAGCGTGTCGCTGAACCCGGATTCGGTGCTTGATACCTGGTTCTTCTTGGCCGAAGGTCAGGCGCCAGCCTGATAGCGCTTTAAAATCTCTGTTCAAGGGCGGGTTAATCCTGCCCTTTTTTGTGCCAGCACATACCTGTGCTTACCCCTCCGGGCTGTCGCTTGCGACGTGAAAGAATTGCTCCCGGCAATTGGTTGTACCAGAGCGAAGATAGATGCAAAGCAGCAGTGAGCTTTTCCCCGTCGCTTTGATCAGCGCGGAGTTCCGTGGCGATTTGAGCGAGGATGTCTATCGCCTCAAACCCGGTAACAGTCCGGACAGCAGTGTTGAGCTGGCCCTGACTCGCCTTGGTCGTGCCGGGCATGAGCAGGATCGCGGCGTGCCGGTGATTCTGATTCCTGGCAGTTTTTCCAACCGCCGTTTTTGGTATTCGCCAAAATGCATTGGCCTGGGGCCTTACCTGGCGCGCGTCGGTTTTGATGTATGGATCGCCGAAATGCGCGGCCACGGTTTATCGCCGCGTAACCGCGACTATTCACGCAACACGGTCAGTGATTACGTGCGCTACGACTTGCCGGCGATTGCCGATTTTGTCCATGAGCAGAATCCGCAAAAGGTCCATTGGCTGGGTCATTCGCTCGGCGGGATTACCCTCGCCGGCGCGCTCGGCGGGCATTACCTGAGTGAAAGCAAAGTCGCCTCCGCTGTGTTGTTCGGCAGCCAGGTCAGCCGGGTTTACTGGCCGCTGAAGGTGCCGCCGCTGGAGTGGGGCAGCCGCTTGCTGCTCAAGCGTTTCTCGGTGATTTCCGGCTCGCGGCTCAAGCGTGGCCCCGAGGATGAGCCGATTGGTCTGGCGGTCGAGAGTCTGCGCTGGCATGGTTTGTTCGGCCGTTTTGGCGACGCTGAGCGCGATTGGTGGACTGGCTTGGCCGACGTGCGGGTACCTGTTATGGCCGTGGCCGCGCTAGGTGATCATCAGGATCCTGCCTGGGCCTGCGAGAAGTTGCTCAAGCAGTTCGGTTCGCCCTTGAGCGAGTTTCTCTGCCTGGGCAAAAAACATGGCTTTAGCGGTGATTTCGGCCATGTCGAAATGCTCGTCAGCAAAGAAGCGCAGCGAGAGGTCTGGCCGCTGGTCGAGCAATGGCTGCGCAAGAGCCCGCAGGTGGCTGCAGAGCTGGAAAGCCGCGAGCTAGAAGGGGATAAAGCCGTTTCCGCTGAGTGAGCTTGCGGCTAGTATCGTGGTTCAGGTTTGCGCCCTGCGCCAGTCTTGTGTATTTGCCTGTGGCTTATGATGCGGATCGGGTCGGGATCGACCTGTAAGCACCCTCACACTATCCAAGGAGCTTTGCCATGCACTACATCACTCCCGATCTGTGCGACGCCTACCCGGAACTGGTCCAGGTGGTTGAGCCGATGTTCAGCAACTTCGGTGGTCGCGACTCTTTCGGTGGCGAGATCGTCACCGTCAAGTGCTTCGAGGACAACTCGCTGGTCAAGGAGCAGGTTGATCTGCCCGGTAAAGGCAAAGTGCTGGTAGTCGACGGTGGTGCCTCCATGCGCCGCGCGCTGCTGGGCGACATGCTGGCCGAGAAAGCCGCGAAGAATGGTTGGGAAGGCATTGTGGTGTATGGCTGCGTGCGTGATGTCGATGTACTGGCGCAGACCGATCTGGGCATCCAGGCCCTGGCCAGTCACCCGATGAAAACCGACAAGCGCGGCATCGGTGACCTCAATGTCGCAGTGACCTTCGGCGGCGTAACCTTCCGTCCAGGCGAGTTTATCTATGCCGACAATAACGGCGTGATCATCTCGCCATCTGCGCTGCAGATGCCGGAGTAGGGCGCTTGCAGGAAACTGTCATGCACGAAGGTGACAACGCGCAGTGGGGCCTGGTGCACGCCTTTGTCCTTAATGGTCAGGGCGGTGCCCGCAGCATTGCCCGGCAGGAGCTGCACGGGCTGGTGTTGGGCGAGCAGGAAAGCCTCTGGCTGCACTGGGATCGCAGTCACCCGCAAACGCACACCTGGCTGCGTACAGAGAGTGGCCTGAGCGCTTTTGCCTGCGATCTGCTGCTGGAAGAGAACACCCGTCCGCGTTTGCTGGCGTTGCCTGAACAGCAATTGCTGCTGTTTCTGCGTGGCCTGAACCTCAACCCAGGGGCGGAGCCTGAGGACATGGTCTCGGTGCGTATCTTCGCGGATACCCAGCGGGCGATTTCCCTGCGCTTACGGCCGTTGCGCGCGACTGAGGACTTGATCGAGGATCTGCTGGCGGGGCGGGGGCCGAAAACCTCGGCTGAGCTGATTCTGCGTTTGGCGCATTACCTGACCGACAAGATCGAGCGGCTGGTCAGTGAGCTGTCCGAGCAGGTCGATGATCAGGAAGAGCGCGCCGATGCGCTGGAAAGTCAGGCGCCTGACCATTCCGCGCTGCTGCAAATCCGCCGACGCGCCGCCAGCCTGCGGCGTTTTCTCTCGCCACAGCGGGATATCTACGGACAGCTTACGGCCAGTGCCCAGGCCTGGCTGGTGGGGGCTGACAGCAGCTACTGGAACGAGCTGAATAACCGCCTGACGCGTTACCTCGAAGAACTGGAGCTGAGCCGTGAACGGGTCAACTTACTGCTGGAGGCGGAAAATCGGCGCATGGATGAGCGGATGAACCACACCATGTACCGCTTCGGCATCATCACCGGAATATTCCTGCCGATGAGCTTTCTCACCGGCTTACTCGGTATCAATGTCGGCGGTATTCCGGGCTCCGAAAGCCCTTATGGGTTTCTGCTGGCGTGTTCGCTGATGGCGCTGGTAGCACTTGTGCAATGGTTACTGTTTCGTCGCTTGCGCTGGATCTGATGTGACTTGCCCCGTACTCACCTCGTCTAGCCGTCACATCCTGTGAGGTGCGCCATGCACGATCCCTTTGAAGAATCACTGCGCGATTTGCTCAAATCGCCCACCTCAAGTCACGACGATGATGCTTGCCTGCATCGTGTGCTGAAAACCGCGAACCGCCAGGTCGGCGCTGGTGATCTGTTTGCCCTGATGGGGCACTGGGCAGGCGCACTGATGCTGGCGCTGAATAACGGCTCTGCGCATGTGGCGCCGGTTTCGCGTCGTAAAACTACTGATTCAACTGCTAATAAGGCTGACTGAGCATGGAATTTACTCAAGTTCTGGTTGATGCGATGGCCAGCGTTTGGACCCCGATTGCCGCCTTTATCCCGCGCCTGTTTGGCGCCATGGTGGTGGTACTGCTGGGTTTCGTGGTGGCCAAGTTCCTCGACACGCTGCTGTCCAAGTTGCTCGGCAAAATTGGCCTGGATCGCCTGATGGCAGGTACGGGCCTGACCAAGCTGCTGAGCCGTGCCGGCATTCAGGTGCCGGTATCGACCCTGATCGGCAAGATCGTCTACTGGTTCGTGCTGTTGATCTTCCTGGTTACGGCCGCTGAGTCCCTGGGGCTGGAGCGGGTTTCCGCGACGCTTGATGTGCTGGCCTTGTACCTGCCGAAAGTCTTCGGCGCGGCCCTGGTGTTGCTCGCTGGCGTGCTGCTGGCGCAACTGGTCAGCGGCCTGGTGCGCGGCGCCGCCGAAGGCGTTGGGCTGGACTATGCAAGTGGGCTGGGTCGCGTTGCTCAGGGCCTGGTGATCATCATCAGTATCTCGGTGGCGATCGGTCAGCTTGAAGTGAAAACCGACCTGCTCAACAACGTGATCGCCATCGTGCTGATCTCGGTGGGTCTGGCGGTAGCCCTGGCGCTGGGTCTGGGCAGTCGGGATATTGCCAGCCAGATTCTGGCCGGCATTTATGTGCGCGAGTTGTATGAGGTTGGGCAACAAGTGCAGGTCGGTGCGGTCGAAGGGCA
>DASRUM010000192.1:0-54374 GCA_035655415.1 Pseudomonas sp.
CGAAGGTGTCGACTTTATCCTGATCAATCCTGCCGCTTTTACTCACACCAGCGTCGCATTACGTGACGCATTGCTGGCAGTGAGCATCCCATTCATCGAAGTGCATTTGTCCAACGTGCACAAACGCGAAGCTTTCCGCCATCACTCCTACTTTTCAGATGTAGCTGTAGGGGTGATCTGCGGCCTTGGCGCCAGCGGTTACCGGCTGGCCCTGGAGGCTGCACTCGAACAACTTGAACTTAAGCGCCCCTGACCTCACCGGGAGTTGAAAAACTATGGATATTCGTAAAGTCAAAAAACTGATCGAGCTGCTGGAAGAATCCGGCATCGACGAGCTGGAGATTCGCGAAGGCGAAGAATCCGTGCGGATCAGCCGCCACAGCAAGCAACCTGCTTTTATGCAACAGCCGATGTACGCCCAGGCACCTGCGCCTGTAGCTGCTCCGGTTGCCGCAGCTCCGGTCGCAGCTGAAGCCGCCGCACCTGCTGCTGCCAAGCTGAATGGCACCGTGGTGCGTTCGCCGATGGTCGGCACCTTCTACCGCGCATCCGGCCCGACGTCGGGCAACTTCGTCGAAGTCGGTCAGAGCGTGAAGAAAGGCGACATTCTCTGCATCGTGGAAGCGATGAAGATGATGAACCACATCGAGGCCGAAACCAGCGGCGTGATCGAATCCATCCTGGGCGAGAACGGTCAGCCGGTGGAATACGACCAGCCTCTGTTCACCATCGTTTGATCCACGGAGAGCCAGCGATGTTGGAAAAAGTTCTGATCGCCAACCGCGGCGAGATCGCCCTGCGCATCTTGCGCGCCTGTAAAGAGCTGGGCATCAAGACCGTCGCGGTGCACTCCACCGCCGACCGTGAACTGATGCACCTGGGCCTGGCTGACGAGTCGGTGTGCATCGGCCCCGCCACTGGCGCGCTGTCCTATTTGAATATTCCGGCGATCATCAGCGCTGCTGAAGTCACCGGCGCCACCGCTATTCATCCGGGCTACGGCTTTTTGGCGGAAAACGCCGACTTCGCCGAGCAGGTGGAAAACTCCGGCTTTGCCTTTGTCGGCCCGAAAGCCGAGACCATTCGCCTGATGGGCGACAAGGTCTCGGCCAAGCACGCCATGATCAAAGCCGGCGTCCCTGTGGTGCCTGGCTCCGACGGCCCGCTGCCGGAAGACGAGGAAACTGCCCTGCAGATTGCTCGCGAAGTCGGCTACCCGGTGATCATCAAGGCCGCAGGCGGCGGCGGTGGTCGCGGCATGCGCGTGGTGTACAAGGAAGAAGACCTGATCAAATCGGCCAAGCTGACCCGCAGCGAAGCCGGTTCGGTGTTCGGCAACCCGATGGTCTATTTGGAGAAGTTCCTCGGCAACCCACGTCACGTGGAAGTCCAGGTACTCTCCGACGGCCAGGGTAACGCCATCCACCTGGGTGACCGCGACTGCTCACTGCAGCGCCGCCACCAAAAGGTACTGGAAGAAGCGCCGGCACCGGGCATCGATGAAAAAGCCCGCGCCGAAGTGCTGCAACGCTGCGTCGATGCCTGCATCGAGATCGGCTACCGCGGCGCTGGCACCTTCGAGTTCCTCTACGAAGATGGTCATTTCTACTTTATCGAGATGAACACCCGCGTACAGGTTGAGCACCCGGTTTCGGAAATGGTCACCGGCATCGACATCGTCAAGGAGATGCTCAGCATCGCCGCTGGCAACAAGCTGTCGTTTACCCAGGAAGACGTAGTGATCCGCGGCCATTCCCTGGAATGCCGAATCAACGCCGAAGACCCGGACAACTTCATGCCCTGCCCCGGCAAGGTCAAGCACTTCCATGCCCCGGGCGGTAATGGCGTACGGGTCGATTCGCACCTATACAGCGGCTACACCGTACCGCCGCACTACGACTCACTGATCGGCAAGCTGATCACCTACGGCGCCACCCGCGACGAGGCTCTGGCCCGTATGCGCAACGCCCTGGACGAGATCGTGGTCGACGGCATCAAGACCAACGTGCCGCTGCACCGCATGCTGGTCCGCGACAAAGGCTTCTGCAAAGGCGGCGTGAATATCCATTATCTGGAAAAGAAACTGGGTATGGATAAGCACTAAGCTTCGGCGTAGCGCACAGACAAGGGCTGCCATTCGGCAGCCCTTGTCGTTTCCGGCCTGCCAGCGGTGGCAGCCGCCCCATCGCTTCAAGTAAGCTGCGCGCCAATTTGCGCCATCCCGCCACAACGTTCATGAGGTTTCCCATGCCCTGGTTACAAGTCCGTCTCGCCATCACTCCGGAGCAGGCGGAAACCTACGAAGACGCACTGCTGGAAGTCGGCGCCGTCTCGGTGACCTTTATGGACGCTGAAGACCAGCCAATTTTCGAGCCGGACCTGGGCACCACGCCGTTGTGGTCGCACACCCACCTGCTCGCTCTGTTCGAAGCCGATACCGACGCGGGCGCGGTATTTGCTCATCTGCAACTGCTGACCGGTACCGACTTGCCGGAACATCAGGCCGAAGTGATCGCCGATCAGGACTGGGAACGCAGCTGGATGGACGGCTTCCACCCAATGCGTTTCGGTCAGCGCCTGTGGATCGTGCCGAGCTGGCACGCAGCGCCGGAGCCGGACGCAGTCAACCTGCTGCTCGATCCGGGCCTGGCTTTCGGCACCGGCACCCACCCGACTACCGCACTGTGCCTGGAATGGCTGGACGGCCAGCCGCTGCAGGACTGCAGCGTGATCGACTTTGGCTGTGGCTCGGGCATCCTGGCGATTGCCGCCCTGCTGCTCGGCGCGCCGCAGGCAGTCGGCACTGATATCGATATTCAGGCCATCGAGGCCTCGCGCGATAACGCTGGGCGCAACGGTATCGACCCGGCGCGTTTCCCGCTTTACCTGCCGGACGACATGCCGCAACAACCGGCCGACGTGGTGGTCGCCAACATCCTCGCTGGCCCACTGGTGGCGCTGGCCCCGCAGATCACCAGCTTGGTCAAGCCGGGCGGGCGCCTGGCATTGTCGGGCATTCTCGCCGAACAGGCCGACGAGGTGCGCGCAGCCTACAACGACGCCTTTATCCTCGACCCGACCGCAGATAAAGACGGCTGGGTGCGTATTAGCGGCGTACGCCGCTAACCGCCCCAGCGCGCACAGCTGCTGCATTACCAAGCACTTGCGTTAGACTAGCCGCCTTGTTTAGCCGGATCGCCGCATGACCCAGAGCTTCGTCACCCAGTGCCCCCATTGCCGCACCAGCTTTCGCGTGAACCTCACGCAGCTGGGTGCCGCCCATGGTGCCGTGCGCTGCGGAGCCTGCCTGCATGTGTTCAATGCCGCGCAACAGCTGCGTGAGCAGGGCCAGCAATTGCCCGGCCCAGCGACGCCAGCAGCTGCACCAACGCCGGCCCCACAGCCGAGCAAACCACCAGTTCCGCCCGCGCCACGCCCGGCAATGCCCAGCGCCGCGCCAGCAATACCGGCCGCGCCTGCCAGCAGCAAAACCGGCGATACGCTGTGGATTCATGACGACCTGGACCTCGACAGCCTCGACCTGGATGAAGAGCTGGCCAAGCTCGAAGCCCAGGAACAGCAGCTGTCCAAACAGTTCCTGGCGATTGATAGCGCACCGAAATACAACGAAAGTTTTCTGCCAGCCGAACCTATTGAGCACGACCCGCACGACGAGCGCTGGGCCGAAGCCCTGCTGCAGGACGAACTGAGCAAGCCAGCTACTAGCCTGAGCGTCAAACCTCAGCCGCTAACGCCTCCAGTACGCCCGACGCCGCCGCCCGCTCCGGTAACGCCCGAGCCAATCAACGAGCCCGATGACGAGCCGCCGCTCGACCTCAACGCCCTTGACCGTCGCCACCCCGAACCGGAAATTGAGCACATTGAACTGCATGCCGAGCGCGAGCCGTTTAGCGCGCTGACAGACAACCCCGCGGATGAAGAGCCCGCCGTAGCGGCGCCGAAAAAGACCGCGCGCAGCGAGCCTGAACTGCGTGACGAACACCTGTTCGAGCTGGATGACGAGCCACTGCAACTGGACTGGCAACAGCCGAAGAAACCCTGGGGCCGCTGGATCGGCTGGGGCCTACTAAACCTGCTCGGCGCTGCGGCGCTTGCCGGGCAGTACGTGATGTATCACTTCAATGAACTGGCGCGCCAGGATCAGTACCGACCCTGGTTCGAACAGCTGTGCCCGGCAGTCGGCTGCCAACTGCCATCCAAGGTCGACATCACCCAGGTCAAAAGCAGCAACCTGGTGGTGCGCAGCCACCCGGAATTCAGCGGTGCCCTGGTGGTCGATGCCATCCTCTACAACCGCGCGGCGTTCTCCCAGCCCTTCCCGCTGCTGGAAATGCGCTTTGCCGACATCAACGGCCAGCTGCTCGCCAGTCGCCGGTTCAAACCCAGCGAATACCTCGCTGGCGAGCTGGCCGGCAACGCGGAAATGCCACCGCAGACGCCTATTCACATCTCCCTGGACATCCTCGACCCAGGCACCCAGGCGGTGAACTACAGCCTGAGCTTCCACTCGCCGGAATAGGCTGCACGCAGCGAATTGCTTGAGAATCCGCCGCAACCAAACCCTTCGCGATAAGCCCAGAGCTGTTCAGAATTTGTTCAAAACAGCCTTTCTCCGGTCATCCAGAGCGGGTATCATGCCAACCCTTTTTCGCACTCTCCTATTTGTTCAACAGCAGGTCTCTTGAGCAGGGAAGCCCTATGTCGGCGCTACGCATCGGCCCCTACACATTGCCAAATTCGCTGATTCTCGCCCCGATGGCGGGTGTCACTGACCAGCCGTTTCGCCAGCTGTGCAAGCGTATGGGTGCGGGTTTGGTGGTATCAGAAATGGTCACCAGCGATGTGCGCCTGTGGAACACCCGCAAGTCGAGCCTGCGCATGATCCACAGCGGTGATCCCGAGCCACGCTCGGTACAGATCGCCGGTGGTGATCCCGAGATGCTCGCCGAAGCGGCGCGACGCAACGTGGAAATGGGCGCGCAGATTATCGATATCAATATGGGCTGCCCGGCCAAGAAGGTCTGCAACAAGGCCGCCGGCTCTGCCCTGTTGAAAGACGAAACGCTGGTCCGCGAGATTCTTCAGGCTGTGGTCGCCGCCGTGGATGTGCCGGTGACCCTGAAGATCCGCACCGGCTGGGACCGTGAGAACAAGAACGGCATTGCCGTGGCGAAGATCGCCGAAGACGCCGGCATTGTCGCGCTGGCCGTGCATGGCCGCACCCGCGCCGACCTGTATATGGGCGAAGCCGAGTACGACACCATCGCCGCAATCAAGCAGGCGGTGTCGATTCCGGTGCTGGCCAACGGCGATATCGATTCGCCGCAGAAGGCCAAAGCCGTACTGGCCGCCACTGGCGCTGATGGTCTGCTGATCGGTCGCGCGGCTCAGGGCCGGCCGTGGATATTCCGTGAGGTCGAGCATTACCTGCGTACCGGTGAACAACTCCCGGCACCCGGCCTGCGCGAAGTGGAACGCATTCTGCTTGAACATCTGGCTGCACTGCACGCCTTCTACGGCGATGTAATGGGCGTACGCATTGCCCGCAAGCATGTCAGTTGGTATCTCGCAACCTTGCCGGGCGCCAGGGAGTTCCGCGCCCACTTCAATCGTCTGGACAGTACGGACGCGCAGTGCGCCAACGTTCGCGAGTTTTTCAGCGAACGTCATAACAATGGAGAAGGGGTGGCCGCATGACGATGTTGACTGAGACCTTAGAGAGTGGAATGGCTCCCGTGAGTGACAACAGCAGTTTGAAGCAGCATCTCAATACGCCAAGCGAAGAGGGGCAAACCCTGCGCGGCAGCGTTGAGAAGGCCCTGCACAATTATTTCGCCCATCTTGAGGGCGCAGACGTCTGTGATGTCTACAACTTGGTGCTGACCGAAGTGGAAGCGCCGCTACTGGAAACCGTGATGAACTACGTCAAGGGCAACCAGACCAAGGCCTCCGAGCTGCTCGGCCTGAATCGCGGCACCCTGCGCAAGAAGCTCAAGCAATACGACCTGCTGTAACCCCGAACTCCCGAAAAGGGCGGCCTATCATGAGCCGCCTTTTTTGCTGATAACTCCTTTGCTGATACTTCCGCTCTGATGGACTCTGAAATGACCGACCAGACCACCCGCCTCCCCGTTCGCCGTGCCTTGATCAGTGTTTCCGACAAGACCGACATCCTCGAGTTTGCCCGCGAGCTCGTCGCCCTGAATGTGGAAATCCTCTCCACCGGCGGCACTTACAAGCTGCTCAAGGACAACGGCATCGCTGCAGTGGAAGTGGCCGACTACACCGGCTTCCCGGAAATGATGGACGGTCGCGTCAAGACCCTGCACCCGAAAATCCACGGAGGCATCCTCGGCCGTCGCTCCATCGACGGAGCGGTAATGGACGAGCACGGCATCAAGCCAATCGACCTGGTCGCGGTCAATCTCTATCCTTTCGCCGCCACTGTCGCCAAGCCCGGCTGTGACCTGGCCGACGCCATCGAGAACATCGACATCGGCGGCACAACCATGGTCCGCTCCGCGGCGAAGAACCACAAAGACGTGGCCATTGTGGTAAACGCTGGCGACTACGCTGGCATCGTCGAGTCGCTGAAAGCCGGCGGCCTGAGCTACGCCCAGCGCTTCGACCTGGCCCTGAAAGCCTTCGAGCACACCGCCGCCTACGACGGCATGATCGCCAACTACCTGGGCACCATCGACCAGAGCCGCGACACCCTGTCCACCGAAGAGCGCGGCGCGTTCCCGCGCACCTTCAACAGCCAGTTCATCAAGGCCCAGGAAATGCGCTACGGCGAGAACCCGCACCAGAGCGCGGCGTTCTACGTGGAAACGCAGAAGGGTGAAGCCAGCGTGGCCAGCGCCATTCAGCTGCAAGGCAAGGAACTGTCGTTCAACAACGTCGCCGACACCGACGCCGCGCTGGAATGCGTGAAGAGCTTCGTCAAGCCAGCCTGTGTGATTGTCAAGCACGCCAACCCGTGCGGCGTAGCTGTAGCCCTGGACAGCGAAGGCGGCATCCGCCAGGCCTATGAGCTGGCCTACGCCACCGATACCGAGTCGGCCTTCGGCGGCATCATCGCGTTCAACCGCGAGCTGGACGGCGCCACCGCTCAAGCGATCGTCGAGCGCCAGTTTGTCGAAGTGATCATCGCGCCGAAAATCAGCGCCGAAGCCCGAGCCATCGTCGCCGCCAAAGCCAACGTACGCCTGCTGGAATGCGGCGAATGGCCGGCCGAGCGCAGCGCCGGCTGGGACTTCAAACGCGTCAACGGTGGCCTGCTGGTACAGAGCCGCGACATCGGCATGATCAAGGCCGAAGACCTGAAGATCGTCACTAAGCGCGCACCGAGCGAGCAGGAAATCCATGACCTGATCTTCGCCTGGAAAGTGGCCAAGTTTGTTAAATCCAACGCCATCGTCTATGCCAAAGGCCGCCAGACCATCGGCGTCGGCGCCGGCCAGATGAGCCGCGTCAACTCCGCCCGTATCGCCGCGATCAAGGCCGAACACGCCGGCCTGCAAGTCGCCGGCTCGGTAATGGCAAGCGACGCCTTCTTCCCGTTCCGTGACGGCCTGGACAACGCAGCGGCCAATGGCATCACTGCGGTGATCCAGCCAGGTGGTTCGATGCGCGATGCGGAAGTTATCGCCGCAGCCGATGAGGCCAATATCGCTATGGTCTTCACCGGCATGCGTCACTTTAGGCACTAAAATCGGCCGCACTCGGACAGGCATCTGCGGCGTTGTCCGGCCCTCCCCCCATGCTCATTGCCAGAAGGCAACTCCGCTGGGTGAAGGGCCAGACGCCTTGCATCTACCAGCCCGATCGCGACCTCGAAATTTGTAGGGTGGATAACGCTTCGCTTATCCACCAAACGGCCATACGCCGACCTCCATTGGGAGAGAAACATGAACGTATTGATCATCGGCAGCGGCGGTCGTGAACACGCCCTGGCCTGGAAGGTTGCGCAGGACAAGCGCGTCAACAAGGTCTTCATCGCCCCCGGCAACGCCGGCACCGCCACTGAAGCCAAGTGCGAGAACGTGGCCATCGACGTACTGGCCATCGAGCAGTTGGCCGATTTCGCCGAAAAGAACGTGCAGCTGACCATCGTTGGCCCGGAAGCGCCGCTGGTGAAAGGCGTGGTTGATCTGTTCCGCACGCGCAAGCTGGATATCTTTGGCCCGACCGCTGCAGCCGCGCAGCTGGAAGGCTCCAAGGCCTTTACCAAGGACTTCCTCGCCCGCCACGCGATCCCTACCGCCGACTACCAGAACTTCACTGAGGTCGAGCCGGCCCTGACCTACCTGCAAAAGGTCGGCGCGCCAATCGTGATCAAGGCCGACGGCCTGGCCGCCGGTAAAGGCGTGATCGTCGCCATGACTCTGCAGGAAGCCGAAGACGCCGTGCGCGATATGCTCGCCGGCAATGTCTTTGGCGAAGCGGGTTCGCGGGTGGTCATTGAAGAGTTTCTGGATGGGGAAGAGGCTTCCTTTATCGTTATGGTCGACGGCGAAAACGTGCTGCCGATGGCCACCAGCCAGGACCACAAACGCGTCGGCGATGCCGACACTGGCCCGAACACCGGCGGCATGGGCGCTTACTCGCCAGCCCCAGTGGTCACCGCCGACGTGCACCAGCGGGTGATGGCTGAAGTGATCTACCCGACCGTGCGCGGCATGGCCAGTGAAGGCAACGTCTACACCGGCTTCCTCTACGCCGGGCTGATGATCGACAAGGCAGGTAGCCCCAAGGTCATCGAATTCAACTGCCGCTTCGGCGACCCGGAAACCCAGCCGATCATGTGCCGCCTGGAATCTTCCCTGGTGCTGCTGATCGAAGCTGCATTGGCCAAGGCGCTGGATAAGGTCGAAGCCACCTGGGACCCGCGCCCAACTGTGGGCGTGGTGATCGCCGCTGGCGGTTACCCGGGTGACTACGCCAAAGGTGATGTGATCGAAGGCCTGGATGCGGCCGCGCAACTGGAAGGCAAAGTCTTCCACGCCGGTACTGCACTCAAAGACGGCCAGATCGTCACCGCCGGCGGCCGCGTACTCTGCGCCACCGCCATTGGCCGCACCGTTGAGGAAGCTCAGCAACAGGCCTATCGCCTGGCTGAGAAGATCCGCTGGAGCGGCAGCTTCTACCGCAACGATATCGGTTACCGCGCCATTGCCCGCGAACGCGGGGATAAGTGAAGGTAAATAAAGGGTAAAACACAACAAAGGTGGCCAATTGGCCACCTTTGTCATATTACCCTCGCGAACAGCTTGGCTATAATCCGACCACTTACTTTCGAAGGGACTTCACTGTGCGCCGGCTGAGGATTGCCACCTACCTGCTACTCAGCACACTGCTGATGGCGCTCACCGTAGCGTCAGCTCAGGCAGGAGCACAGGCATCCTGGTCCAGCCTCACCGACCCGAGCGCCGAACTGCAATTTAATGATGTGCGCAGCCCCGAGCGCCAGGCGCAGTTCCGCTCGACCGATCTCAGCCAGCTCTACACCCCCGGCGGCAACAGCGCTCTGTGGCTGCATCACCGTATGCCGGCTAACACTGACGCACAGATGTTGCGGGTGTTCGCCCCCTACCTGGCGTATCTCGACCTGTATGTGCTGCAAGGCGATACGCTGATCGAACAGGCGCACACCGGTAGCAACCTGCCATTTTCCAGTCGACCGCTAGCCAGCCGCGATTTCCTCCTACCCCTGCCTAAAGCCGAACAGCCGCTGGATATCTACCTGCGCCTGGCCTCTGAACATGCGCTGCGCCCCAGCATTACCCTGCAAAGTGCGCAAGTGATGGTCGCCGATGACAATCGCCCGCTGCTGTTCGGCCTACTACTCGGCTGCTTCGGCATGCTGGTGGCCTATAACCTTGTGCGCTTTGCCTACACCCGCTCAGTCAGCGGCCTATGGCTCGCGGCCACTCAGGTCTGCCAGCTGGTGGCAGTGGTCAGCCTGCTCGGCATCAGCGCGCCTTGGCTCAGCGAATGGCAAAGCCTGCAGCCGCAGATCGCCAACCTGTCGATGCTGCTGGCCGCGCTCTGCGCCCTGCGTTTTACCGCCAGTTTCTTCCATAAGGTCTGCCCGAGTACGCCACTGAATCACCTGCTCACCGCTGAAGTGGTGGTGATCAGCCTGGTCTGCGTGGCTCTATTGGTTGCGACCAATCTGCAATTCAATCAACTGGTCTATCTGCTCAACGCCGTCGCCGGCCTGAGTATTCTGCTGGTAGCGCTAAGCCACTGGCGGCATGGCTACCAACCCGCGCGTCTGTTTAGCCTGGCGGTGTTGCTGTTCTGCGCAGCCTTTATTTGCGCCCTGCCGATCCTCTTCGGTTACTGGGCGGTACAGAGCGAGTGGATGGCTTACGGCCTGCTCACCATCACCGCCGTCAGCGGCTTTATCCTCAGCATGGCGCTGAGCGAGCGACAGCGACGCATCATGCAGGACCAGTTCAGTACCAGCCGCGCCCTCGCCGCCAGCTCCGCCGAATTGAAAGCCAAGGCGGAATTTCTCGCCAAAATCAGCCACGAAATTCGCACCCCGATGAATGGCGTGCTGGGCATGACCGAACTGCTGCTCGGCACCCCGCTCTCCGCCAAGCAACGCGACTACGTACAGACCATCCACAGCTCGGGCAACGAGCTGCTCACCCTGATCAACGAAATCCTCGATATTTCCAAGCTCGAATCCGGGCAGATTGAGCTGGATGACGTGCAGTTCGACCTTAACGCGCTGATCGAAGACTGCCTGGATATCTTCCGCGCCAAGGCCGAGCAGCAGAAGGTCGAGCTGATCAGTTTTATGCAGCCGCAAGTGCCACGGGTAATCAGCGGCGACCCCACACGCCTGCGCCAGACCCTGCTGAGCCTGCTGGACAACGCCTTCAAACAGACCGACGAAGGCGAAATCCTCCTGGTGGTCGCTCTCGACACCAATACCGAACAACCACGCCTGCGCATTGCCGTACAGGACAGCGGCAAACCGCTGGACGCCAGCGAGCGCGACGCACTGCTGAATGCCGAACTGCACAGCAAAGACTTCCTCGCCGCCACCAAACTCGGCGGCCGCCTCGGCCTGATCATCGCCCGTCAGCTGGTGCGCCTGATGGAAGGCGAATTCGGCATTCAGAGCGGCGGCAGCCAGGGCTCGACCCTGTGGCTGACCCTGCCGCTGGACGCCACCCGCCTGGAACAGCCCACCGCCGACCTCGACGCCTCGTTGCAAGGCGCGCGCCTGCTGGTGGTGGACGACAACGACACTTGCCGCAAGGTCCTGGTGCAGCAATGCAGCGCCTGGGGCATGCAGGTCAGCGCCGTGCCGTCGGGCAAGGAAGCCATGGCCCTGCTGCGCACCAAGGCGCATCTTCGTGAATACTTCGATGCGGTGCTGCTCGATCAGGACATGCCCGGCATGACCGGCATGCAGCTGGCCGCGCGGATCAAGGAAGACGCCAACCTCAACCACGACATTCTGGTGATCATGCTTACCGGCATCAGCAATGCGCCGAGCAAGATCATCGCGCGCAACGCCGGGATCAAACGCATCCTGGCCAAGCCGGTGGCTGGCTACACCCTGAAAACCACCCTGGCCGATGAACTGGCGCAGCGCGGCAAGGGTGATTCGCCGATGTTCAACCCGGCGCCACAGAGCACGCCGCTGAACGTGCCCACTGATTTCCGCATCCTGGTCGCCGAAGACAACACCATTTCCACCAAGGTGATCCGCGGCATGCTCGGCAAGCTTAATGTGCAGCCCGACACCGCCAGCAACGGCGAAGAAGCCCTCAGCGCGATGAAGGCCCAGCAGTACGATCTGGTGCTGATGGACTGCGAAATGCCGGTGCTCGACGGTTTCTCCGCCACCGAGCAGCTACGCGCCTGGGAAGCCGCCGAGCAGCGCGTACGCACTCCGGTGGTGGCGCTCACCGCGCATATCCTCAATGAGCACAAGGAACGCGCGCGCCAGGTCGGCATGGACGGGCACATGTCCAAGCCGGTGGAAATGTCGCAGTTGCGCGAGCTGATCGAACACTGGGTCGCCGAACGGGAAATCCGCCGCCAACGCGACGCCCTGCCTTCCTGAGGATGCGGCCGGGATTGCCCGGCAGCCGCTAGACTCTTACCCTGCCACCCTTCTTTATCGAGACGAGTCCTTTCCATGGCGTCCGCGCTGTTCAGCCTGTATTTGAAACTGCTGGTGCTCTATAGCCCCTTCTTCGTGCTGTCGTGTTTTATCGGCCTGAGCCGCGGCTACACGGTCAAGGAGCGCAAGCGCCTGGCCTGGAAAGTCGCCCTCGGCGTACTGATCGCCAGCGTGCTGCTGTACCTGTTCGGCAAACATATCTTCACCCTGTTCGGCATCACCATCGACGCCTTCCGCATCGGTGCCGGCAGCGTGCTGTTTATCTCCGCTCTGGGCATGGCCCAGGGCAAATCGGCGGTGCAGAGCGATAACGTGCAGCAGGACGTGACCATCGTGCCGTTGACCATCCCGCTTACGGTCGGCCCCGGCACCATCGGTGCGCTGCTGCTGATGGGTGCCAGCCAACCCGACTGGGGCGATAAGGCCGTGGCCGTGCTGGGCATCGCCCTGGCCAGCCTCACGGTGGGCGTGGTGCTGTATATGTCCAACCAGTTCGAGCGCCTGCTCGGTGATCAGGGCTTGCAGATCGTCAGCCGCCTGATGGGGCTTTTCGTTTGCGCCCTGGCTGCGCAGATCATCTTTACCGGGGTCAAGAACTACCTCGCCCTCTGACTCCGCGCGGATGCACTTCGGGCTGCACCATAAGCTGGCAATCGGCCCCGCCGCGGTGCACAAACCGCTCTGCGCCGCCCTCTGAAAAGCCGCAGCAAGCGGCTAAGCCATTGAAATAGATCAACTTGGCAAACCTGGCACCGGGCTTGCTCTGACCACTTCATCACTTGGATACAAGATGGAATTCAGAGCATGTCCAAAGCCCCTATCGCCTTCACCCTCGCCGACTGGCAACAGACCTACCGCGACGGCCAGTCGCCCGCCGAGCTGCTGCATAGCCTGCGCCTCGAACTGAGCACAGAGGACAATGCCTGGATCGCCCTGACCAGCGACGCTCAGCTCAACGCCCAGCTCGATAGCCTGTCCACCCTGCTTGCAAGCTCCGGCGGCGAGCTAAGCAAGTTGCCGCTATACGGCGTGCCCTTCGCCATCAAGGACAATATCGACGCCGCCGGCTGGCCTACCACCGCCGCCTGCCCGGAGTTCGCCTACACCGCTGCAGCCGACGCCACGGTGGTGGCCAAGCTGCGTGCGGCCGGCGCCATTCTGATCGGCAAGACCAACCTCGACCAGTTCGCCACCGGCCTGGTCGGCACCCGCTCACCCCACGGCGCGGTGTGCAACAGCTTTAACCCGGACTACGTCAGCGGCGGCTCCAGCTCCGGCTCGGCCAGCGTGGTGGCGCGCGGCCTGGTGCCCTTCTCGCTGGGCACCGACACCGCGGGTTCCGGCCGTGTGCCCGCTGGCTTCAACAATATTGTCGGGCTCAAACCGAGCAAGGGCTGGCTGTCCAACAACGGACTGGTGCCGGCCTGCAAGACCCTTGATTGCATCTCGATATTTGCCCTGACCGTCAGCGATGCCCTGAGCGTGGCGCAGATCGCCGGAGGCTATGACGCGGCCGATCCCTACAGCCGCAAGAACCCGTGCAGCGCCAAGGTCGGCATGCCGGCCCAGCCGCGCCTGGCAGTACCGAGCAACCCCGAGTTCTTTGGCGACACCCAGAACCAAGCAGTGTTTGAGCGGGCCCTGGGCAAACTGCGCGAGCTGGATGTGCAGTTGGTGGAAATCGACTTTGCGCCCTTCCAGCAACTGGCTGAGCAGCTCTATTACGGCAGCTGGGTCGCTGAACGCACCGTGGCGGTAGAAGGCGTTAATCCCGACCATATCAACCCGGTGGTGCGCGGCATCGTCAAGAACGGCCATAAATACAGCGCCTGCGATGCCTACAAGGCCGAATATATCCGCGCCGAACTGAGCCGGAAGATCAACGACGTGCTGGCCGGCTTCGATGCCTTGGTGGTACCAACCTCGCCGACCATTCGCAGCCTGGCCGAGATGGATGCAGAACCGGTGCTGTTCAACAGCCAGTTCGGCACCTATACCAACTTCACCAACCTCGCCGACCTGTCGGCCCTGGCGGTACCCGCCGGTATGCGTGCCGACGGGCTACCAGCCGGTATCACCCTGATCGCTCCGGCCTGGCACGACCAAGCCCTGTCTGACTTCGGCCAACGCTGGCAGCAGGCGCTCAACTTGCCGCTGGGCGCAACCGGCAAAGCGCTGCCCGCACAAGTTGCCAGCAGCAGTCCAGCCCCCGGCTGCGTGCGCGTCGCCGTAGTGGGCGCGCACCTCACCGGTATGCCGCTGAACTTCCAGCTCACCAGCCGCGACGCCGTGCTGGTGGAGCAAACCAGCAGCGCCGCCACATATCGCCTGTACGCCTTGCCCGGCACCGTGCCGCCGAAACCGGGGCTGGCGCGGGTGGCCGAGGACGGCGCGGCGATCATCGTCGAGCTGTGGGATATCCCCCAGGCGCGCTTTGGCGAATTTGTCGCAGAGATTCCCGCGCCGCTGGGCATCGGCAATCTGCAGCTGGCCGACGGCCGCTGGGTCAAGGGCTTTATCTGCGAGCCGTATGCGCTCGCTGGCGCCCGCGATATCACCAGCTTCGGCGGCTGGCGCGCGTTTATCGCCAGCCAGCAGCAGGGCTGAATTCATGCAGCTGAGCGGCACACCCGGCACCGGCAAGGAGCGCCCGGAGAATCTCGCCGAGCGCATCTACCAGCAGCTCAAGGACGACATCTTCGAGTTCCGCCTGCTGCCCGGTGACCGCTTCTCCGAAGGCGAGATCGCCGAACGCATGGCGGTCAGTCGTACGCCGGTGCGCCAGGCGCTGTATCGGCTACAGCGCGAGGATTATCTGCAGGTGTATTTCCGCAGCGGCTGGCAGGTCAAGCCGTTCGACTTTGCGCATTTCGAGGAGCTGTACGAGGTGCGCATCGTCCTCGAAATGGAAGCTGTGCGGCGTTTGTGTGAACGCCCCCAAGACGAGCACTGCGCCGCACTGGAGCAACTCAAGCGCACCTGGTTGGTGCAACCCGAGCAGCGTTTGCAGGACGGCCGCGAGGTTTCGCGCCTGGATGAGCGCTTTCATTGCCTGCTAGTGGAGGCCACCGGCAACCGCGAAATGGCCCGCCTGCACGCCGAGGTCAGCGAGAAAATCCGCATTATCAGGCGCTTGGACTTCACCCAGGGCCCGCGCGTGACGGCCACTTACGAGGAACACGGACAAATTCTCGCGGCAATTCTGTCGCGCCGATGCGAAGAGGCACAGCTATTGCTCAAGACCCATATAGAGGTCAGCAAGGCGGAAGTGCGCAAGATCACCCTGCACATGCTGCATAGCGCGCGTCAGCGCACCATGCCGGCACCAGTGGTGAAGACCTGAGGTGAAGACCCTAGGGGGCGGAACCTGTTTTAACTGCCAGACAAACAACTAAAAACCAGCAGCTCAAACACTTAAGTTCGTGAATGGAGATCGCACCATGCAACGTCGCAATCTGATCAAGGCCTTTACCCTATCCGCTTCCATCGCTGCCATGGGCATGACCTGGACCGTGCAAGCCGCCGAGACCATCAAGGTCGGCATCCTGCACTCGCTGTCCGGCACCATGGCCATCTCGGAAACTTCGCTGAAAGACATGGCGTTGATGACCATCGACGAAATCAACGCCAAGGGCGGCGTACTCGGCAAACAACTGGAGCCGGTAGTGGTCGATCCCGCCTCGAACTGGCCGCTGTTCGCCGAACGCGGTCGCCAGCTGCTGACCCAGGACAAGGTCGACGTCACCTTCGGCTGCTGGACCTCGGTGTCGCGCAAATCCGTGCTGCCGGTCTATGAAGAACTCAACGGCCTGCTGTTCTACCCGGTGCAGTACGAAGGCGAAGAAATGTCGCCGAACGTCTTCTACACCGGCGCCGCGCCCAATCAGCAAGCCATCCCGGCGGTCGAGTACCTGATGAGCGAAGACGGCGGCGCCGCCAAACGCTACTTCCTGCTCGGCACCGACTACGTCTACCCGCGCACCACCAACAAGATCCTGCGCGCCTTCCTGATCAGCAAGGGCGTAGCCGAGAAGGACATCGAAGAGGTCTACACCCCCTTCGGTCATAGCGACTATCAAACCATCGTGGCCAACATCAAGAAGTTCTCCGCTGGCGGCAAAACCGCGGTGATCTCCACCGTCAACGGCGACTCCAACGTGCCGTTCTACAAGGAACTGGCCAATCAGGGCATCGAAGCCACCGACATTCCGGTAGTAGCCTTCTCGGTCGGCGAAGAAGAACTGCGCGGCATCGACACCAAGCCGCTGGTTGGCCAACTGGCCGCCTGGAACTACTTCCAGTCGGTAGAGAACCCGGTCAACACCAAGTTTGTTGCCGACTGGAAAGCCTACGCCAAGGCCAAGAACCTGCCGAACGCCGATACCGTGGTCACCAATGACCCGATGGAAGCCACCTACGTCGGCATCCACATGTGGGCCCAGGCCGTTGAAAAGGCTGGCACCACCGATGTGGATAAAGTGCGCGAGGCCATGTACGGCCAGACCTTCGCCGCGCCGAGCGGTTACACCCTGACCATGGACAAGAGCAACCACCACCTGCACAAGCCGGTGATGATCGGCGAAGTCCAGGAAGACGGTCAGTTCTCCGTGGTCTGGGAAACCAGCAGCCCGGTCCGCGCCCAGCCGTGGAGCCCGTATATCGAAGGCAACGACAAGAAGCCGGATTACGCGGTGAAGAGCAACTGATACCTCGGGGCCTGGCCCCATCTCCCCTGTAGGAGCCAGCTTGCTGGCGATCGAAGCGACGCGGTTGTCCTGGTAAACCGCGATCGCGAGCGAGCTCGCTCCTACAGAGTCCATCTTCCAGGACGCACTTATGCCCACTGCCTTTACCCGAATTCTGCTGAGCCTGCTGTTGCTGCTGCCTATGGCCGCGCACGCCGGTGACGCCCAGGACTTTGTCGCCGCCAGCCCGGCCAAGCAGGCCAGCCTGCTGGAAAGCTGGTCCGCCGCGCCGGATGCCGCGCGCCTACCGCTGCTCGAAGCCCTGCAACAAGGCCGCGTCGCCGCCGACAGCACAAAGACCGCCTTTATCGAAGTAGGTGGCGTTTATCAGCCAGCCGAAGGCGAAGCTGTGCCCACTGAAGCACCGCGCAAACTGCGCCTGAATAACCGACTGCGCGGGCTGATCAGCACTGCCGTGGCCAGCCACCAGCTGCTGGCCGAAGACCCGGCGCTGCGCCTGGCTGCCGCTCAGCAATTGCAGAAGAGTGCCAAGCCGGCGCAGCTGCAACTGCTCAATGCCCAGGTCGCCAGCGAAACCGACGACGCCGTGCGTGATGCCCTGACCCTGGCCCTGGCCAACCTGCAGCTGGTCGACAGCGACCTGGCCGTGCGCCTGGCCGCCGTGCGCCTGCTCGGTGAAACCGGCGACCCGCTTGCCCGCACCCGCCTGGAAGCGCTACTCGACCCAAGCGTGGAAAGTGACCCGACAGTGCGTACCGCCGCGGAAACCAGCCTGGCCCAGGTCAAACGCAAACTGCTGATCGGAGAGATCCTTGGCCAGGCATTCAGCGGCCTGTCGCTCGGCTCGATCCTGCTGTTGGCCGCGCTGGGCCTGGCCATCACCTTCGGCCTGCTCGGCGTGATCAATATGGCCCACGGCGAGATGCTGATGCTCGGCGCCTATTCCACCTATATGGTGCAGGTGCTGTTCCAGCGGTTCGCTCCGGAAGCCCTGGCGCTGTATCCGTTGGTGGCACTGCCGGTGGCATTCTTCGTCACCGCTGCCATCGGCATGGCGCTGGAACGCACGGTGATTCGCCACCTCTACGGTCGCCCACTGGAAACCCTGCTCGCTACCTGGGGCATCAGCCTGATCCTGATCCAGCTGGTGCGGATGATCTTCGGCGCGCAGAACGTTGAAGTGGCCAACCCCTACTGGTTGTCCGGTGGCATCCAGGTGTTGCCGAACCTGGTGCTGCCGTACAACCGCATCGTGATTATCGGTTTCGCCCTGTTTGTGGTGCTGCTGACCTGGCTGCTGCTGAACAAGACCCGCCTCGGCCTCAACGTCCGTGCCGTCACCCAGAACCGCAATATGGCCGCCTGCTGCGGCGTGCCGACAGGCCGGGTGGACATGATGGCGTTTGGTTTGGGGTCTGGGATCGCTGGCCTCGGCGGTGTGGCCCTAAGCCAGATCGGCAACGTCGGCCCTGACCTCGGCCAGAGCTATATCATCGACTCGTTCCTGGTGGTGGTGCTCGGCGGCGTCGGCCAGCTCGCCGGCAGCGTGATGGCGGCCTTTGGCCTGGGCATCGCCAACAAGATTCTCGAACCGCAGATCGGTGCCGTACTCGGCAAGATCCTTATCCTCGCGCTGATCATTCTGTTTATTCAGAAACGCCCGCAAGGTCTGTTTGCTTTGAAAGGACGGGTGATCGATTGAACCAGATTAGCCGCATTGAAGCCGTAGGAGCAGGCCATGCCTGCGACCGCGTTGCCGCCATTGTTCGCGCGCATGGCGCGCTCCTACAAACCAACAATCATTTGCTGCGACAGGATGGGTGATCAACTGATGACCATGCCACTCAACCAAACGCTATTGGCGCGCGCCAGCGCCAAGCTCGGCCCGCGAGTTTCCATCGCTATCGGCCTGCTGGTACTCACCCTGCTGATCGCCATGCCGCTGTTGCACCTGTTGCCGGCGGACAACGCCCTGCACGTCTCGGCCTATACCCTGACCCTGGTCGGCAAAATCCTCTGCTACTGCATCGTCGCCCTGGCGCTCGATCTGGTCTGGGGTTACGCCGGCCTGCTGTCGCTCGGCCACGGCCTGTTCTTCGCCCTCGGCGGTTACGCCATGGGTATGTACCTGATGCGCGAAGCAGCCGGTGATGGCCTGCCAGCCTTTATGAGCTTCCTCGCCTGGACCGAGCTGCCCTGGTATTGGTACGGCACCAGCAACTTCCTCTGGGCGCTATGTCTGGTGGTGCTGGCCCCCGGTTTGCTGGCGTTGGTGTTCGGCTTCTTCGCCTTCCGCTCGCGGATCAAGGGCGTGTACTTCTCGATCATGACCCAGGCCCTGACGTTCGCCGGCATGCTGCTGTTCTTCCGCAACGAAACCGGCTTTGGCGGCAACAATGGTTTCACCAACTTCCGCACCATTCTTGGTTTCGATATCACCTCGGCGCACACCCGCGCGGTGCTGTTTCTCGCCACCGTGGTGCTGTTGGTCGCCAGCCTGTACCTGGGCTGGACCCTGGCACGCAGCAAGTTCGGCCGCGTGCTCACTGCGCTACGTGACGCAGAAAACCGCCTGATGTTCTGCGGCTACGACCCGCGCGGCTACAAGCTGTTTATCTGGGTGCTCAGCGCGGTGCTCTGCGGCCTGGCTGGCGCGCTCTATGTGCCGCAGGTCGGCATCATCAACCCCAGCGAGATGTCGCCGACCAACTCCATCGAAGCCGCCGTGTGGGTAGCCCTTGGTGGGCGCGGCACACTGATCGGCCCGCTACTCGGCGCCGGTTTGGTCAACGGCATGAAGAGCTGGTTTACCGTGGCCTTCCCCGAGTACTGGCTGTTCGCCCTGGGCTTTCTGTTTATCGTCGTGACGCTGTTCCTGCCCAAGGGCGTGATCGGCTTGTTACGCAAGAAAGGAGAGCAATGATGCGCGCCACTCCGGTCCCCGAATTTATGCTCGAACCCGCCTTTGACCCGTCCGGCAGTGGCCGTGATGCGATAGGGGCAAGCACCCTGGCCAGCAAGGGCCTGAACGTTCGTCACGGCACTATCCTGACCCTGGAAGATATCAACGTCAGCTTCGATGGTTTCAAGGCGCTGACCAACCTGACCCTGTATATCGGTGTCGGTGAACTGCGCTGCATCATCGGCCCCAACGGCGCCGGCAAGACCACCATGATGGACGTGATCACCGGCAAGACCCGCCCGGACAACGGCGTCGCCTACTTCGGTGAAACCCTCGACCTGACCCAAATGAGCGAAGTCGAGATCGCCCAGTCCGGCATCGGTCGCAAGTTCCAGAAGCCGACGGTGTTCGAAGCGCTCAGCGTGTTCGAAAACCTCGAACTGGCGCAGAAAACCAACAAGTCGGTGTGGGCCAGCCTGCGCGCCAAACTCAGCGGTGAGCAGAAAGACCGCATCGATGAAGTGCTGCAGACGATCAAGCTCGACGCCTCGCGCAATCGCCCTGCCGGATTGCTCTCGCACGGGCAGAAGCAGTTCCTCGAGATCGGCATGCTGCTGGTGCAGGACCCGCAACTGTTGCTGCTCGATGAGCCGGTGGCGGGCATGACCGACGCCGAAACCGAGTTCACCGCCGAGCTGTTCAAGTCCCTGGCGCGCAAGCATTCGCTGATGGTGGTCGAGCACGATATGGGCTTTGTCGGTTCCATCGCCGACCACGTCACGGTGCTGCACCAGGGCAGCGTGCTGGCCGAAGGCTCGCTGGAACAGGTGCAGGCTGATGAGCGGGTGATTGAGGTTTATCTGGGGCGCTGATGGTTGGTGCGCACGGCGCACCCTACGTCCGCGGCCCCACGCGTAGGGTGCGCCGCGCGCACCGAAACGATCGCGACAGCACAGAACAACGAGGTAAAAACATGCTGCAAGTCCAACAACTCCACCAATACTACGGCGGCAGCCATATCCTCCGCGGCCTGTCGTTCGAGGCCAAGGTCGGCGAGGTTACCTGCCTGCTTGGGCGTAACGGCGTGGGCAAAACCACCCTGCTGAAATGCCTGATGGGCCTGATCCCGGCCAAGCAAGGCGCAGTGAGCTGGGAAGGCCAGCCGATCACCGCATTCAAGCCGCACCAGCGCGTGCACGCCGGCATCGCCTACGTGCCCCAGGGCCGGGAAATCTTCGGCCGCCTGACCGTGGAAGAAAACCTGTTGATGGGGCTGTCACGCTTCCCCGGCAGCGAAGCCAAGGTGGTGCCGGAATTTATCTACGAACTGTTCCCGGTGCTGCGCGAGATGAAGCAACGCCGTGGCGGCGACCTCTCCGGCGGCCAGCAGCAACAGCTGGCCATCGGCCGCGCGCTGGCGAGCAAGCCGCGCCTGCTTATCCTCGACGAACCCACCGAAGGCATCCAGCCCTCGGTGATCAAGGAGATCGGCGTGGTGATCAAGAAGCTCGCCGAGCGCGGCGATATGGCCATTCTGCTGGTCGAGCAGTTCTATGATTTTGCCGCCGAGCTGGCCGACCAGTACCTGGTAATGAGCCGGGGTGAGATCGTCCAGCAGGGCCGTGGCGAAACCATGGAAACCGACGGTGTACGTGGCCTGGTCGCAATCTGAATGGCGACGCCGCACCTGCACTTTGCGCATAATCAGGCTTTCGCTTATGGACTCGAGGCCCCAATGCCACCCCTGCGCACGCTTCTTCTCCCGCTTACCGCACTGGTCGGTATGGCACTGGTGATCTGGGCCGGCAGCCTGCCGGATTACTGGATGCTGCGCGCCATGCCGGTTGGCAGCGAAGCGGTCTATCCGCTCAAGCCAGTGCTGATTTTCTGCGCCATCGTCCTGGCCGAATGCAGCGTGCTGTTGGCGGTGCTGCGCCCGGCGTCCTATTGCCGCTCCTGGGGCCGCGCTTTGTGTGCCAGTGTGCTGGCCCTGGGCCTAGCGCTGATCTGGATCCAAGGAATTCTGCATGCCCCGCCCTACTACGGCATGCACCTGCAATGGTGGCTGGCGGTCAGCCTGGGGCTGATCCTGCTGAGCGCTTATTCCGCAGTTCAGGCCTGGCGAAACCGCAGCAGCAGGGTGACGGCGTGAACGCACCGGCCGTCTTGTTTACCCCCAGCTGGCATGCCGAGCTGGAGCTGGGCTATGGCCGCGATGGCGAGACGACGCGACCGACATTGCGCCGCCATAAAGGCCCGCTGCGGGTGCAGAAGCACCTGTATGCCGAAGGGCCACAAGTGTGTCAGCACATCATCGTCCACCCCCCCGGCGGCATCGCCGGCGGTGATCGCCTGGATATCTCTGCCAGCGTTGGCAGCGGTGCGTGGGCACAGTTGACCAGCCCCGGCGCGGCCAAGTGGTACCGCGCCGCCGGCCCGGCTTACCAAAGCCTCAAGTTGCGCGTCGAAGCCGGCGCCACCCTGGAATGGCTGCCGCAGGAAACCATCGTCTATTCCGCCGCCCAGGCTGAACTAACCACCGATATCGAACTGCTTGGCGATGCCAAGCTGCTCTACTGGGATATCGTCGCCCTTGGCCGCCCAGCCAGTGGCGAACGCTTCGACGCCGGTCACTTCAAAGCGCAGCTGAATATCCGCCGCGATGGCCAACTGCTCTGGCACGAGCGCCAGCGCGTGGTTGGCGGTGATGGTCTGCTCGACTCGCCCATCGGCCTGGACGGTAAACCGGTCTTCGCCACCCTGCTGATCAGCGGCGAAATCGACAGCGAACTGCTTGAACACTGCCGCAGCCTGAACACACCTGTGCGCGGCGACCTGACCCAATTACCCGGCCTGCTGGTGGCCCGCTGCCTGGCCGACGAGGCCTTGCACGCCCGCGCCTGGCTGATCGAACTCTGGCACCTGCTGCGGCCGGCCCTGCTCGGCCGCACTGCCGTGCCCCCACGTATCTGGAGCACCTGATGGACCTGACCCCTAGAGAAAAAGACAAACTGCTGATCTTCACCGCCGGCTTAGTAGCCGAACGCCGACTGGCCCGTGGGGTAAAACTCAACTACCCGGAAGCCATGGCCTATATCTCCGCCGCGCTGCTCGAAGGCGCCCGTGACGGCCAGACCGTGGCCGAGCTGATGCACTTCGGCACCACCCTGCTGAGCCGTGATCAGGTGATGGAAGGCATCGCGGAAATGATCCCCGAAATCCAGGTCGAGGCCACTTTCCCGGACGGCACCAAGCTAGTAACCGTCCATCAGCCGATTGCCTGAGGAAATCACCCAATGCCTACTGCGCTTGCCCATGCGGCGTTGCAAGCCGTCTCGGATTGCTCATTGACAGACGTCAACTCCGCATCCTCGCCGACTTGCGCCTTGCCTGAGCGGCGCTCGCTACGGCCTTGGACGACTTCCTGGAGACATGAAGAATGATTATTCGCGATGCCCGCGACGACGACCTGGAAGCCATCCGCGCCATCTTCAATGACGCCGTGCTCAACACCACGGCGATCTGGATGGACGACATCGTCGACCTGGCCAACCGCCAGGCCTGGTTGGCCGCGCGCCGCCAGCAAGGCTACCCGGTGCTGGTGGCGGTAGACGCCGACGATAGCGTGCTCGGCTACGCCGCCTACGGCGATTGGCGGCCCTTCGACGGCTTCTGTAACACCGTGGAAAACTCCCTGTACGTACGCGCCGACCAGCGCGGCCGTGGCCTCGGCGTGCTGCTGCTCGGCGCACTGATCAAGCGCGGCAAGGCCGGCGGCAAGCACGTGATGGTCGCCGCCATCGAGAGCGGCAACCTCGCCTCCATCGGCCTGCACCAGCGCTTCGGTTTCAGCATCACCGGGCAAATGCCCCAGGTCGGCCGTAAGTTCGGCCGCTGGCTCGATCTGACCTTTATGCAACTAACCCTTAGCCCCGAGAGGAGCGCGCCATGATTCCCGGCGAATACCAGATTCAGGACGGCGAGATCGAACTCAATGCCGGCCGCCGTACCCTGCGCGTAACCGTGGCCAATAGCGGCGACCGGCCGATCCAGGTCGGCTCGCACTATCACTTTTTCGAGACCAATGACGCCTTGAGCTTCGACCGTGCTGCCGCGCGAGGTATGCGCCTGAATATCCCGGCCGGCACTGCGGTGCGCTTCGAGCCGGGGCAGAGCCGTGAAGTGGAACTGGTCGACCTGGCCGGCCATCGCCGCGTATTCGGCTTTGCCGGGCGGGTAATGGGCGAGCTGTAGGGTGCGCCCTGCGCACCACAAACAACGCGGACTGGCGGACTGGCGGACTGATGGTTCCCACGTCGAGGCGTCGCACCGTCCGCGTGGGAACCCATAGCGGGACGCTCCGCGTCCCAGCGACGCGGAGCGTCGCCAACTGCATTCCCACGCGGAGCGTGGGAACGATCAACTCATTTGAATAACAAGGCGAACCCATGAAAATTTCCCGCCAAGCCTATGCCGATATGTTCGGCCCCACCGTCGGCGACAAGGTGCGCCTGGCCGATACCGAGCTGTGGATCGAAGTGGAAAAAGACTTCACCACCTACGGTGAAGAAGTGAAGTTCGGCGGCGGCAAGGTGATCCGCGACGGCATGGGACAGGGTCAGCTCTGCGCGGCAGACGTGGTCGATACGCTGATCACCAATGCGCTAATCATCGACCACTGGGGCATCGTCAAGGCCGACGTCGGCTTGAAGGATGGGCGTATCGCCGCCATCGGCAAGGCCGGCAATCCGGATATCCAGCCGGACGTCACGATTGCGATTGGCGCCGGCACCGAAGTGATAGCCGGTGAAGGCATGATCCTCACCGCCGGTGGCATCGACACGCATATCCACTTTATCTGCCCGCAGCAGATCGAAGAGGCGTTGATGAGCGGCGTGACCACCATGATCGGCGGCGGCACCGGGCCGGCCACCGGTACCAACGCCACCACTTGCACCTCCGGGCCCTGGCATATGGCGCGCATGCTGCAGGCCGCCGACGCCTTCCCAATGAATCTGGGTTTTACCGGCAAAGGCAACGCCAGCTTGCCGGAGCCGCTGATCGAGCAGGTCAAGGCCGGTGCCATCGGCCTTAAGCTGCATGAAGACTGGGGTACCACCCCGGCGGCCATCGACAACTGCCTGAGCGTGGCCGACCAATTTGATGTGCAGGTGGCGATCCATACCGACACCCTGAACGAATCCGGCTTTGTCGAAACCACCCTGGCCGCGTTCAAGGGCCGCACCATCCACACCTACCACACCGAAGGTGCCGGTGGCGGTCACGCGCCGGACATTATCAAGGCCTGCGGTTTCCCCAATGTGCTGCCGAGTTCGACCAACCCGACCCGCCCGTTTACCCGCAACACCATCGACGAACACCTGGACATGCTGATGGTCTGCCACCACCTCGACCCGAGCATCGCCGAGGACGTGGCCTTTGCCGAAAGCCGTATCCGCCGCGAGACCATTGCCGCCGAAGACATCCTGCATGACCTCGGTGCGTTCTCGATGATCAGCTCCGACAGCCAGGCCATGGGCCGTGTCGGCGAGGTGATCACCCGCACCTGGCAAACCGCCGACAAGATGCACAAACAGCGCGGCCCACTGGAAGGCGACGGCCCTGGCAACAGCAACTTCCGGGTTAAACGCTATATCGCCAAATACACCATCAACCCGGCGATCACTCACGGCATCAGCCATGAAGTGGGCTCCATCGAAGTGGGTAAATGGGCCGACCTGGTGCTCTGGCGCCCGGCGTTTTTCGGCGTCAAACCGACCCTGATTCTGAAAGGCGGGGCGATTGCCGCGAGCCTGATGGGCGACGCCAACGCCTCGATCCCCACCCCGCAGCCAGTGCATTACCGACCGATGTTCGCCAGCTACGGCGGCAGCCGGCATGCCACCAGCATCACCTTTATCAGCCAGGCGGCGTTTGATGCCGGCGTACCTGAGCAGCTGGGTTTGAAGAAGAAGATCGGCGTGGTCAAAGGCTGCCGCGAGGTACAGAAGACCGACCTGATCCACAACGACTACCTGCCGACTATCGACGTGGATCCGCAGACCTATCAGGTCAAGGCTGACGGCCAATTACTCTGGTGTGAGCCGGCCGACGTGCTGCCAATGGCGCAGCGCTATTTTCTGTTCTGAAGCCTGGCGGCTGCACTCGTCGGCAATCTCGAGACTGCAATGGCCGCAGTCTATGCCGGGGCTATAGTGAAGGCTTACCCCATTTCCGAGAGACCGACATTATGCACGCGCCCTCTCGCTACCTACTCGGCGCCCTGTTGCTGCTCGGCCTGCCACTGGCCCAGGCGGAAACACTGACGCCCCTGCAAGGCCAGAGTTCTGAACAGATTCAAAGTGATACCGCCGCCTGTCAGGCGCAGTCTGGAAGTAGCCAACAACAACCTGACAGCAACTCCGTAGGCGGAGAGCGGCTACGCGGTGCAGCCAAGGGCGCCGCCGTCGGCGCAACGGCCGCACAGATCCGCGGCAATCAACATGACGAGATCTATGACCGTGTGGATGACGACGTAAAACAACAATATCGGCAAAACAGGGCGCGTGATGCGGCGGCCGTTGGTGTGGCCGTGGGCGGCTCGCGCCAGCGCCAGGACCGCCGCGAGAATCGTCGTAACGCCGAAAGCAGCGCCGATTCACAGCAGGCCTACATCAATTGCATGAGCGGGCGCGGCTACTCTGTAGTGCCCTGATCGTATAAGCCGGTCATGCGCGAGCCGGCAGACCAAGCTAGCAAACAGTGCGTGTTTAAACGGCAAAGCCCGTACGCTAAGCAAGGGCCACGTGGGGCTCAGTTTGCCGCGATTTTCTGTTCGTCATAGGTGCTGAGATAGGCACCTGAGAGTTGTTTCTTTTGCGCCTCACTCAATAACTTGCCGGCCATTTGGAAAAACTTTTGCTCTTCCTCCTGCAGGTGATGGTGCACCTTCTCCGACAAGGCCTTCGCCTGGACCAACCAGCTAGGGCTGCTGAGATCGGTTTCTTCCAGCCCCTCAACCATTTCATCCATCTCATGATGCTCGGCAATGGCATGACGTGAAAGGTCGACGCCCAGGTCATCCTGCATCAGCGGAATATAAAAGTGCCGCTCCTCGGCCACCGAGTGGGCTGCCAACTCGTCTTTAAGCTCGGCAAACAGGGCCTCGCGCTCAGGACTATCACCGCTGGTCGCCACCATTTTTTCGGCCAACTCACGTTGGCGGTCGTGGCTGATGCGCAAGGCTTCGAAAATTGTCATGGGTTACCTCTTCCGTGATCATCGATACACCCCGCTATGACCGCCATAACCAGCAGAAAGTGCCGCACCGCTTGTTCAGCGCAGCTGGCTGTCCTTGCTGCCCCGGCGGTTATAGCCATTGAATTTGGCCTGTTCTTTGTCGTGCTTGGTCTGGCAGGCCACGCACAGGCGCACGCCGGGGATGGCTTTGCGCCGCGCCTCGGGGATGGCGGCGTCACATTCTTCGCAATGGCCCAGGCTTTCGCCACGCGGCAGCTGGCGGCGGGCGCGCTGGATGGCGTCCTCAATGCTGCTGTCGATCTGCTCCTGTACCGCGCCGTCATTTGCCCAGCCACCGGCCATCAGCCTCGTCCTCCGTTGTGTGCTCCTGTAGATATGCGCCGTGTGCCGGCGAATCTCAAGAGCACGCGGTCGCCTATTCCTTGACCTGCATAAACTTGCGCGCCCAGACGATGTAGTCTTCGGGCTGGGTGTAGGTATGGGTCAGTTCAGTGGCGCTAAGGTCACCTGCATTGATGCCGCGCTGCTCACGCAGACAGTCGTAGGTAGCCTTGACCGCCGCGAAGTAGGCCGCGTGACCGTTGACCACAATGCGCACGCCCAGGCTGGCCAGGCGCGCGTTGTCGCGCAGCTTGGGGTTGCCGTAGGTGACCAGCATCAGCGGAATACTCAGGGCGGCGGCAATCTGTTCCAGGTGAGCAAAATCCTCGACACCGACCAGGCAGATGGCATCAGCACCGGCCGCCTGATAGGCCTGTGTCCGGCGAATCACCTCGCTGACCTCCAGCACCCCGGCGTGAGTACGGGCGATGATCGCCAGTTCCGAATCAACCCGCGCTTCCAGGGCCGCGCGGATCTTGCCAACACCTTCATCAATGCTAATCAGGTCGGTGGACTTACGGCCGAATTGCGCGGGCAACAGGGTGTCTTCGATGGTCAGCGCGGCAATCCCGGCGCGCTCCAGCTCGACCACTGTGCGCATCACATTGAGCGCATTGCCGTAGCCGTGGTCGGCATCGGCGATCACTGGCAGACGGCTGACCCGGCCAATGCGGGTGGCCTGCTCGACGAATTCGCTGAGGGTAATCAGGGCGAAATCAGGTGCGGCCAGGACTTGTAGTGAAGCTACAGAACCGCCCAGAATGCCGACTTCAAAGCCTAGATCAGCCGCAATCCGAGCGGCCATGGGATCGAATACAGAGGCCGTGTGATAACAGCTATTTGCCGCAAGAAGCGCGCGAAACTGCGCACGGAGGTCGTGATGCGAGGCTCTTTGCATAAAATGCACCATCGGTCAGGGTCGGTCAGGACAAGCAATTATGTAGTAAAACTACATCATCAACCAGCAACCTTGCGCTTGCCTTTCAGTAGCCGACAACAGCGTGCTACTGCAGTTCGACCGGCAGTCGCGGGCCAAAGCCGGCACCAGTAAGCAGCCCATAAGCCATCCACAGCATCACGCCGGCATACAGCAGACGCGGCAACCAGGTGGCCAGCTGTTCGGTCAGGCTATCCAGCTTCTGGGTTTCCACCCCGGCGTAGTTAAGCAGGCTGGCCGGCAGGGTGCCGCTGGCCTCGCCCGTGCGGATCAGACCAAGGGCCAGCCCCTGCCCGGGAAAATCGACAGACGCCAATGCCTGAGCCAGTCCCTGACCACGCTGAATTGCTACCTTTACGCTGCTGAAGCGTCTGCGCAGCGGCGCATGGCTGATCACCGCGCAGGCCTTCGGCAAGGCTTCAAGCATGGGCATGCCAGCCTCCAGCATCAGTCCCAGGCTGTCGAAGAAATCCCGCAGATTACGCCGTAGCAGCGCGGGGCCGACGATCGGCAAGCTCGCCAACAGACCATCAAGAGGCGAAGCAGCGCCAGCGGGCGCGTGCTCACGCCGCAGATAAAGCCCACGACCCAGACCATACAAAGCCCCCAGCACCAGCAACGGCGCCAGTACGCCCCACAGATAACCGGCGATGCTCAACTGACCACCGACCAACGCCGGCAGTGGCTGGATAAACAGCGCCAGCACCAACACGGCCGCCGGCATCAGCAGGCGTGATTTTACGGCGGCAACCTGTTGCGCCCGATGGTTGTAACGGTCGGCCAGACGCTGATAAACCGCCTCCAAGCAGCCACTGACCTGAGCGGCGTGTAGCAAGGTGCTGTCCAGCTGGGTGAACAAGCCGCTGCGCAGCCCGGCACTGGCCATATCGCCGCCGCCTGCGATCTGTGTTTGCTGGTTGGCTAGCGCCGCCCTGGCACGCACCGGCACTTGTGCACTGAGCAGCGCCCGCTCGACCGGCACGCCGGCTTTCTCCATGGCCGCCAGATGGCCAAACAACTGCGCGCGCGCAGCAAGATCAAGCAGGGCAGGACGTGAGGTGGGCATAGGCAGGCTCAGCGAGGAGAGAACGACGCAACAGACGCCAGACTAACAGGCCGCGTGGCGCGCAGCAGCGGAGACTATTCGGTGGTCGTCGGTAACTCGGCATGGGGCAGCCAGCGACGGAATATCTGCGCGAAACTGCCGTCCTGGTGCATTTCATCGAGGGCGCGCCGCCAACGCTCAACCAGCGCCGCATCGGTCTGCAGGGAGAAGGCGATGTAATAGGCCGAACGCATAAAGGGTAGATGCGCCTGCACCTGCTCTGGGCGCAAACCGCCGGTAGCCAGTTCGTCCTTGAGGGTCAGGTCTTCAGTAGCGATCAATTGCACCCGCTCATGCTTGAGCATGGTCACCATATTCTTCGAGCTGGTGACCCCATAGATATTCTTGAAGCCACGCGCATTCAGGGTTTCAAAGGTGTACCACTGTTTCGGCACCGCCAGCGGGCCGCTCTCGGCAGCCTGCTGCAGGCTGTCAAAATGCAAGTTGCGCGATTTCAGCGAGTAGAAGCTTGTGGTGCCGATCAGCAGTGGGCCGACCCACTGAAATTTGGCCTCACGCTCCGGGGTGCGCACGGTGGAGAAGATCGCCGTATCAGGCTCGAGCTGAGCCAGGTGATAGGCGCGCGTCCAGGGCAGCAACTCAATCTCACCGGAGTCGCCGGTACGTTCGATCAACGCACGCACCACCTCTACGGCCAAACCGTGCAGCTCACCATCGCGGCTAAAGCTGGTCGGCGGTGCGTCCTCGGTGAGCAAATGCAAATCGGCAAGCGCAGGCCCGGCCAAACAGGCCAGCAGCAAAAGCAACAGCGCGCAGCATGGTTTCAGCAAAGTGGGTTCTCCCGGCACTGGCTTCAGCCTAGCTCAGTGCAGGGCAAGCCGCGTTACCGCGCCAAAGGCTCGCCAGACGCCGGCATGGCGAAGGGTTGCGCAAACCAGCGCTGATGAATGCGCTCCAGGCTACCGTCGCGCAGCAGCTCTTCGAGGGCCTGCTGCCATTGCTGGACCAGGGCCGGATCGGTGCTTTTGGAGAAGGCGATATAAGAGTTGTTGCCCATCAGAGTGAACTGCAACTCGACCTCATCACGGCGCATGCCTTGCTGCGCGAGCATGTCATCCAGCGCCAGGTTGTTGGCCACCAGCAACTCGATACGGCCGTGCTTGAACATCTTCATCATGTGCTGGGGCGTCGGCACGCCGTAAAGATTTTTCAGGCCACGGTCGCTGAGGTACTCATAGGAGTACCACTGCTTGGGCACAGCCAGGGTGTTGAAGCGCTCAACATCTTTGAGCGTACGCACATTCAGCCCGGCCCCACGCCGCGCATAAAAGCTGGTGTGCCCCAAGGCAATTGGCCCTACCCACTGGAACAGCGCCTCGCGCCTCGCGGTGCGCACCGTAGAAAACAAACCACTGTTGGCCTCACGCTGCACCTGATGGTAGGCACGGGTCCAGGGCACCAGCTCAATGCGGGTGTCCTGCCCGGTCCGCTGAATCAGCAACTCGACCACTTCCACAGCCATGCCGGTCAGTTTGCCATCTTCGATATAGCTCAGCGGCCGGTACTCCTCGGTATACAAACGCAGCTCGGCCGCTTGCACCGACGCACTGCAGCCAAGCAACACCACACCAAGCCATGACATCAACCGCATTGGGTATACCTGCAAACATTAAAACAACCGGCTGAAGCGCAGGATGATAAACGGCCACCGACACACCAGCCAGCGCCGTTATGCGGCAAATCAGCGCGAGGGCGACGGATTGCCGGACAGCTCGACCTCTTGCGCGCGCTGCCATTGCGCCAGGTTGTCGCGGCTGACCTGCCGCGCCTGCAGCGGGACGTTTACCGGTTGCAGCGGCAGCTCACCACGCAGACTTTTCGCCGCCAATTGGACGGCCTGGTAACCGATGGCATGGGCTTGCTGAGTCATCAGACTGTGGATTTCACCCTTACTCAGAGCCTCAATCAGCAGAGGGTCCGCATCAAAACCGATATGCAGTAAATGCCCCGCTTTGCCGAGCCGGCGCAGCGCTGCAAGGGCCGCGCGCGAGCTAGTGCTGTTGGGCGTAAATACGCCAGCCAGCTGCGACAGTCGATCACGCAGCACATCCACGGCAGCCTGACTGTCGTCGCCGATATAGGCATCCACCAGAATACTCAGCCCACCCTGCTCCGCGCCCTGGCGAAAGCCGCGCTCACGTTCGCTGGTCGAAGGCACGCCAGCCTTCAAGCGCAACAAGGCAACCTCGCCTTGCCCGCCAAGCGCCCTGGCCAGAGCTTGCCCTGCTTGCAAACCAGCGCCGAAGTTATCGGTGGCGACCACCCCGCGCACCGCGCTGCCGGGCAGATCCCGGTCGAAATAGACAGTATTAATACCGTGATCTGCCAATTGCTGCACACGCGGCACAATCTCAGACCCACTGGGGGCGATAACCAGTGCCTTGCAGCCATGCTCCACGACCCAGTTGATCATCTGCAGCTGTGTTTCCACCCGCCCTTCATGAAGGGGACCGCGAAAATGCACATCCAGCGCATACTGCTGTCCTGCCTGCCGCGCACCGGCCTCCACTTGCCCCCAGAAGGGCGTGGCGCCAGCCGCCACTACACCAATACAGTCCTTTGCTAATGCTTGAGCGACCCAACTGGTCAACACCACGAACAGCAGCACATATTTAGATGGGCATCGGCGGTACATCAGCATCACTCCCAAAACCTGGCGACGCCCCACAGAGAGCTGAACAGCGCGCGAGCATCACCTTAGACTGACTAATATCACTTTAGCATCAGGCGATTAGGTTGGCTGAGCGTAGGACTAGCGGTCATCCGCCAGAAAACTACGCCATACACCTGCGCCTTACACTTTTTCACACTCCAGGCGACGGCTGGGCTGGTAGCCGCCGTTCAAGCAGGCGATGATCACGTCTCTTTCCTGCACCTTGAATGACATGACCGATACCACGCAAAGTACTCAGGCCACGCACAAACCCCGTCCGCTGATCGATTTACTGGTCAGCATCCTGATTCCCTCCCTGATCCTGATGAAACTCAGTGGCGAGAGCCGACTGGGCGCTGATGGCGCGCTGATGCTGGCGCTGGCCTTCCCGCTGGGTTGGGGCAGTTTCGAGCTGCTCAAGTACCGCAAATTCAACTTTATCGCCCTGCTCGGCCTGATCAGCGTGCTGCTTACCGGCGGCATCGGCCTGCTGAAACTGGACAACCAGTGGCTGGCGATCAAGGAAGCGGCAATCCCCGGCATCATCGGCATAGCCGTGCTGGTATCGACCCGCACCCGCTACCCGCTGATCCGCACCATGCTGTTCAACAAAACCGTGCTCAACGTCGACAAGATCCATGAGCGCCTGGAGCAGGCCGGCAATACCGAGCTGTTCGAAACGCGCCTGCTCCGCGCCACCTACTGGCTGAGCGGCACCTTCTTCTTCTCTTCGGCGATGAACTACGTGCTGGCCAAGTGGATCGTCATCAGCCCGGCTGGCAGCGAAGCCTTTAACGCCGAGCTGGGGCGGATGAATCTGCTCAGCTACCCGATGATCGCGATCCCGTCGATGATCATGCTGATGGCCATCTTTTATTACCTGTGGCGCACTATTCACGGCCTCACCGGCCTTAAGCTGGAAGACGTGATGGCCAATGCCGAGCAGGAAAAGCAGCCCTAAGCGACGCGCCACGAATGCTGACGCTCTCCGCCTACCTGGGCCTGTTTATTTCGGCCCTCGGCGCTGCCACCCTGCTGCCGCTGCAGTCGGAAAGCGTGCTGGTGGCGCTGCTGCTCAGCGGTGCCTATTCGCCCTGGGCCCTAGTGGCGGTGGCCAGCGTCGGCAATATTCTCGGTTCGCTGCTCAACTGGTTGCTCGGCCGCTACCTCGAACACTTTCGCCACAAGCCCTGGTTCCCGGTCACCGATGCACGCCTGCAGCAGGCGCAACGTGGTTATGCACGTTATGGCCGCTGGTCACTGCTACTGAGCTGGGTGCCTATCATCGGCGACCCGCTGACGCTGGTGGCCGGGGTGATGCGCGAACGCCTGTGGGTGTTCCTGCTGATCGTCAGCCTGGCGAAAACGGCCCGCTATGCTGTATTGGCAGCCCTGACCCTTGGCTGGAGTTGAGTCGCACGCGACACACGCCGTAACGCCAACAGCAAGTCCGAGGTTGAGCATCGGCCATGCCTCCGCGATACTGCGCAGCCTTCGCAACGGCCGTGTGCGGGGCCAATCGCAGAGCGAAGGAGTGATCTCAGTGGAGCTGCATCCGTGATGAAAAGGAGCGATCTGATCTGGACCCTGGTGGGTCTCGGAGCTGTTCTGCTGTCGTGCTACTTGCTCTATCACCAAGTGCGCACTATCTCGCTGGATGAAATCGCTGACAGCCTGCGCGCCATTCCGCGCCTGGACTGGCTACTGGCTGCAGCAGCCACCCTCGGCGCCTATAGCGCCCTAGCCTGGTACGACCGTATCGCCCTGGCCCACCTGGGCAAAAAAATCCCCTGGCGCTTTATCAGCCTGTGCTCCTTCACCACCTATGCCCTGGCCCACAATATTGGTGCCTCTGTGTTCTCCGGCGCACTGGTGCGTTACCGCGCCTACCGCAGCAAAGGCATGACGCCGCAAGAAATCGGCATCCTGATTGTGTTTTGCTCCTTCACCTTCGTCCTCGGCACCATCCTGGCCAGCGGCTGCGTACTGGTGCTGCAGCCGGACCTGATCCACCGCGTGGCCAAGGTTACGCCGCTGGTATCAGAGATCATTGGCGGGCTCCTGCTGCTGTTGGTCGCCCTCTACGTGCTCGGATCCTGGCGCCACTTCAAACCCTGGCACTGGGGCAAATTTCATCTCGAATACCCGCGCCTGGGTATTGTTGGCCGCCAGTTACTGGCGGGCCCGCTGGAGCTGGCCTGCGCGGCGGCGATCATCTACTTCGCCCTGCCGGCAGAGAACAACCCTGGCTATCTGGTAGTGTTCGGCGTGTTCCTCGCCTCATTCTCACTGGCGTTGCTGTCTCACGCCCCTGGCGGCCTGGGCGTACTGGAAGTGACCTTCCTTGCAGCGATGCCCGAGCTGCCAGCGGCTGACGTGCTCGCCGCGTTGATCGTGTTCCGCTGCTTCTACCTGTTGTTGCCATTCGCCCTGTCGCTGCTGGTGGTGCTGGGCTTTGAGTGGACGCAGTGGCAGAGCCGCCGTACACCGCCGAACACCCCGCCCCAACCCTGAGCCGAATAAACACCGGATAACCGGGGGCAGCATTGCGCCGCGCACTCGCATAGAATGCGCGGCCGTTTTTGCGGCCAAGCCTTTATGGCGGCCAGCCACCAGGCCGTCGCCACAGGACGCCCAGAAACCTCCCGGTACTTATTCAGGAACAGCGCGCCGCATGACTTTCTCTACACCCGCCCGCGCCTGCGGCATCGACTTCGGCACCTCCAACTCCACCGTCGGCTGGCTACGCCCCGATGCAGAGACCCTGATTCCCCTGGAAGACGGCAAGATCACCCTGCCCTCGGTGGTGTTCTTCAACCTCGAAGAACGCCGCCCGGTCTACGGCCGCCTGGCCCTGCAGGAATACCTGGAAGGCTACGAAGGCCGCCTGATGCGCTCGCTGAAAAGCCTGCTGGGCTCCAAGCTGCTGAAAAGCGAAACCACCGTGCTCGGCAGCGCCCTGCCGTTCAAGGACCTGCTCGGCTTCTTTATCGGCGAGCTGAAAAATCGCGCAGAGGCCACCGCGGGCCGCCCCTTTGAAGAAGTGGTGCTGGGCCGCCCGGTATTTTTCGTCGATGACGACCCGGTGGCCGATCTGGAAGCGCAGAACACCCTGGTAGCGGTGGCGCACAAGCTCGGCTTCAAGGATGTGTCGTTCCAGTACGAACCAATTGCTGCAGCCTTCGACTATGAGTCCGGCATAGAACGTGAAGAGCTGGTGCTGATCGTCGATATCGGCGGTGGTACCTCGGACTTTTCCCTTGTGCGCCTGGCACCCGAACGCCGCACAGTGGCGGACCGGCATGCCGATATCCTCGCCACCGGCGGCGTGCATATTGGCGGTACTGATTTCGACAAGCAGCTCTCCCTGGCCGGGGTAATGCCGCTGTTCGGCTACGGCAGCCGGATGAAGAGCGATGCGCCGATGCCCACCAGCACCCACCTGAACCTGGCCACCTGGCACACCATCAATGCGGTGTACTCGGCGCAGTCCCAGCGCCAGTTGCAGAGCATGCGCTACGACATCGTCGACCCGACGGGCATCGACCGCCTATTCCAGCTGATCGAACGCCGCGACGGCCACTGGCTGGCCATGCAGGTGGAAGAAAGCAAGATCGCACTGACCGAACAGGATGCACGGCCCATCGACCTCAGCCGCCTGGAAGACGGCCTAGTCGCCGAGCTGACCCGCGAGCTGTTTGAAGGCGCCATCGAACCGCTGTTGGAACGCGTGCGTGCCAGCGTCACGCAGCTGTTAAGCGATGCCAGCGTCAGTGTTGCCCAGGTCGATACGGTGTTCTTTACTGGCGGCTCCAGCGGCATCCCGGCTTTGCGCCAGAGCGTTGCAGCGATGCTGCCCAACGCCCGCCATGTGGAAGGCAACACCTTCGGCAGCATCGGCAGCGGCCTGGCCATCGAAGCGAAGAAGCGTTACGGCTGATTAGCGCCCGGCACCATAAAAAACGCCAGCTGAACGCTGGCGTTTTTTATTCCTGCTTAATCAGCGCGGCACGGCCGGCTTCTTCACCGGCTTCTTGCCTTTGCCCTTGGCCGCGTCGGCACGTTCCTTGGCCGCCTGCTGGTTACGCACCTGCGCGGCCGCCTTGGCCTGCTCACGCTTGTCCCATGGGTTACCACCTGCAGCACCGGTATCACGCGGCGGCAAGCCGGTGTGCTGGGTCAGCATCGGCTTGCTCTTGGTGGTGTCCTTGGCGACCTTGTGGCTACCGGCCGGCGTCGAATTTTTACGGCGCGCGCTCTGGTAGCTGTCGGTAGCAGGTTGATGCAGCGGGATAAGCTGATTCTTGCCCGGCCCGATCAAATCGGCACGGCCCATGCGAGTCAGCGCTTCGCGCAGCATCGGCCAGCCTTTCGGGTCGTGATAGCGCAGGAAGGCCTTGTGCAGGCGACGCTGCTCTTCGCTCTTGACGATGGTCACGCCGTCGCTCTTGTAACTGACCTTGCGCAGCGGGTTCTTGCCCGAGTGGTACATGGCCGTGGCAGTGGCCATCGGCGACGGATAGAAGGCCTGCACCTGGTCGGCGCGGAAGCCATTACCCTTGAGCCACAGGGCCAGGTTCATCATGTCTTCGTCGGTGGTACCCGGGTGTGCGGCGATAAAGTACGGGATCAGGTACTGCTCTTTGCCCGCCTCTTTCGAGTACTTCTCGAACATGCGCTTGAACTTGTCATAGCTGCCAATGCCCGGCTTCATCATCTGATTGAGCGGACCTTCCTCGGTGTGTTCCGGGGCGATCTTCAGGTAACCACCGACGTGGTGGGTGACCAGCTCTTTAACGTATTCCGGCGACTCGACCGCGAGGTCGTAGCGCAGACCCGAAGCGATCAAAATCTTCTTCACCCCCGGCAATGCGCGGGCACTGCGGTACAGCTGAATCAGGCTGGAGTGATCGGTATTCAGATTCGGGCAGATACCGGGGAACACACAGGACGGCTTGCGGCACGCGGACTCGATCTCCGGGCTCTTGCAGGCGATGCGGTACATGTTGGCGGTCGGCCCGCCGAGGTCGGAAATCACCCCGGTAAAGCCCGGCACCTTGTCGCGGATTTCTTCAATCTCGCGAATGATCGACTCTTCCGAGCGGTTCTGGATGATGCGGCCTTCGTGCTCGGTAATAGAGCAGAAGGTACAGCCGCCGAAGCAGCCACGCATGATGTTTACCGAGAAACGGATCATGTCGTAGGCCGGAATCTTTTCCTTGCCGTATGCCGGGTGCGGGACGCGCGCATAGGGCATGCCGAACACGTAATCCATCTCTTCGGTGGTCATGGGAATGGGTGGTGGGTTAAACCACACATCCACCTCACCATGCTTCTGCACCAGCGCGCGGGCGTTGCCGGGGTTGGTTTCCAGGTGCAGCACGCGGTTGGCGTGGGCGTAGAGCACCGGGTCGTTGCGCACCTTTTCCATCGACGGCAGGCGAATCACCGTTTTGTCGCGGGTCATCCGCGGGCTGGCGAGAATCTGCACGACCTTGGGTTCGTTCGGATCCTCCTGCGGGCCTTTTTCCTGCTCGATGGCGCAAGCCTGGGTGTCCTGGGTGTTGACGTACGGGTTGATGATCTTGTCGACCTTGCCCGGACGGTCGATGCGGGTGGAGTCCACCTCGTACCAGCCCTGCGGCGTGTCGCGGCGGATAAACGCAGTGCCGCGCACATCGGTGATGTCTTCAATCTTGTGGCCGTAGGACAGGCGCTGGGCCACTTCGACGATGGCGCGCTCGGCGTTGCCGTACAGCAGGATATCGGCGCTGGCATCGATCAGGATCGAGTTGCGCACGCGGTCCTGCCAGTAGTCGTAGTGGGCGATGCGGCGCAGCGAGGCTTCGATACCGCCGAGCACGATCGGCACGTTTTTATAGGCTTCTTTGCAACGCTGGCTGTACACCAGGCTGGCGCGATCCGGGCGCTTGCCGGCCATGCCGCCGGGGGTGTAGGCGTCGTCGGAACGGATTTTCTTGTCGGCGGTGTAGCGGTTGATCATCGAGTCCATGTTGCCGGCCGCGACGCCGAAGAACAGGTTCGGCTCGCCGAGCTTCATAAAGTCGTCTTTCGACTGCCAGTTCGGCTGGGCGATGATGCCCACGCGAAAGCCTTGCGACTCCAGCAGCCGGCCGATAATCGCCATGCCAAACGATGGGTGATCCACATAGGCATCACCGGTGACGATGATGATGTCGCAGCTGTCCCAGCCAAGCTGATCCATCTCTTCCCGGCTCATCGGCAGGAAAGGCGCAGGCCCGAAACACTCGGCCCAGTACTTTGGATAATCGAATAACGGCTTGGCGGTTTGCATGGACATGAAAAGTGACCGGCGTTGGCGAACAGGGATGGAAAATCGCGGGCGCGGAATATAGCACAAATTTTAACCAAACCCGACTCCTCCGCTCGGGCATTTACCTCCCTTCATCCCCCACATACCCGCCTCCACCCCTATCCAAAAGCGGGTGCGCGCGGCCAGGCATCACAGTTACTGGGTCGTTTGGCTGCACATCACCCAGGGCGGGAAACAGCCCAGGGCATAAATTCGCAGCCGCCGAACTTTGGATCAATGGCCCCGCCCGACGGTGAACTGAACACTCTCGGCGCGCACATTTCAACAAGACCAGTGCCCCCGACGACTCGTGCTTGGCGACCCGTCGCGGTATGCAGGCCCACCCAGCTGTGTGAGGCGGCACCTGCCCTAAACAATAAAAACAACACGTTCACTGAGGGCATCTCTCATGCTTACACCTGCCGAAAAACTGAGCAGCCGCTACGTACCCTTGCAGCGCCTGAGCCCTGCCGATACACAGCAGATGTACGCCGTCTTCTCGCAGTACTACCAGAACACCACGCAGCAGACCTTCCTCAACGACCTGTCGCGCAAGAGCGGCGTAATCCTCGCGCGCACCCGCAAGAGCAAGCGTATCGTCGGTTTCTCGACCCTCACCGACTTCGAAATCACTGTCGACGGCAAACCCGCCAGGGGCCTGTTCAGCGGTGACACCATAGTCGAGCCGGCCTACTGGGGCGCTCGCTGCCTGCACGTGGCGTTCTACCTGCAACTGATGCGCGTACGTATGCGCTATCCACTGACGCCGCTCTACTGGTTGTTGATTTCCAAGGGCTACAAAACCTATCTGCTGCTGACCCGTAACTTCTACGCGTACTTCCCTGACCGTAATACGCCCAATAGCCCTCTCCAGCAGGTCGTGGCGGCCTACAGCCAGCAGCTCTTCCCCGATGCCTTCGACCCGCAACGCATGCTGCTGGACTTCGGCGAAGGTGCGCAGCACCTGAAGGACGAAGTCGCCGGCATCACCCCTGAGATGTGCGCGCAGGACGCCGACATCGCCTATTTCGAGCAGTGCAATCCGTCCTGGCGGCGGGGCACCGAACTGCCCTGCGCCGGTGAAGTGTCCTATTCCGCCCTGTTGCGCTACTGCTCCCGCCTGGGCCTGAAGCTGTTGCGCCGCAACCTGAATTGGCGAGCGGCCGCGACTGCCGCGCAGAACCAGGCACAGGCCAACACCGCAAGGGACGGCGCGACCGAGCTGAGCCAATGACCGCAGTGATTGCCAGCCGTTGCGGCCATGGCCTGCTCAGAGCATTTATGCACAGCGGGATGCAGCGTTTCGAACGTCAGGCCCACGACCTCGAAGCCGTGCAGCGCCGCCTGCTGCGCGACTGGAGCCAACGCTTCGTACGCTCCCCGCGCGGCCGCAACAGCGGCATCCGCCCCGAAGACAGCTGGGAGCAGGTGACCGCATGCCTGCCCAGCAGCCACTACAGCGACTATCAGGACGATCTCGAACGGCAACGCCGGGAAAACAACCAACGCCTGATCGACAGCCCGATCAGCCGCTACCAGCCAACCAGCGGCTCGACCTCGGCGATCAAGTGGATTCCCTACACCCGAACCTTTCTCGCCGAACTCGACCGGGCGATCAGCCCCTGGATCGGCGACCTCTATCGGCAGTACCCGCAGATCGCCCAAGGCAGCCACTACTGGTCGCTGTCATGGATTCCAAGCGCACTACGCGATACCAGTAGCGCCGACCTCAACGACGACATGCAATTGATGTCGCTGGGTAAACGCCTGATCGCCGGCCTGACCCAAACCGCGCCACCAGGCATTGCCCTGGCCGGCAGCGCCGACGACTCGCTATTCGCCACGCTGTCCTTCCTCGCTGCGGATGCACGCCTGAGCGTGATGTCGATCTGGAGCCCGACCTTCGGCCTCGGCCTGCTGGAACAACTGGGCCATTGCCGCGAAGAGCTGGCCGAGGTGCTCAGCAGTGGCCATTGGGGCCGACGTAGCGCCGCCATGGCCGCGCTGCGCTGTCCGCGCTCAACGGCCGCCGCCCAGCGTCTGCGCGCCTGGGATGGCAACGCGGATCCGGCATTCTTTGCCGAACTCTGGCCGCAGTTGGCGCTGGTCAGCGCCTGGGACACCGCCGCCGCCGCGCCCTGGGCCCAGCGCCTGCAACAGCTACTGCCGCAGGCCCGCTTTCAAGGCAAGGGCCTGTGGGCCACCGAAGGCGTGGTCACCTTGCCGTTTCGCGGCCGCTACCCACTGGCCTACCGCAGTCATGTCTATGAATTCGAAGACCTCGACAACGGCCGGATTCTGCCGCCCTGGGCCCTGCGCCAGGGCCAGCAGGTGATGCCGCTGCTGACCACCGGCAGCGGCTTCGCCCGCTACCGGATGAATGACGTTTTGGAGGTCAGCGGCCACTGGCGCACGCTGCCCTGCTTCCGCTTTCTCGGGCGCAACGATGGCGTCGATCTGGTCGGCGAAAAAATCAGCGCAACCCTGGCGCAAACTGTGCTCGACCGCCTCGACTATGCCGGCCGCCTGCCGATCACCCTGCTGGCCCTGGACGACAGCAGCGGCGGCCGCCCCGGCTATGTGCTGCTGCTGGAAAGCAGCGCCGAGCAGAGCTTGCCCGCCCTGCAGAGCCTGGCCCAGCAGCTGGAAAACGCTTTGCTCGACAACTTCCACTACCGCCTGGCCCGTGACCTCGGCCAGCTCGCCCCAGCGCGCTGCATCGCCCAGCCGCAGATGCGCCAGCTGTACCTGGAGCAGGCACGGGCGCGCGGCATGCTGGAGGGCAATATCAAGCTCGAAGCCCTGCGCCACTGGCCCGGTGAACTGCCCGCCAGCCTGCGCCACCTGCTGCAGGTGAGCTGATGCCGGACACTCACGAGATTCTGGTGCGGCCGGCCCGGCCCGAAGACAATTCGGCGCTGCTCGACCTGCTACGGCGTACGCCGCAGATGGGCAGCGTTACCCTGACCTTCGAACGCGAGCCGGATTTTTTCAGCGGCGCGCGGGTGGCCTGCGAAGTGCCGCGGGTACTGGTCGCCGAGCGGCGCGAGCACCCAGGCCGGTTGCTCGGCATGGTGGATATCGGCCAACGCCAGCAGTACCTCGACGGCCAGCCATGCACGGTCAGCTACCTGCATGACCTGCGCATCGCCGCCGAAGGGCGCGGCGGCCGTGTGTTGGCCGCACTGTTTCGCGCCATCGCCACGGCCATGCAAGCACCCGGCAGCTGGATGGAGGCTGTGATCCTCGAAGACAACCTGGTGCCCCTGGGCATCGTCGGCCGCGGCCGCGCTGGGCTGCCCAACTTCTATCCGAACGGGCGCATCACCACCAGTCTGTTGCCCGGCCGCCAGTCCCGCAGCCAAGCCGACAGCGGTCTGCAGATCCGCGCCGCGAGCGCTGCGGATGCACAGCAGCTGCAACAGCTGTGGCAACAGGCTGGCAGCCGTCAAGGCTTTCCCGTCTATCAGGTCCAGGACCTGCTGGAAGGCAGCCCGTACTATCAGGGGCTGCAGATTGAGGACTACTGGCTAGCCTGTATCGACCAGCGCGTGGTCGGGGTGGTCGGGGTGTGGAACCAGAAGGCCTTCAAGCAGACCCGCGTGGCCCGCTACAGCCCCTGGCTAGCCGCCCTGCGCAGGCCCTACAACCTCTACAGCCAGTTGTTCGGCGGGTTGCACCTGCCCGCCGTCGGCAACACCTTCAACTATCTGAACCTGCACGGGTTGAGCGTGCTGAACAACGACCCGCTGATTTTCCAGGCGCTGCTCGAGCATGTTCTGGCCCACCAGGTACAGGCCCAACAAAGCCTGGTGTGCGGCTTCTTCGACGACGACCCTCTGGCGCAAGTCGTACGCCCTTACCGGCGTCAGACCCTGCACAGCTGCCACTTCCTGCTCAGCTACGACCACGATCCGCGCCCGGCACAGGCGCGTGGCCCGCGCCATGTCGAAATCGCCCGCCTGTGAGAATCGCCCGACCATGACCCACGCCGAACCTGCACGCCCCCTCGCCACCACACCGGTCGACCTGGACCCGGGCTACGCCATGGATGCCAAGACCCTGCGCCGCCTGTCCCTGTTCGCCGCCGTGCTGCTCTGCATCGCCCTGGCTTTCGGGGCGTACTGGCTGCTCCACGCGCGCTTTCTCGAAAGCACCGACAACGCCTATGTGCGCGCCGATATCGTGGTGGTTTCCAGCCAGCTTGCCGCACGCATCACCCGCGTACAGGTGGAGGACAACCAATGGGTCGAGGCCGGCGACACCCTGGCCCGCCTCGACGACGCCGACTTCGTTTATCAGGAGCAACGCATCCAGACCCAGATCGACGACCTGCAGGTTCAGCTGCACAGCCTGACCAATCAGCACGCGCAGCAGCAGGCGCGGATCGAGGCGCAGGCCGCCGAGGTCCAGGCCAGCAGTGCCGAACTCGGCCGCCAGCAGGGCAACCTCGAACGCATTCGCGCCCTGCGCCGGGGCGGCTTCGCCTCGGAGCAACAGTTCTCCAGCCTCGGCGCCAATGTCGCGGTGGCCCGCGCCAGCGTCGACAAGGCCAACGCCGGACTGAAGGGCCAACGCCTGGAGCTCAGCCAGCTGGATAACCGCCGCCAGCAACTGCAGAACCAGCTTGACGGGGCCCGCAACGACCTGGCCCAGGCACGCCTGAACCTAGCCCGTACGCAAATCGTCGCGCCGATAGCCGGACGCGTCGGCAACCGCTCGCTGCGTGAAGGGCAGTACGTGCGTCCAGGCGAGGCACTGCTCGCCCTGGTACCGCGCAGCGTCTGGGTGCAGGCCAACTTCAAGGAAACCCAGGTCGCACGTATGCATCCGCAGCAAAAGGTCGAGCTGCGCTTCGACGCCCTCCCCGAGCTGCGCCTGCAAGGCACCCTCGACAGTCTGTATCCCGCCACCGGTGCCGAGTTCAGCCTGCTGCCGCCGGACAACGCCACCGGTAACTTCACCAAGGTGATCCAGCGCGTGCCGGTGAAGATCCGCCTGCCGGAGAACATTCCCGAACTGGAGCGCATTCGTCCCGGCATGTCAGTAGTGGCGACGGTGGACAGCCGTGACTGAGCAACCGCTAGCGCAACGTGAACCCAGTCTGCGCGACTGGATAGCGGTCCTCAGTGCAATGCTTGGGGCCTTTATGGCGGTCATCGACATCCTTATCACCAACGCCTCGCTCAAGGAGATCCAGGCCGCCCTCGGCGCCACCCTCAGCGAAGGTTCGTGGATCTCCACCTCTTATCTGGTCGCGGAGATCATCATCATCCCGCTGACCGTCTGGCTGGTCGACCTGCTTGGCGCGCGCCGTCTGACTGTCTGGCTGACAATCGGTTTTATCGGCTCCTCGCTGCTCTGCTCGATGGCCTGGTCGCTGCACAGCATGATCACCTTTCGCGCCCTGCAAGGGCTGTGCGGTGGGGCCTTTATTCCGCTGGCCTTCAGCATGGTGCTGACGCGTCTGCCGCCCCATCGTCGCCCGATCGGCATGGCGCTGTTCGCTGTCACCGCCACCTTCGCCCCGGCCATCGGCCCGTCCATCGGCGGTTGGCTGACGGAGCACCTAGGCTGGCAATACCTGTTCTACATCAACCTGCCGCCGGGCCTGCTGATGATCTGCGGGCTGCTCTACGGCCTGGAAAAACGCGCCATCGACTGGCGGCAGATACGCCGCGCGGACTACGCAGGGATCTGCAGCATGGCCATCGGCCTGGGCTGCCTGCAGGTGTTTCTCGAGGAGGGTTACCGCAGTGACTGGTTCAGCTCGCGGATGATCGTGGTGCTGGCACTGATCGCCTTCGTCAGCCTTGGCTGCTTTGTCATCATCCAGCTGTCCCGCGAGCATCCGCTGCTCAACCTGCGCATTCTCAAGAACCGCAACTTCGCCCTCAGTTGTGTCGCCGCCGTGGGCCTGGGCATCGGCCTGTATGGTTCGATCTACGCGCTGCCGCTCTACCTGTCGCAGATCCAGCACTACAGCCCGCTGCAGATCGGCGAGCTGATCATGTGGATGGGCCTGCCGCAATTGGCACTGATCCCCTTCGTACCGCTGCTGATGCGGGTTATCGACCCACGCCTGTTGTGCGCCATTGGTTTTATGCTGTTCGGCTATGCCAGCTTTATGAGCGGCTCGCTCAACCCCGACCTATCAGGCCCACAGCTACTGCATATCCAGCTGATCCGCGCTATTGGCCAGCCGCTGATTCTGATCACTTCGTCGCTGATCGCCACCAGCTACATCGAACACAAGGACGCCGGCTCCGCCTCGGCGCTGTTCAATATCCTGCGCAATCTCAGTGGCGCGATCTTTATCGCCCTGCTGATGACCATGCTGCAGAACGACACCAGCCGCAATTACCAATACCTCAGTGAGTCAGTCAGCAACCTCAACCCCCAAGCCCTGGCCCGGCTCGAATGGCTCACGGAGAAGCTCGGCAGCAGCCAACGCGCCCTCGCCGTGCTCAGCCAGGAAACCCGCGAACAGGCCTCGATCCTTGCCTACAACGAGGCCTTCCATATCATGGGCTGCGCGCTGGTGATCTGCGTGCTGGCGATGCTGTTCACTCGCCGCCTGCCGCCAGGCCTGAAACCTGGAGAGGTGCACTGAAGCAACGTGAACATGGGACGCATAAGCAACCGTCAGAATGGGGCAAACCGACCGCTAAGCTTGTGATCACAGTCGTGCTTGTGGCTATACTCGACCCGATAAAAGCATCGGCATCGATAGCCAGGTTTACGGAGTGCATGTAGTGCAGCGATTTGTCTCCTCAATCGTCCTGCTGCTCGGCCTGGCGGCCGGTGTGTGCGCAGCTCCCGCCCTGCTGAAAGACGACAGCAGCGGCAGCTCTCTGAATGAGCATATCGAGCTGCTGGAAGACGTCGGCGGGCAAATGAGCATTGCCGATATGGCCGATCCGGCCGTGCAAAGCCGCTTCACACCGGCTAATGGCCGCGCCAGCGTTGGCCAGAGCCGCAATCCTTGGTGGATCAAGCTCACCCTGCAGCGCAGCGCAGATGCCCCAAGCCAGTGGTGGCTGGAAGTTAGCTCGGTAACCCAGTTCGACCTACGACTATACTTGCCAGATCAGAATGGCAATTGGCAGGAACGCCAATCCGGCGAACTGGTCAGCCACAAGGAAGGCCGCGATCACGAATTCCGCCACATGCTGTTCAAGCTACCGGAGCTGGATCAGGAACCACTCACCCTCTACCTGCGCAGCTATGACCCCGCAGGTAACTCGTTCCCGATGCGCGCCTGGCAACTGGCTGACCTGACCCAGCAAGCCGCCGAAAAAAACCTCGCTCTCGGTGTGGTCTACGGCATCATCGCCGCCCTGCTGCTGTACAACCTGTTTATCTTTTTCAGCCTGCGCGACTCGGCCTACTTCTGGTACGTACTGACCACCGCCGGTGCTCTGCTAATGATTCTCAGCATGAGCGGTCATGGCTTCCAGTACCTATGGCCGAACAACCCCGTACCCTTTTGGTTGGATCGTGTCACCCTGCCATCGTTGTGGGGCTTCTGCGCCTGTCGCTTTACCCAGTGCCTGATGCAAACCCGCACGCATGTACGCTGGGCCCATCATCTGTTGAGCCTGGCCTGCGTCTGCTATGTCATTGCGGTCGCCCTGGAGGGCCTGGGGCAACGCCATACGGCCGCCTGGATCATCGCCCTGCTGTCACTGACCAGCATCCCGGCAGCGCTGGGATCGGCCCTGATCCGCTGGCGCCAGGGCTACTTCCCGGCCTTGCTCTATCTTTGCGGCTACGGCCTGATTCTCGGCAGCATCAGCCTGGCCCTGATGCGCGCCACTGGCCTGGTGCAGCCGGCAACCTGGAATGCCTACGTGTTTCCACTGTCTGTGGCGGCCGAGTCGATTCTGTTTTCCTTCGCCCTGGCGTATCGCATCCAGACGCTCAAGCAGGAAAAAGCCGAAGCCTTGGTACAGGCAGACCGCGAAAAAACCGCACGCCTAGCACAGATGCAGGGCAGCGCTGATGAACTGCAAAATGCCGTCAAACTACGTACTGCAGAATTGGCGCTGGCCAACCAACAGCTCAGCGAGCGCGAGCGCGAGTTGCAGCACGCCGCCTTCCACGACCCGCTGACCGAGCTGCCCAACCGCCGCTACCTAGTCGAGCGCTGCGAAGCCGCCCTGGCCGAGGCCAAACGCCACAACCAGGCGGTGGCCCTGCTGCTGATCGACCTCGACCACTTCAAGCCGATCAACGACAGACACGGCCACGACGCCGGCGACCAGATGCTCCAGGCCATCGCCCAGCGCCTGCGCGAGCATGTCCGCGCAGGCGACGCCGTGGCACGCCTGGGCGGCGATGAATTCGCCGTGCTGATCTGCGGCGCGGATGCTGAACAGCACGCTCGGGAAATTGCCCGGCGCCTGCTGGATGAACTGGCCAAGCCGGTAACCTACGGCGCGGCACGCCTGACCGTGACCATCAGCATCGGCGTGGCCCTCTATCCGCGCCACGCCAGCAACTTCACCACGCTGTACAAGGCCGCCGATGAAATGCTCTACAAGGTCAAAAGCCGCGGTCGCTCTGGCTCGGCTGTTTGCGGGGAAGACGGCGAGCTGAGCAGCAGCGCCCGCCTGCAGGTGGACGTGCTGAATGTGCCCAGCGGCCTGGGCTGATTGCTCAAAGACAGTGGTCGCTGACAGCGCCCCGGTTATCGCCAAACCAAGAACTGTGAACGATTACCCGGCTGCGCCTATACTCGCGCCAAACGCCACTCGACATCGGGAAGTCCGCAGTGCAGCGCCTAACCTTAGCCATTCTCCTGTTTCTGAGCCTATTTGGCACCCTGGCCTGTGCCAGCCCGGTGCTGCTGAGCGCGCCGAGTAGCGGCAGCATGCTCAATGGCCAGATCGAGCTGCTGGAAGATGTGGGCGGCCAGCTGAGCATTGCCGATATGGCCGACCCCGCCGTGCAAAGCCGTTTTCAGCCGGCCGCCGGGCGCACCAGCGTTGGTCAGAGCAGCAACCCCTGGTGGATCAAGCTCAGCCTGCAACGCGCCATTGACGCGCCCGCGCAGTGGTGGCTGGAAGTCGGTGCGGTCACCCTGCTCGACCTGCAACTCTTCCTGCCCGACGACCAGGGCGGTTGGCAAACACGCCAGGCCGGCGAGCGTGTCAGCTTTGCCGAAGGCCGCGACCACGATTACCGCCGCGCGGTGTTCAGCCTGCCGCCCCTGGGCGAGCAGCCGCAGACCGTCTATCTGCGCACCTATGACCCGGCCGGCAACTCCTTCCCGCTGCGCATCTGGCAGCTGCATGACCTCGAACAACTGGCCAAGCGCGAACACCTGATCCTCGGCCTGATCTACGGGGTGATCCTCGCTCTGCTGCTGTACAACCTGTTTATTCTGCTGGCCCTGCGCGACCCGGCGTACCTCTGGTATGTGCTGACCATGGCGGCTTCGCTGGTGTTTATCGCCAGCATGAGCGGCCATGGCTTCCAGTACCTCTGGCCCGATGGTCCGGTGCCCACCTGGCTGGATCGCATCACCCTGCCCATTCTGGTCAGCCTGGGCATCCTGCGTTTTGCTCAGGAGCTGCTATCCACCCGCACCACCTTGCGCATTGCCCATCACATCCTCAACGGCTGTATCGCGGTCTACCTGCTGGCCCTGGCGGCCAACCTGGCCGGCTATCGCAGTGAAACGGGCCTGCTGATTGGGCTGATCCCGATTGTTACCGTGCCCACCCTTCTACTCAGCGCGGTCATCCGCTGGAAACAGGGTTTTACCCCTGCGTTGTTCTACCTGCTGGGCTACGGAAGCGTACTGCTGAGCTTTGTGATTCTGGTGCTGCGCGCCGCCGGCGTGGTGCAACCGGGCGAATCCACTGCCTATCTGTTCCCACTGGCGGTGGCGGCCGAAGCGATCCTGTTCTCCTTCGCCCTGGCCTATCGCATCCAGATTCTTAAGCAGGAAAAGGCTGACGCGATCCTCCAGGCCGACCGCGAAAAAACCGCGCGCCTGGCGCTGGCTCAGGCCAATGCCGCCGACCTGCAGCGCTCGGTTGAATTGCGTACCGCTGAACTGGCCGCCACCAATGAACGCCTGCGTCAGCGTGAACAGGCGCTGCAGCACGCGGCGTTTCACGACTCGCTGACCGAGCTGCCTAACCGTCGCTACCTGGTCGAGCGCTGCGAAGCCGCGCTGGCCAATGCCCGCCGGCATAGCGAAACGATTGCCCTACTACTGATCGACCTCGACCACTTCAAGCCGATCAACGACAAACACGGCCATGATGCCGGCGACCTGATGCTGCAGCAGATCGCTCTACGCCTGCGCGAGCATGTGCGCGCAGGCGATGCCGTGGCGCGCCTGGGCGGCGATGAGTTTGCTGTACTGGTGTGTGGCGCCGATGCCGAAGAGCATGCGCGGGAAATCGCCAATCGCCTGCTCGCCGAATTGGCCAAGCCGGTGATGTACCGCGCCGAACGGTTGACCGTAACCATCAGCATTGGTGTGGCGCTGTACCCACAACATGCCGGCACTTTTACCGCGCTGTACAAAGCGGCCGACGAGATGCTTTATCGGGTCAAGGCACGCGGTCGCTCGGGCTCGGCGGTATGCGGCGAAGACGGTAAGCTGAGTGACAGTACGCGCCTGCATCTGGATGTGCTGAGCGTACCCAGCGGCCTGCTCTGACTCAGCTGCTGCGATAACGCCGTGGCACCCGCGCGGTGACCTTGCTGAGCAGCTCATAACCAATGGTGCCGGCAGCCTGCGCCACCTCATCCACCGGTAATTGCGAACCCCACAGCTCGACTGCATCGCCCACTGCCGCAGCAGGCAGGTCGGTGAGGTCGACGGTCAACATATCCATGGACACCCGCCCGACCAGCGCAACCCGCTGCCCCTGGATGACCACAGGGGTTCCGGCAGGCGCATGGCGCGGGTAGCCATCGGCATAACCACAACTCACCGTCCCGATACGCGACGGCCGCTCGGCGCGCCAGTTTCCGCCATAGCCAACTGTTTCACCCACCGCTACAGCGCGGCAGGCAATCAGCTGCGCTGTCAGGCTCATCGCCGGGCGCAGGCCTAGCTCAGCGACGCCCAGGTCAGCACAAGGCGTCGCACCGTAAAGCATGATGCCCGGACGCAGCCAGTCCATATGCGCGGCCGGGATGGTCAGAATCGCTGCCGAGTTAGCCAGCGAGCGCTGGGCGAAATCCAGATCCAGCAGATCGAGAAACTGCTCAAGCTGCAGTTCGGTGACTTCGCTGCCGCGCTCGTCAGCGCAAGCGAAGTGACTGATCAGATTCAGCTCGGCCACCTGCGCCACGCCCTGCAAACGGCCGTGCCATTCACGCACTGCCGCGGAGCTGAACCCAAGGCGATGCATACCGCTGTCCAGCTTCAACCAGACATTCAGCGGCCGCGTCAGGCCGGCGGCGAGCAGCTGTTGCGCCTGCTGCTCGCTGTGCAGAACCACATCCAGGCCCAGCTGCGCGGCAAACTGGTACTCGTCCGCCTCAAAGCAGCCTTCAAGCAACAGAATCCGCGCCTCACCGTGCAGCGCACGCACCTCGGCGGCTTCCTCCAGGCTGGCCACGGCAAAGCCGTCAGCCACATCGTGCAGGGCCGTCACCACTTCGCGCACGCCATGCCCGTAGGCATTCGCCTTGACCACCGCAAACGCCTGCCGCCCCGGCGCGCAACGCTTGGCCACCGCGTAGTTATGGGCGATGGCTGACAGATCGATGGTGGCAACAAGAGGACGCATGACAGGGCTCCACGGCAGGCTAAAGCCGAGCATCTTAACCCTCAACTCCCGGGCTGCAAGCGCTAGGTAGCCCTGCACAAGCTATACACCTGCGATGCCGCTACGAGCGACGCAAATTTAATCGCAGCGGGGCAAAAGCTACTGACATTAAGCTGTCAGTAGCACTCCCCTAGAGTGGGTTCCACAGGCTAAAACGCGCCGTCAGATACTGCCGTTGCCTGTCGCACCCTAACCTTCAAGGAGAGAGAACATGAATGCGATCAACTGGTTCGAACTATTTGTCAGCAACTTCGAGCGTGCCCGTGGTTTCTATGAGCGTGCCCTGGCAACGCCGTTGGAAGTAATGGAGGGCATGGGCGGGCGTATGGCACTGTTCCCCCATGCACAGGAAAGCGGTGTCGGTGGCTGCCTGAGCGAGTCAGCCGAGCAACAGAGTGGTATTGGCGGCACCCGCGTCTACCTGAACGTCGAGGGACAACTGGATGCTGTGGTGAACCGGGTTCCCTCGGCAGGGGGCGTGATCATCCATAGCAAGATGTCCATCGCGCCGCATGGCTTTATCGCTGTGATAAAAGACAGCGAAGGTAATGAAGTGGGCCTGCACAGCATGTCCTAAAACCGGCATTCCGGGCGTGCGTCAGCGCGCCCGGTAATCCAGAGCGAGAACAGCTGAGACAACATGAGACGCGCCGACCGTCTATTTCAAATCGTGCAGTTCCTGCGCAGCCGTCGCCTGACCACCGCCCAGTGGCTGGCCGAACGCCTGCAAGTATCGGTGCGCACTATTTATCGCGACATCCAAGACCTCTCCCTTTCTGGAGTCCCCCTGGAAGGTGAAGCCGGCGTCGGCTACGTGCTGCGCCAACCGATGGATTTGCCACCCTTGATGTTCGAGCGCGAGGAGATAGAGGCGTTGCTCGTGGGCGCACGCATGGTCAAGGCCTGGGCGGACCCACAACTACAACGGGCCGCCGAATCGGCACTGGCGAAGATCCACAGCGTGCTGCCCAACGAGCTGCGCGATGAGCTCAATCGCAACCAGCTGTTTGCCCCCGAAACCAATCCCTATCCTGTGCATTGGCTCGGCCAGCTGCGCCAGGCTATACGCCAGCGCCACAAACTGCTGATCAGCTACCGCGATGAACGTGGGGACACCAGCCAACGCAGCGTCCGCCCGTTAGGGCTGTTCTTCTGGGGGCAAACCTGGACCCTGTGCAGCTGGTGCGAGCTGCGCAACGACTTTCGCAACTTCCGCATCGACCGCGTGGAACAGCTGCAAGACCGTGCGGAAACCTTTGAAGCAGTGGAAGGCCAACGCCTTGAGGACTACCTCAAACCCTACCTGGGCGAGCACGCCACCGCGCCGCTGTACAAAAGCTAGCGCCTGAGGTCGCGGCTAGAAGACACCAGATCACTCGTCGTCGAACTGATAGCTACCCGGCGCGAGGTTCTCAAAGCGCGAGAACTTGCCAAGAAACGCCAGCCGCGCCGTACCCAGCGGGCCGTTACGCTGCTTGCCGATAATGATTTCGGCCACGCCCTTGTACTCGGTCTCTGGGTGATACACCTCGTCGCGGTAAACGAACATGATGATGTCGGCGTCCTGCTCGATCGCACCGGATTCACGCAAGTCAGAGTTGATCGGGCGTTTGTTCGGGCGCTGTTCGAGGCCGCGGTTGAGCTGCGACAGGGCGATGACCGGGCAGTTGAATTCCTTGGCCAGAGCCTTGAGTGAGCGGGAGATTTCGGAAATCTCATTGACTCGGCTGTCGCCGCTGGAGCCAGGAATCTGCATCAGCTGCAGGTAGTCGACCATGATCAGGCCAATCTCACCATGCTCACGCGCCAGACGTCGGGTACGTGCGCGCATCTCCGAGGGCGAGATGCCGGCGGTATCGTCGATAAACAGCTTGCGGTCGTTGAGCAGGTTGACCGCGCTGGTCAAACGCGGCCAATCGTCGTCGTCCAGGCGACCAGCACGCACCTTGGTCTGGTCGATACGCCCAAGCGAGGCCAGCATACGCATCACGATGGAGTCGGACGGCATCTCCAGCGAGTACACCATCACCACCTTGTCGCTGCGCATCAGCGCGTTTTCCACCAGGTTCATGGCGAAGGTGGTCTTCCCCATCGACGGTCGACCGGCGACGATGATCAGGTCCGCCGGCTGCAGGCCGCTGGTCAGGTCGTCCAGGTCGGTAAAACCGGTGGACAGGCCGGTGATCGCGTCGCCGGCATTGAACAGGGTGTCGATGCGGTCGATGGCCTTAACCAGAATATCGTTGATCCCCACCGGGCCACCGGTCTTCGGCCGCGCCTCGGCGATCTGGAAGATCAGCCGCTCGGCCTCGTCGAGAATCTCGGCGCCAGTACGGCCTTGTGGCATATAGGCGCTGTCGGCGATTTCACCGCTGATGCCGATCAACTGGCGCAGCGTGGCACGCTCACGAATGATCTGCGCATAGGCCTTGATGTTGGCCACCGACGGCGTGTTCTTTGCCAGCTCACCGAGATAGGCCAAGCCACCGACTTGCGACAGCTGCCCTTCCTGATCCAGCTGCTCGGAGACGGTGACCACGTCGAAGGGGTGGTTTCGCTCGGCCAGCTTGAAAATCGCGCGGAAGATCAGGCGGTGGTCATGGCGATAGAAGTCGCCATCGGACACCGCATCGAGCACCCGCTCCCAGGCATTGTTGTCGAGCATCAGGCCGCCGAGCACGGCTTGCTCGGCCTCGATCGAGTGCGGCGGCACCTTCAGGGCAGAGGTTTGCAGGTCGTACTGTTCGGGCAGGCTGATGTCGGTCATAAGGCTCGGGGCAAAATTCTGTGTTCACAAAACAAAAGGCACGACATCGCTTACGCAATGTCGTGCCTGATTGTTAGCGGCCAGGCACCTGAGTGCAAGTCCACTTAGTCGCGAGCGTATTAGGCTGCTACTACGACAACCCGTACGGTTGCTTCAACGTCGCTGTGCAGGTGCACGGCTACGTCATATTCGCCGAGTTGACGAATGGTGCCGTTCGGCAGACGCACTTCAGCTTTGGCCACTTCAACGCCGGAGGCGGTCAGGGCTTCAGCGATGTCGTGAGTACCGATGGAGCCGAACAGTTTGCCTTCATCGCCCGCGGTAGCGGTGATGGTGACTTCCAGTTCAGCCAACTGAGCAGCACGGGATTCAGCGTACGCTTTCTTCTCGGCAGCCAGTTTTTCCAGCTCGGCGCGACGCGCTTCGAACGCAGCAACGTTTGCGGCGGTAGCAGCGGTAGCTTTGCCTTGCGGCAGCAGGAAGTTACGGCCGTAACCGGCCTTAACGTTCACTTTATCGCCCAGGTTGCCCAGGTTGGCGATTTTTTCCAGCAGGATCAGTTCCATTTGGTAATAACCTCTTAACTTTTAACCTTCACCGTTCGCGGGGCCCGAGCCTTGCTTGCGCTCAAAGCGACCACGAAAATCAAGCAGACTGTCGACAATGGCCAAAACCACCAGTAACGGATAAGTCAGCTGCATAAACAGCAACAGCGTGATGTACAACCCGACCAGCCAGAACTTACCTAGCCGACCTTGCGCCACCATCCCATGCAACAGGGCGATGCCTGCAAACGCTAACGGCACACTGCACAACGGCGTCAGCATGGCCATTTGCGGACCCAGATTGGGCCCCAACAGCATGCCTACCAGCAGCAACATCGCCAGCGGAGTCGGAAGGCGTAGCGCGCGAAACTCGCGGCCGAAACCACCCGGGTTATACAACTGCGCCTGCCAGAAGCGCCCAAGCATCAGGCTCAACAGGCTGACTATCTGCAACAACGCCGCGATCAATCCGGTCAGTACCGGTGCAATCAGGCTATCCAGACGCGCTCGCTCATCCACCGACATCTGTTGGTGAACCCCATCAAGCATTTGCGGCATAAGCTTTTGCAGCTCAAGCGCCATTGACTCGATGGGTTCGCGGAACACCGCACCCAAGACCAGCCCATACACCAGGCCCAATGCCACGCTGCACAGCAGCACACGATTCCAGGACAGGTTGGCGCGTAACAACAACGCCAATCCCAGCGCACCGAGCAACACCAACAGGGTGCGCGGCTCACCGAAATACCACCAGCCAATGGCCGGCAGCAGGGCCCAGGCGAGGATG
>DASRUM010000193.1:0-14091 GCA_035655415.1 Pseudomonas sp.
TGCCATGTTCGGTCTGATCAAGACGTGGAAAGCCCTAGAAGCCAAAGGCATCATGGGCATCAATCGGCGTAACGCGGACTACGTGCTGAAGTACAACAAACGGCACCTGTACCCGATCGTCGATGACAAGATCATCACCAAGATGCGCGCCATCGAAGCGGGTATCGATGTGCCGGAGATGTACGGCATCATCGATACCGAAAAAGGCATCGATAACCTGCGTGCAATCATCGGCGACCGCCCGGACTTCGTGGTCAAACCGGCGCAGGGCGCCGGCGGTGACGGCATCCTGGTGATCGCTGACCGTTTCGAAGAAAAGTACAAAACCGTCTCGGGCAAGATCATCAGCCATGAGGAGATCGAACATCAGATCTCCAGCATCCTGACGGGCCTCTACTCCCTGGGTGGCCACCGGGATCGTGCGTTGATCGAATACCGCGTAACCCCGGACCAGATCTTCAAAAGCATCAGCTATGAAGGCGTGCCAGACATCCGCATCATCGTGCTGATGGGCTACCCGGTGATGGCGATGCTGCGTTTACCCACCCGCCAGTCCGGCGGCAAGGCCAACCTGCACCAGGGCGCCATCGGCGTGGGTGTGGACTTGGCCACCGGGGTGACCCTGCGCGGCACCTGGCTGAACAACAAGATCAGCAAACACCCGGACACCACCAACGCGGTGGACGGTGTGCAGCTACCTAACTGGGATGGCTTTATGAAGCTCGCCGCCGGCTGCTATGAGCTGTGCGGCCTGGGCTATATCGGTGTGGACATGGTGCTGGACCAGGACAAGGGCCCGTTGATTCTCGAACTCAACGCCCGCCCCGGCCTGAATATCCAAATCGCCAACGACTGCGGCCTGACCCACCGCGCCCATGCAGTTGAAGCTCGCATAGCCGAACTGCAGAAAAAAGGCATCGTCGAAACGGCTGAAGAGCGTATGCGCTTCTCGCAAGGACTGTTTGGCCACGTGTCGATTGCGCAGATCTGATTGATCCGATGACTAAAAAATCCCGGACTTTTCCGGGATTTTTTATGGCTGCTTTATGGCGTCGCTAACGCACAATCGCCAGTTCAAACGCGCCTTCATCGCTGTGGGCGTGACTCTGCATACCCGCTTCATCGAGCGCAAGCGCCTGCAAGGGACGCTTAAAGGGTTTGTTATCCAGGGTTTGCAGGCTGCGATCTTCATCCGTGGTTAATAGCAGTACGTAGTGCTCACCGGCGGCGGCTCGTACGGGGACAGTGCCTTCGATAAAGGCATAGCGGTACCAGGTTTCCGCGTGCAGCTGGTACACCGCATCGCTGACCAAGCGTGTTGGCTGCTTGGCCTGATCAAGGAACAACAAAGAGGGATAGGCGACCTGTTTATTGGCAAAGCTGCGGATACGCAGGCCGAAGTCATACTGCGAGCGTGGCAATTTCAGGGCAGCGTAATAACTCTTGCCCATAGGGAAATCCAGACTGGGGGAAAAGCGATTCAACTCTTCATAACGCGGCTCATCGGCGTTGAGGGGGGTGAAATCCTCCTCATTCAATTGCCCGCAGCAACGCTCGACCAACGCCTGATAGCGCCCCTCAGTCTTCTCTTCGGTCCCAGTCAATAAGGCCTGCATCGCGGCCGTGGGCTGCCCATCCAGTCCCGGCAAGGCTTGCGCCTTGGCATCAAAGGTAACTTCCCGCCCTTGAGTCAGTGCCACATTGTGCAGGGTGGGTGCTGGCGGAGTGGCCCCTTTGGGCGGCACCTTAGAGTTACGCATGCGCCCTTGTTCATCGACCCAAGTGAAGTAGCGGCCATCCTGCTCATCACGAGCAAAATCGCGCCCTTCCAGTACGTCCGAGCTGATGTAGGCACTGGAGCGCTCACCCGTACCCAGAAGAATTTCATTGCCGCCGGCTTGCACCTGCTGGCCTGCATAGAAGCTGTTCTGCAGATTGCCACTGGCGTCCACCCAGGTGAAATAGCGACGCTTGCTCTCACCGCTGCTCTTACTACCAGGCCAGATTACTGCATCGTCATTCAGACGGGCTTGGTCGCTGCGTTGGATGTTGCCAACAGCCGTACGCTGATGAGCCATATAACGGTTATCGACAAAGCTGTTGTGCACCCTGCCCTGATCATCAACCCAGGTCAGATAACGGCCGCTGGCGCTGGTCTGCGTAGCCACTAACAACCCTATCAACATCAGCACAATGCGCATGACTGAATCCTAAAAAGTGGTGCGGTAGGTCAACGCGAAGACATAGGCTTTAACACTGGTTTTAACATCCAGGTCGGCATAGGGGTTGTACACCATGCTGTCGATGGATGAGCAGTTGATATTGCAGCTGGAGCGCGCCGGGATGTCCTGCTTGCTGACCAGGTAGTTGAAGCCCAAATCGATCACCGTGTCCTTGTCCCACTGGTAACCCAGCCCGAGGCCATAGAGATTGGCATCGCCCAGAGGTGCCAGCGCATCAGCCTTATTGCCGGGAATCGCGGAAGGCCGTGGTTCATAGCCCATACGCAGGCTCAAACGGTCATTAACCTGATACTCGACACCGACCGCCCAGCTCCATACCGACTCATAACCACGGTCAAGAATGATGCTGGTCGAAGTGGCGTTATCCGGGGAGAACAGGCTGGCGATGGTCAGCATATCCAGCTGGCGATCAAACTCCAGCTCAAAATTGTCCCAGGCCGCATAGTCAGTCCACTTCACATCCAGGTTGATCTGTAAGCGCTCATGTGGCTTGAACTTGATACCGCTGGCAAAGTGCGCAGGGTAGGTCATATTCAGCGAGACGTTGCCTCGCTCCTTATCGAACAAACCGTCCGGTGTTATGGAGTTAAACACCGCGCCGATAAACGAGCTGTCCAGGCCTTGCCAGAAACCCTGCCAGTTCTCCGAGTAATCCACTACATAGCGCCCTTTCAAGCGCATCTTAGCCTCGCTTTGATACACCGCACCCAAGGCAAACCAGTCGGTAGGCTCCCAAAGGAAGCCGACGTTCCAGGTAGGCGAAAGGGTCTGCTGCATATCGATATCGATATTAGCGATGTCGGTGAAAGGCCCCAATTCGCCGCCGCAGATATTCAGAAAGACTTCAAACGGGTTGTTGTCGACAAGGCATAAGGCATCCTGCGCCACCCCGACTAAGCCGGTAAGAACCCCCGGCGCGCGGAAGTCCTGATTCAGCGCCATCGCCTGGTGCGAGAAGCCGATAGACAAGCCCAGCGACAGCTCATCGTTGACCTGATACGCCAGCGAAGGCGAGAAATAGGTCAGACGCTGAATCACCAGCTCCTTGCCCTGATAGCGCCCTGGGTCGTCTTCGTCACGGGCAAAACCCAGCGCTTGCGGCGTGTACATATTGGTGGCGAAGGTCAACTTGGAGCCAGGCGGCGTGATGGACAACCCAGCCAATGGCGCAAACAGCAACGGCAACTCGGTAGCCCCCCCCACACCCGGCAGGTACATCATGGCGGCTCCTGCGCGGCTGGATGAGTTGGCCACCGGGTCATCATTTAGGCCGAGAAAATTGCTGCCATAACCATTGGGGGCATCAAACTCGGCGCGAATGTCCATCACCCCAGTGATGAACTTGACCGTCGTCTGCCGGCCCTTGAGCTTGCTCAAGGCTGCCGGGTTGTAATGCACAGAATCGATACCGACAAAGTCTGCCGTTACCGCATTGCCTAGCGCCATTGCCTTGGGGCTGCCAATTGTCAAATTCTGCGCTAGCTGTGCCTGAGCGAGCCCGGAGCAAAGCGAGGCTACCCAAAAAATCGCCTGCGTAAGCAGCGAAATTCGCGTGTTCATAAGAAGATTCGCTCGCGTTTATTGGGCCTTCAGGCCTTTGATATCCAAAGGCATAGAGATGCCTAACAGCACATCTGGCGAATCCTCGGTCATACCGAAACCGGCGTTGACGTTGACGATGCGCTCCGGCGATGTACGCAAGCCGAGCGAGAAGTTCATCACCGCACTGGTCTGCCCACGCCCCTCAGCTTCGCCGTCGGCGAAGGTAAAGGTCGGCTTCAGTGAATGCGACATTTGATAGGACGTTGCCAGCGACACGTCATAAGACAGCGCGTAAGCAAAGCCCATGCTCAGGGAGAATGACGATCCGGGATCGACTTCTTCGAGCAAGCGACCACCGCGTACCTGGCCGATACCGGTGATTGGCATGTTGTAGGTGTATCCAACAGAGCCGAACAACACGACCGGGTCGATTACATAAGACATATTCGCGCCAACGCCCAGGCTGTATGTGCCACTACCCGTAGACAGGTCGCTCTGGGTATTGATGTCATAAGGGCTATTACCGGTTGGCAAACCCAGGGTCGCGTACAGGGTAGTCACCGGTTTACCACGTAGGGATGTCCACGGCTGCCAACGCAGGCTGGCAGAGATATCGCCCAGGCTGTAAGCATCCAAGTCACGCTCGGTGTCGTACTTGGCGATCATGGGCAGACGCACGCTGAAGGTCAGGTTGTCCCACACGCCATAATCGAAGGTGAACGAATTGGTAAAGGTATGCTGCGCTTCACTCTGACCAATCACACTGAATACGTTGTCACCGGTGCGTACAGTCTCGATAACTGTATCGCGCAGCAATGAGTAATCAAAGCCATAGGTCAGGGTTCGCTCACCTTTTTTCAGCAAGGTGTAGCTTTTTTCTGCAGCCTGAAAAACCTCCTCCAGCGCCTTGGCGCTATCGGCGTCGTCTTCCTGCTTGCTCAACGCTTCACGTGCCTGATCGACCGAAGTCGGATCGTCGGCAAATACCGCTGAACTGGCAGCCCCTGCCAGCATGGCCAGCCATACACAATGTGAAACTCTCATGGCGCAGCCCCCAAATATTTATTTTTATGCCGGGCGTTTTACTTGCGTCGGATGTAGCGAATATCGCCATCGGAACCCAGCTCTGTGGCCTGGTTCTCGGTGAATTTGGTCATCTGAGGGAACTCACGAAATGCCAGCAAACTGACGGTACGATCATCAATGATGCGCAAATCCTGCTCGCTCAAGGCCAGGGCATTAGGTGGTTCATTGCCGTTGGGAAAGATCACGAACAGCACATTCTGATCCCAGATTTCCTCAAAACGCGTACGAGTAAAACTGATATTGCCGAGTGCAGGGTCCGCGACAAACACATGGTCGTTGTAAACATCACGCACCACCACAAAGTGTTTGAAGCCGGCATATTCGATCGGCACGATAGCCGGGTGCTCAAGCGCGTCGAGATCAGCAAAGGCCGCGCGAAAACCGCCACTTTTGTAGCCCAGCGCAGTGACAAACCGCTTCATGTCGAGCAGGGAAAAGCCGCGCCGCTCAACAATCTTGTCGGCCTCGCCAAACTGCAGCAGGCCTTCCATTACCTGGCGTTCCTGCAAATTGCGACCAAGGAAATAATCCAGCAGTGAGGTCAAAGCAGCCGAGCCACAGCTGTAGTCATAGGCTTGACGAATCACATTGCGAAACTGCAATTGACTCATTGGTTCAAGCGTCACCGTCTCACGCAAAGGCCCGTTTGGCAGCAAATGCTGATTGATATGCACGGTACCTGGCGCCGGCGGCTTGGTATCCACCGCTTCGGTAAAACCCCACACGCCGATTAGGCTGCCAAGCAAAATCTCGATCATCAGCCCACCGCACTCCTATCCGACAAGAAAAAGTCTTACCGGCCGAAACCGGTAAGACTTTTCAACACGTACGACTAAGCGAACTTAGTGGCCCCAGATTTTTACAGTGGTGCCAGCCATGTTCAGGTCACTAACAGCCAGAGAACCGATGCTAGCAGCGTTGGTGTCACCAACTTTGATGGCACCTACAGTCAACTCACCGGTGATGGTCGGCAGGCTGATTTGCAGTTGCTGGGTTGCTGTACCGCTGATGTCGTTGGTTACCACGTCAACCATGACCGGAGCATCATCAGAGATGTTGAAACCGGTGAAGCCGATGCCTTCCATGCGCAGCGAACCACCGCCAGTGTCGCCGTCGGTATAAACCAGGCTACCGATGGTGCCGTTGAAGTTACCGGAGATGCTGATGCCATCCTGACCGGTTACGGTTGCCAGAGCAGTGTCATCCATGGCCTTGAGCTCAGCCTGAGCCATGAAAGGAACAGCCAGAACAGCGGCGGCCAGGGCCAGTTGCTTGAGGGTTTTCATTGTTATTCTCTCCACAGTTCACTAATGGGTTGTCCCCGGCAGGCTGCTCTGGACTCCTGTCCGTCTCAGCTACAGCGGCGTGCGCCGCTCACCAGGTCTGATACTGCTTCCCTATTCGTACCAGGCTTGGAATCGTGAAGCACCATGCTTCTCGTCCTGGTGTTAAAACTACTGGTGCAAGCCTTGGCTGCCAGCCTATCCAAGGGATGGAGCGCCCACCTGGCGCGCATCAGGCAACCAGGTCTCAGGCCTCGCTCAACAAACCCAGGCTCTTGCCCTTCAATACCGCTTGCGTACGGCTACGCACGCCCAGCTTCGCGAACAGGTTATGCAGGTGCCATTTGATGGTGGCCTCTGACAAATGCACCGCCTGGGCAATATCGCGGTTCGACAGCCCGGCCGCTACAAAGCGCAAAATCTCTCGCTCTCTATGGCTAACATCTTGATTTTCATCAAAATTATCTAAATCGATAGACAACCGCCGGCATTGCTCACGCAATTGTTCGGCAAGCCCCTGCCAAGCGTTTGCACGCTTGGGCTCGGCCCCATGCCAGGCGTCCCAGAGCGGTAGCAGCCAAAGTGCATCATCCAGAAACATGCGCCGGTAACCGCTTGCCCAGGCGTCTTCCAGCGTAGCCTTGAACAAGACAAAGGCCTTTTCGCTGTTACCTTTGCGCCAATACGCCACAGAAAGTAACAAGGAAAGACGCAGGCGCCGATCACGCTGATGCTCAGCCGTCTGTTTGGCCAGGCAGGCCTCAAGCACCGTTTGCGCCTTATCAGCACGGCGCTCGGACAAGGCCAGACGCGCTTCAGACAGCACCTGCACTGTTTCTGCATCGGCATAACGGCCCGGTAGTAATACCGCCAGATGGCGCTGCAACTGCAGGCAGGTGCGCTCGGCCTCATTGGGCTTACGCAGCCACAGCAGAAACTGCACCTTGCAGCTCATACCCAGTGCGTAGACCCGCTCATAACCCGGGCCATGCAAGCCGGCCAGCCATTCATCCAGCTCCGCTAGGGCCAACTCGCCCTCACCGTCAAAGAAACGCGCTTTGGCCATGACCAGTTTGCCGCGACTGATCAGTTCAATGGGCGTGGCCACATCGCGCCAGATGGTCGCCAGTGGCAACTCGGCAAGGATTGCTGCATGCAGATCCTGCTCATACAGTAAATCCGCGTAAGCCAATGCCAACGGCCCACCAACCCGACTACGCCGGCCAAACACCTGCTCGACCCGCGCCCGGGCACTCTCCGCTAAAACGCGACCACGTTCTGGCTGGCCCATTTCCTTAAAGATCAACGCTTCGATCAGACTGGCCACCGCATGCAGGTACTCACTGTCAGCCTGCTCCAGGTTGTCGCGCGCCACCGCAATCGATTTGGCCGCATCACCAAACTCGCCCAGTAGCGCGTAGGCCGCGGCCTGAATACAGGACATGCTGGCACGAAAAATCGGCTGGTTATCTGGTACTAACGCCAACCAGTGACGCGCCACTTTCAAGGCAGCTTCCAACTTGTCTTGATACAGCAGTACCAACGCTTTCAGCACCTGGGCAACCGCTAACAACACCGCCAGGCCAAAGTGCATCGGCTTGCTACGACCTTGCATCAAGCGCGTGCTGACCTCTTCAATCAGCGCTTCTGCCTCGGCGTATTTCTGCTCGAAAGCCAGCTGCCAGGCATAGAAGATCTGGAACACCGGATGTTCTCGAATCACTTCAGACGGCACATCCTTGAGGATCGCCAAAATGCCGTACACCTGATTGCCGGCAATCAATGTCGCGCCCTGGCGTTCCAACAGCTCGGCGGCAAAGGCATAGTCACGGGCGCGCAAGGCGTATTTGATAGACTTATCGGTCAGCTCATGGCTTTCACACCAGCGCGCAGCAGCATGCAACAGATGGGTCGGATCGCCCACACGGCTGAGCCGCCCCTGGAGAAACTCAGCAAACAGGTGATGGTAGCGAAACCATTCGCCCTGCTCGTCCAACGCGATGATAAACAGCTGTGCGCTTTGCAGGCGCTTGAGCATCTGCGCACCGTCCGTGCGACCGGTCAGGGCATCGCATAACTCGGCATTAAACTCATCGAGCACCGAGGTCTGATCGAGAAATTGCTGCTGATCCTGCGGCAAGTGGTTCAGCACATCCTCAGCCAAGTAATCGGCGATATTGCGCTCGGTGCCAGAAAGTCCGGCCAGGAAGGCAGTGCGCTCCGGATGTCGCGCTAACGCCAAAGCCACCAGATGCAATGCAGTAATCCAGCCCTCAGTACGGCGCTGCAGCAAATCCAGCTCGGCGCTGCTCAGCTGCAATTGCTTGAGCTCATGGAAATAGGCTTCCGTCTCGCTGCGAGTGAGGCGCAATTCATCCGCGTTGACCCACAGCTCCTTGGGCGTAATGACCGGCTGATCACCGAGAAAACGTACTTGATAGCGGGTACTGCCGATCATTCGCACATTAGATGGCAATTGCTTGAAGAAGTACTTAACCAGCGGCCCCAACTCCGCATGCCTTACCCGGTGGAAGTCATCAAGGATCAGGTACAGATCACCCTCAACCTTTTGCAGATCAGCGATAAAGGAATCCAGCAGCAACTCATTGGGTACGCTCAGATCATCACGCAACAGCCGCGTGGTACTCGCACCAAAGCCAGGGAGCTGCGCCTCTATGGCCGCAATTAAGTAATGCAACAGGCGTTGCGGCTCGCTATCGGCGTCATCACAGGACAGCCAGGCCACCCGAGCGCCGGTATCCAGCAAACGCAGGCGAAATTGGCTGAGCACCGTGCTTTTGCCGAAACCGGCCGGCGCACTGAGTAAAATCAGATGTTGATCGCGAGCCTTGAACAAGCGGTCAAGCAGCGCTTCACGGGCCAGCAAAGGCCGGCCAGCAGACTCAGCAGGAAACAGCTTAGTGCGCAGTAACGGCAACTTGCCTGTACGGGAGTTCGATTGGCTATTCATTGATCAAGAAGACTCAGTTCGCGCGCGCGGCGGATGGCTTGTGTGCGGTTACGCACCTTGAGCTTTTCGTAAATATTATGCAGGTGCCACTTAACCGTACCCAGCGCCAGTGAAAGTTGCTGGCCGATCTCATCATTCGACATACCCTTAGCCGCGAGGCAGACCACCTCACGCTCGCGCTCGGTCAGCCCCTCTTCGAGCACCTCCAGCGATTGCCGCGCGCTATTACCCGGCCAGATAGCTAGTAAGCTGCGGATAAAGCCCTGAAGCGCCGGCTGGCGTTCGGCTGCTTCCAACTGCTGCAGCAATAGACGAATAGCCTCGCCTTCTTCAACAAACAGGCTGCGCACACCCTCGCGCTCAGCACCGATCAAACATTGCACCAACAGGCTTTGTGCACGCTCCTGATAGCCCAGGCGCTGATAACTCAGCGCCGCCAGCAAATCGAGTCGCAAGCGCTGCAGACCGTGCCAGTTATCCAGCAGCATGCCGCGCAGCTGAGTAATTTCATGCAGCGCCTCGCTGTAATGCCCGCGTGCCTGCTGCAGGCGAATGCGGGTCAAGCCGCGCACCCACAGCACCGGATTGAAACGCATATGCTGGTAATGCTCGGCCAGCTTGCTCCAATCCACGGTTTTGAGTCGTTGCTCTGCACGTTTCAGTCGATCCGCCGCAGGCTCTTGAAGAATCTGCGCCACCTCATCGGCTACCGCCTGAGCGTAGAAACGCCAGGATTGGTTGCGCGCCGCCAGGTTCTGCATCAGCACCAGGCTGGCGTAAGCATCCTTGGGGTTGCCCTGCATGCGCTGTACGTGAGCCATACACAACATGCCTTGCGCATAAAGGTCGATCGGATTGATCACATCGACCGTGGCCAGCGCCCAGCGTAAGCGCTCCTCGAGGCCTTCCAGGCGACCCTGGTTATAGGCGATCAGCGCTTCAGTGATAGTTGGTAATGCCAGGGCTCGCGAGCGCTCGGAAAACCAAGGGATGACTCGCGCGCGTAGCTGGGCGAACAGCAGCTCGGCCTGACGGATCTGCCCCTGCTCCAGGCTCAGCAACACCTCGACGTTGGCCAGCTGCATATCCAGATAGCGCCCCTCAAGAAAATGATTGCGCTGCTGCGCCAGGGCCAGCAAGCGCCTGGCCTGATCCGGCTGACCGATCATCACATTAGCCAGCGCCCCGACGATCAGCATTGCCACCTCCAGAAAGGCAGTGTGCTGGCCCAACTGCACTTCAACCCGGCGTGCTAGGGCAATGCAGGTTTGCAAATCGTCTTTCTGCAAGGCGATGACTGACTTGATTGCCAGGGTCGCCAGCAGCTTGTCGCTCAACGGCGCGCCGGACTTGGCCTCAGTCCAACGCTCGAGCAGTTCATCAAGCACACGGTTGGCTTCCACCAGACCCAGCTCGGCCGCGCGGGTCCAGACATCGGCGAGTACCAACACGGGAAAGCGCTCGGCAATTTCATCCGGCACATGCTGACGCCATTTATAGATCCGGTTGAGCTGGCCACGGTTGATCAACTCAAGGCCACACCCATCGACCAAAGCGGCGAGCATTTCCGGGTCTTCGGCCAGGCAGGCATGCTCGATGGCCAAGTTCTGCATATGGTGGTTGGTGAACCACAGGCTGGCATTGAAATGCAGCTGCTTAAACCGCTCCAGATCGCGCTCTTTTAGGCGACCGCGCAAAAATTCGGCAAACAGATTGTGAAAACGGTACCACTGGCGTTCACGGTCCAGCGGCAAGAGGAACAGCTGCATGGCTTCCAACTCTTCCAACAATTGCTGGCCGTCATGCCGCCCGGTCAGGGCATTGGCCAGATCACCACTGAGCTGCTGCGCCACGCCCAGCGCCAATAGCAATTCCTGTTTGTCAGCCGGCAACTGCTCGAACACACTGCGTAGCAGATAAGCCCCCACAGCAACCTGGTCAGTACCCATATCGGCAATTTGCGCAGCAGCCTGGGGTTGATGGCGTAGCCAAAGGCTGGCCAGGTGCACGCCGACCACCCAGCCTTCGGTCTGGCTGTACAGCGCGGAAAATGCCACAGCATCCAGCTGCAGGCCACTACGCTGCAGATAATCACGGGCTTCCGCCTTGCTCAGGCGCAAGTCCTGCTCGCCGATCTCAACCAACAGGTCCTTGGCGCGTAATGTGGCCAGGTTTAGTGGCGGCTGCGAGCGGCTGCCAATGGCCAGAGTAAAGGCTGCGGGGGCAAATTTGATCAGACGATTCAACGCGCTGATCAATTCAGCATCCTGAATCAGGTGCAGGTCATCGAGCACCAGCAGCAACGGGGCTTCCAGCTGCGCTAAATCCACCAACAGGCTTTCCATCACGGCGGAGACCGGTACTCGCATGGTGTTTTGCAGGTAGGCCAGGGCTTCAGCGCCAAACCCTGGCAGCAGGCAGGAAATCGCCTCAATCAACTGCAGCAAAAAACGCGACGGTTCATCGTCACCAGGCGCGAGCGACAACCAGGCCACTGCCTGGCCATTGCACTCCCGGGCTTGTGCCAACGCGACCAGCGCACTGGTTTTGCCAAAGCCTGCCGGAGCGGCCAATAACAACACGCGCGCATGGGGATTGGCACACAAGGCCGCCTCAAGCTGCGGCCTGACCAAATAATCCGTCGAGACCTGGGGGGGCATCAACTTGGCGCGCAAAAGGCTCCCAGCAGCAAGATCCATTACTTCATCCATGGCCTTGATCCCGTGGTAATTATTGTTTTATGAGTCGCATCGAACATCGGGGGACATTTCCATACTAATGAGCGGCAGCATCCCGAGTAAACCCACGCGCAAGCTCTAGGATGAATGTTGGCGACGTTCTACAATCGGCATCCGCGTACCTTGAAAGTGTCATATGCCTACTTGTCTTGTACAGGCCCTGCCCTACCACGCAAACCCTTCGCGTTACTTCAGCTGCGTCATGCATGCACCCGGTGCCGTCCTGCTGGATGCGGGGCGGCCAGCCGCGCAGCGCGGACGCTATGACCTTATCAGCGCCTGGCCATTGGCAGAGATGGCGCCGACGCCTGACGAAACGGCCAACGCTTTCCTGCAACGCCTGCGCCAGAGCCTTGCAAGCCTCGGCGAGTGCCAAGCGCCGGTAGAGAATCTGCTCCCGTTCGTCGGAGGGCTGATTGGCTACCTGAGTTACGACTTCGGCCGCAGGCTGGAACAGCTACCGGACCAGGCCATTGACGATCTCGACCTAGCAGATGCGCGGTTTGGCCTGTACGCCTGGGCGCTGATTACCGATCACCAGCAACAACGCAGCCAGTTGATGTTTCACCCACGCCTAGACTTTACCGAGCGCCAACGTCTGGGGGCGCTGTTTGCCACGCCAGCAGCGCCTGCACCACAACCGTTCAAGCTATTGAGGCGGTTTCAGTCCGATATAAGTGAAGAGCAGTACCAACAGTGCTTTGCACGCATTCAGGCCTATATCCAGGCCGGTGACTGCTATCAGGTTAATTTTGCGCAACGTTTTCGCTCAGACTATCAGGGCTCGCCATGGACCGCTTACCAAGCCTTGCGCGCTGCCTGCCCAACGCCATTCTCAGGTTATCAAGTGTTGCCAGAGGGCGGCGCCATTATCAGTTTGTCGCCGGAGCGCTTCTTGCGCATCAGCGCAGGCCAGGTGGAAACCCGACCAATCAAGGGCACCCGCTCGCGGCATACCGACCCAGAGCAGGATCAGGCGCAAGCCGACGCGCTGCTCAGCAGCCAGAAGGACCGCGCGGAAAACCTGATGATTGTCGACCTGCTGCGCAATGACCTGGGCCGTAGCTGCAGGGTCGGCTCGGTAAAGGTACCGGAACTCTTCGCCCTGGAAAGCTACCCCAACGTGCATCATCTGGTCAGTGCAGTGACCGGCGAGCTGGCGGCCGACAAGGATGCCCTGGACCTAATAGCAGGCAGTTTCCCCGGCGGCTCGATTACCGGTGCGCCGAAGATCCGCTCCATGCAAATCATCGACGAACTGGAACCGACCCGCCGTGCGCTGTATTGCGGCTCACTGCTGTATCTGGATGTACGCGGCGAAATGGACAGCTCAATCGCTATCCGCAGCCTGCTTGCCAAGGACGGACAGCTCAGTTGCTGGGGCGGCGGCGGCATCGTCGCCGACTCCAACGGCCAGGCTGAATACCAGGAGTCGATTACCAAGGTCAAAGTGCTGCTGGAAACACTGGAACAGTTCTGCGACTGACCTGGACGGCAGGCACAAAAAACTTTCGGGAGAAGTTTTTGACGTCGCTCAGCGACGGCCCGAAGGGTGGCCGCCATGGACACAGGCCACAAAAAAGCCCGCAAATGCGGGCTTTTCAATGGAGAGCTGATTACAGGCTCAGCTCGCGGTTGGACGCCTTGATAAACTCGCGCTTGAGGTCTTCATAGGTATGCACAGCCGGGAACTGCGGGAATTCGCGAATCACGTTATCCGGCGCATGGAACAGGATACCGGCGTGGGCTTCGCTGAGCATGGTGGTGTCGTTGTACGAGTCACCCGCCGCAATAACGCGATAGTAAAGGCTCTTGAAGGCGATGACCGACTGACGCTTGGGGTCCTTCTGGCGCAATTGGTAATCCACTACCCGATCCGTTTCATCGGTGATCAGCTTGTGGCATAGCAGAGTCGGGAAGCCCAGCTGACGCATCAGCGGCTGGGAAAACTCGTAGAAGGTGTCCGAGAGAATCACCACCTGAAAGCGCTCACGCAGCCAGTCAACGAACTCCACCGCACCTTCCAGAGGCTTGAGTGTGGCGATCACTTCCTGGATATCGGACAGTTTCAAGCCGTGCTCATCCAGGATGCGCAGGCGCTGCTTCATCAGCACGTCATAGTCCGGAATATCCCGGGTGGTCGCTTTCAGCGATTCGATGCCAGTTTTTTCCGCGAAGGCGATCCAGATTTCCGGGACCAACACGCCTTCCAGGTCGAGACACGCGAT
>DASRUM010000194.1:0-8067 GCA_035655415.1 Pseudomonas sp.
CCTGGAGAACATCCTGGTCGAAACTGGCATCGCTGACATTGGTGATGAATTCGCTCATGGAAAGTCTCCGAGTTCGTAAGCAAAAGATGGGCGACATCATAGCCCGGCTTTTCCCACACAGGAAGGCGGCGGCAATTGAGCCTAACTATGGGCCTTGGAAAGAAGTTGCCCGGCGCTAGTCGCCGAGGGTGATAAATGCGATGCCAGTACGCAGGGCCGCCGCGCGAATATGCTGCTGCATGGCCTTCTGCGCCGGGCCCGAGGCATGCCGCCCCAGCGCCTTGAGGATCTTGCGGTGTTCCTGCCAGGTCTCCATCGCGCGCTCTGGGCGGATGAACGGTAGCTTCTGACTTTCCAGAAAAATATCCGCGCTGGAGGTGACGATACCGCACATGGCCTGGTTGCCGCTGGCCAGCAGGATGCGCCGGTGAAAGTCGAAATCCAGGCGTGAAGCGCTCTCGAAATCACCGCCGCGCAGCTCCAGGCGCATTTGCTCGACATTGTCCTGCAGGGCATCCAACTCGGCGGCGGTCAGGGTGGCTGCCGCCAGGCCACAGGCGAAACCTTCCAGGGCAAAACGCAGCTGAAAGGTATCGGCTGCACTGACCTGGGCGGCGAAGGGCCAGGCAAACGCGCTGCTAGAGGACATCGGCGGCTCGCGCACGAACACCCCCTTGCCCGGCTGTACGCTGACCCGCCCCAAGGCACTGAGGGTCGACAGTGCTTCGCGCAGCGAAGCCCGGCTAACGCCCAACTGCTCAGCCAGATCCCGTTGCGAAGGCAAGGTATCGCCAGGGCGATAGCCGCCTGCGTCGATCAACTGATGGATCGCTTGGACGGCATATTCGGGTACCGCGCGGGAGGGTGTGTCATGCATCACTGTTCAGGCCGGTCTGTCCGTAAGAGCGCCCTTTGTAAGGCCTGAAGCACACTCCAGGCAAGCACTGCACCCTCACGGATCAACACCACACCCAATCGCACCAAGAAAGCGCACACGGCACTATGACCAACCAGTCAAGATCGCCATCTGTTCAGACCAGTAAGACCTTGTAATTACTCGCAGACGCCGATAATCAACAGTGAATACGCGACTTTGGCATGGTGGATGCAACATCCAAGACAACGCATTCCGCATATTTTGCTCAGGAGTTTGCCATGACCCTCACCCCGCGCCGCCTGTTGACCGCCTTGTTTGCCAGCCTCGCCATCGGTGTCAGCCCGGCCTTTGCCGACGGCCTCGCCGATATCACCGAACGCGGCGTCTTGAAGGTCGCGGTACCCCAGGATTTCCCACCATTCGGCTCGGTCGGTCCGGACATGAAACCACGCGGGCTGGATATCGATGCCGCCCAGCTACTGGCCGACCAACTGGCGGTGAAACTGGAGCTGACTCCGGTTAACAGCACCAACCGCATCCCCTTCCTCACCACTGGCAAGGTCGACCTGGTGATTTCCAGCCTGGGTAAAAACCCTGAGCGCGAAGCGGTTATCGACTTCTCCGCCGCCTACGCGCCCTTCTATCTCGGCGTATTCGGCCCGGAAGATGCCACGATCAGCAGCCTTGATGACCTGGATGGCAAGACCATCAGCGTCACCCGCGGCTCAATCGAAGACATCGAGCTGAGCAAGGTCGCCCCCAAAGGCGCCACCCTCAAGCGCTTCGAAGACAACAACTCGACCATCGCCGCTTACCTTTCCAATCAGGTTGACCTGATCGCCAGCGGCAACGTGGTTATGGTGGCCATCGCCGAGCGCAACCCCAAGCGCGTGCCAGCAATGAAGATCAAGCTGAAAGACTCCCCGGTCTATGTCGGCGTAAACAAGAACGAAACAGCCCTACTGGAGAAGGTCAACGCCATCCTCAGCGCAGGCAAGGCCGATGGCACCCTCAGCGCCATCAGCGAGAAATGGCTGAAGCAACCGCTGCCAGCAGACCTGTAAGAGGCGCAGAGACAGGAGCCGCGCGATGGCGTACCAGTTCGATTTTATCCCGGTGTTGGCCAACGCCGACCTGTTGCTGCAAGGCGCATTCTTCACCCTCAGCCTGACTGCCATCGGCACCCTACTGGGGGTCGGTCTAGGCATCATCGGTGCAGTGATGCGCGCCTGGCGGATCAAGCCGTTCAGCCAGCTGTTTGGCCTGTATGTCGAACTGATCCGCAACACGCCCTTTATCGTCCAGCTGTTCTTTATCTTCTTCGGCCTGCCGGCTCTGGGCGTGCGGATGAACGAGTGGGAGGCGGCGGTGCTGGCGATGGTGATCAACCTGGGGGCCTACTCCACCGAGATCATCCGCGCCGGCATTCAGGCCATCCCCAGCGGCCAACTGGAAGCCGCTGCGGCCCTGGCCATGAACCGCATCGAGATTTTCCGCCACGTGGTCCTACGCCCGGCCCTGGCCAAGGTCTGGCCGGCGCTGTCGAGCCAGATCATCATCGTCATGCTCGGCTCGGCGGTGTGCTCGCAGATTTCCACCGAGGAGCTGTCGTTCGCCGCCAATTTTATCCAGTCGCGCAACTTCCGCGCCTTTGAAACCTACCTGGTGACCACCCTGCTCTATCTGGCCATGGCGATCCTGATCCGCCAGCTGCTGGCCTGGGTCGGCCGCCGCTTCGTCGTCGGAGGCCGCTGATGGACTTCACCTTCTGGGACATCCTACGCAACCTGCTGGTGGGCCTGCAGTGGACGCTGCTGCTGTCGCTGGTGGCCTTCGCCTGCGGCGGCGTGGCCGGGCTGCTGCTTCTGCTTGCGCGGATTTCACCGCTGCAACCGCTGCGGGTTCTGGCACGTGGCTATATCGAGCTGTTCCAGGGCACGCCGCTGCTGATGCAGCTGTTTATGGTGTTCTTCGGCATCGCCCTGCTCGGTATCGACGTATCGCCCTGGCTGGCCGCCGCCTGCGCCCTGACTCTGTTTACCAGCGCCTTTCTCGCCGAGATCTGGCGCGGCTGCGTCGAATCGATCAGCCACGGCCAGTGGGAAGCCGCCGAAAGCCTGGCCATGAGCCGCCTCGAAGTGCTGCGCCATGTGGTGCTGCCACAGGCCATGCGCATCGCCATCGCCCCCACCGTGGGCTTCTCGGTGCAGGTTGTGAAAGGCACCGCGGTGACCTCGATCATCGGTTTTACCGAACTGACCAAAACCGGCGGCATGCTGGCCAACGCCACCTTCGAGCCCTTCATGGTCTACGGCCTGGTGGCGCTCGGCTACTTCCTGCTCTGCTACCCCCTGTCGCTTGCCGCATACCGCCTGGAAAGGAGGCTGAATGTCACTGCTTAACGTCACCGCCCTGCACAAATACTACGGCGACAACCATGTGCTGAAGGGCATCGATCTGAAGGTCGAGGAAGGCGAAGTGGTCGCCATCATCGGCCGCAGCGGCTCGGGCAAGAGCACCCTGCTGCGCACCCTCAACGGCCTGGAATCGATCAACGACGGCGTTATCGAGGTCGATGGCGACTATATCGACGCCGCCCGTGCGGACCTGCGCAGTCTGCGGCAGAAGGTCGGCATGGTATTTCAGCAGTTCAACCTGTTCCCCCATCTGAGCGTTGGCGAGAACATCATGCTGGCCCCCCAGGTGGTGAAGAAGATGGGCCGCGACGACGCGCAGCAACTGGCGCGGCAGATGCTCGAACGGGTCGGCCTGGGCGAGAAGTTCGACGCTTACCCGGAGCGTTTGTCCGGCGGCCAGCAACAGCGGGTGGCCATCGCCCGCGCCCTGGCGATGTCGCCGCGGGTGCTGTTGTGCGACGAGATCACCTCGGCGCTCGACCCGGAGCTGGTCAACGAAGTGCTGGCGGTGGTCAAGCAACTGGCCAGCGAGGGCATGACCTTGATCATGGTCACCCACGAGATGCGCTTCGCCCGCGAGGTCGGCGACAAGCTGGTGTTTATGCACCAGGGCAAGGTGCATGAAGTGGGCGATCCCAAGCAGCTATTCGCCGAACCGCAGACGGCGGAACTGCGCCAGTTTATCGGCTCGATCAACTTCTAAGCACGCCTACTACCCGGCGGCTAATGCGTGCCGCACTGATCGCCAGTCAGCGAACTCGACGAACGGGCGATTCGGGCGTTTATCAGCAGCCCGCAGCCGGGAGGATTTGAGTCTGCAGCGCCCGGTGCGCGCGGTTGTGATGGGTCACGGCAACCCGGCACCCAACAGCCCTTGGCCTCTCCTGCAACAGCCCCGGTGGGCCTGTTTGCAGAGCCTGCCGCAGGGTATGCGACATCAGTATGCGTTGGCGGGGCCTGGCTATCGTGGCACGATGGCGCGGTTCCGTATTGAGATGGTTCTGCCATGCCGCATACCCCTGCCGAGTCTTTTCCTTTGATTGCAGCTATCGACCTGGGCTCCAACAGCTTCCATATGGTGCTGGCCAAAGCCGACCACGGCGAGATCCGCATCCTCGAACGCCTCGGCGACAAGGTCCAACTGGCCGCCGGCATCGACGAGCAGCGCCTGCTCAGCGAAGAAGCCATGCAACGCGGGCTCGACTGCCTGCGCCGCTTCGCCCAGCTGACCGCCAGCCTGCCGGAGGGCGCGGTGCGCGTGGTGGGCACCAATGCCCTGCGCGAGGCACGCAACCGTGGCGAATTTATCCGCCGCGCCGAAGAGATCCTCGGCCACCCGGTTGAAGTTATCTCCGGGCGCGAAGAAGCACGACTGATCTATCTCGGTGTATCGCACAGCATCGCCGACACTCCCGGCAAGCGCCTGGTCGCCGATATTGGCGGCGGCAGCACCGAGTTCATCATCGGCCAGCGTTTCGAGCCGCTGCTGCGCGAAAGCCTGCAGATGGGGTGCGTCAGCTTTACCCAGCGTTTTTTCAAGGACGGCAAGATCACCCCGGCGCGTTACGCCCAGGCCTACACGGCGGCGCGGCTGGAGATCATGGGCATCGAGCACGCCCTGCGTCGCCTGGGTTGGGAGGATGCCGTGGGCGCATCCGGCACCATCAAGGCCATCGGCCTGACCATTCAAGCAGCCGGCCTGGGCACCGGCGAAGTCAACGCCCAGGGCTTAGCTTGGCTGAAACGCAAAGTATTCAAGGCCGGTGAGGTGGAAAAACTCGACCTCGACGGCATCAAACCGGATCGCCGAGGGATTTTCCCGGCTGGCCTGGCGATTCTCGAAGCGATCTTCGATGCCTGCGATATCCAGCGCATGAGCCATTCCGAAGGCGCGCTGCGCGAAGGCGTACTGTATGACCTACTCGGCCGCCATCAGCATGAAGACGTGCGTGAACGCACCCTGAGCTCGCTGATGGAGCGCTATCACGTCGATCTGGAGCAGGCTGCGCGGGTCGAGAGCAAGGCGCTCTCGGCACTGGAGAAGGTGGCCAACGACTGGCAACTGGAAGATGACTGGCACCGTGAACTGCTCAGTTGGGCGGCCAAGGTGCACGAAGTCGGCCTGGACATCGCCCATTACCAGTACCACAAGCACGGCGCCTACCTGGTCGAGCACTCGGACCTTTCCGGCTTCTCGCGTCAGGATCAGCAAATGCTCGCCCTGTTGATACGCGGCCATCGGCGCAACATCCCCAAGGACAAGTTCGCCGACTTCGGCGCTGAAGGCGTCAAGCTGATCCGCCTGTGCGTGCTGCTGCGCTTTGCCATCCTGTTCCACCACATCCGTGGCACCCAGGAAATGCCCAACGTGCAGCTCAAGGCCGCCGGGCAGCGCCTGGAGATTCAGTTCCCCGCAGGCTGGCTGGAGAACAACCCGCTGACTCAGGCCGATTTTACCCAGGAAGCGGAGTGGCTCAAGCGTATCGGGATCGAACTGAGCGTGAGCTGACGCTCACGCCCCCCTGCTTATCGTGCGATGACCAACGGCACGGTGAGTTTCTCCAACAACCCGGCCTGCGCACTGCGCGGGTTCTGGTTGCCGCTCGGGCTGGTACGCAGGTAGCGCCCATCTGACTGCAGCACCCAGGCCTGGGTGTTGTCGGTCAGGTAGCTTTCCAGCTCCTTTTTGACCCGCAAAATCAGCTTCTTGCCTTCCACCGGGAAGCAGGTCTCGACGCGCTTGTCGAGGTTGCGCTCCATCCAGTCAGCACTCGACAGGTAGATCTTCTCCTCGCCGCCATTGGAGAAATAGAACACCCGCGTGTGCTCCAGGAAGCGACCTATGATCGAGCGCACCTGGATATTGTGCGAAACCCCAGCAATCCCCGGACGCAGGCAGCACATGCCGCGCACCACCAGGTCGATCTTCACCCCAGTCTGGCTCGCCTTGTACAGCGCGCGGATGATCTTCGGATCGGTCAGCGAGTTGAACTTGGCGATGATATGCGCCGGCTTGCCCTCGGCCGCCAGTGCGGTTTCGCGGGCGATCATGTCGAGCAGGGTCTTTTTCAGGGTAAACGGCGCGTGCAGCAGCTTCTTCATGCGCAGGGTCTTACCCATGCCGATCAGCTGACTGAACAGCTTGGAGACGTCCTCGCACAGCGCCATATCGGCGGTGAGCAGGCTGTAGTCGGTGTACAGCTTGGCATTGCCGGCGTGGTAGTTACCGGTGCCGAGGTGGGCATAGCGGACGATATCGCCACTCTCGCGGCGCAGAATCAGCATCATCTTGGCGTGGGTTTTGAACCCCACCACGCCGTAGATCACCACCGCGCCGGCCGCCTGCAGACGGCTGGCCAGCTGCAGGTTGGACTCTTCATCGAAACGCGCACGCAGTTCGATCACCGCCGTGACTTCCTTGCCGTTACGCGCGGCTTCCACCAGCGCGTCGACGATTTCCGAGTTGGCCCCGGAGCGGTACAGGGTCTGCTTGATCGCCAGCACGTGAGGATCTTTCGCCGCCTGACGCAGCAGATCGACCACCGGGGTAAAAGACTCGAAGGGATGCAGCAGGAGGATGTCCTGCTTGCTGACCACGCTGAAAATGTTCTCGGCGTTCTGCAACAGCTTGGGGATCACCGGCGTGAAGGGCTTGTACTGCAGCTCCGGGTGGCTTTCCAGGCCGGTGATGCTGAACAGGCGGGTCAGGTTGACCGGGCCATTGACCCGGTACAACTCGGCCTCGGTCAGGCTGAACTGCTTGAGCAGGTAATCCAACAGCGGCCGTGGGCAGGTGTCGACCACTTCCAGGCGCACCGCATCGCCATAACGGCGACTGAACAGCTCGCCACGCAGAGCGCGGGCCAGGTCTTCGACGTCCTCGGTGTCTACCGAGAGGTCGGCGTTACGGGTCAGGCGGAACTGGTAGCAGCCCTTGACCTTCATGCCCTGGAACAGGTCATCGGCGTGGGCGTGGATCATCGACGACAAGAACACGAAGTTGTCGCCAGGCCCGCCCACCTCTTCCGGCACCTTGATGATGCGCGGCAGCAGACGCGGCGCTGGAATGATCGCCAGACCGGAGTCGCGGCCGAAGGCATCAATACCTTCTAGCTCGACGATAAAGTTCAGGCTCTTGTTCACCAGCAGCGGGAACGGGTGCGTCGGGTCGAGGCCGATCGGGGTGATGATCGGCGCGATCTCGTCGCGGAAATAGCGGCGTACCCAGGCCTTGTGCTTGGCCGTCCAAAAGCGCCGACGGATAAAGTTGACGTTGTGCTTGGCCAGCGCTGGGAACAGGTTGTCGTTGAGAATCGCGTACTGCCGATCCACCTGCTCGTGCACCAGCTCGGCGATCCGCGCCAGCGCCTGGTGCGGCTGCAGGCCATCGGCACCGGCCTGTTCACGGGCGAAATTGATCTGCTTCTTCAGCCCGGCGACGCGGATCTCGAAAAACTCATCCAGGTTGCTGGAGAAAATCAGCAGAAACTTCAGCCGCTCCAACAACGGATAGGACTCATCCAGCGCCTGCTCTAGCACGCGGATATTGAATTGCAGCTGCGACAGCTCGCGGTGGATATACAGACTGCTGTCATCCAGGTTATGGATCACCACAGGCGCCGGAGCGACCGGCACTGGGGCTTCGATGACAGGCACTTCCACGGCTACAACCTCGTCGACGACCGGCTGGGCGTCTTGCAATTCAGGGGTACTGAGTCCTTCGGTGTTCATTACAAAGTCCTGGCGGGGCTATTGCCCCTGCTTCAGCAGTTC
>DASRUM010000195.1:0-35633 GCA_035655415.1 Pseudomonas sp.
TAAGCGATCAGGCCGCTCAGGAAGATCGCCAGCATGATCAGCGTAGTGGCGACCGGGCGCAGGATAAACAGGCGAGAGGCGTTCATTGGGCGCGCGGCGCTCGTTTGCTTTCAGGCGTGGCCGGCGCGCTCTGGGCGGCGACCGGTGTGTCGCCAATCACCTCAACCTTGTTGCCGGAGCGCAAACGGTCAGTACCTTCAAGCACCAGGCGATCCCCGGCCTTGAGCCCCTGCTCGACCACGCTGAGCTGGCCGTCACTGGCGCCGATGCTGATCGGCGTCAGCTGCACCTTGTCCTCAGCATCAACCACATAGGCGAAGGTGCCGCTGGCGCCGAACTGCAACGCGGCCGCCGGCATCAGGGTGACGTTCTGCAAGGTTTTCACCCGCAGACGCACGTTGACGAACTGGTTGGGAAAGAGCATTTCTTCGGCATTGGCAAAACGCGCCTTAAGCTTGACCGTACCTGTAGCGGTGTCGATCAGGTTGTCGACGCTCTCCAGCTCGCCTTCGGCCAGTTTGAGTTTTTCACTGCGGTCCCAGGCCTCGACCGCGAGGGTCGCACCACTGCGCAGTTGCTGCACCACGGCCGGCAGTTCGGCTTCAGGCAAGGTAAACATCACGGCAATCGGCAGGGTCTGGGTAATTACCACCAGCGGTAACTCGTCGCCGGAGCTGACCAGGTTGCCGACATCGGCCTGACGAATGCCCAGGCGGCCGGTAATAGGTGCGCGAATCTGAGTGAAATCGAGGTTCAGCCGCGCTGTGGCGACATCCGCCTGCAGGCTCTTGAGGCTGCCACGGAACTGATTGACCAGTGCTTCCTGGGTGTCGAGGGTCTGTTTGGCAATCGAATCTTCGGCGTACAGGCCGCGGTAGCGCGCCAGATCCAGCTCGGCATTGCGCAGCTGCGCCTGGTGCTCCTGCAGCGCGCCCTGAGCCTGCTGCAAGGCGATTTCATAAGAGCGCGGGTCGATCACTGCGAGCAGATCGCCGGCCTTGACCTGCTGGCCATCCTTGAACAGCAGTTTGACCAATTCGCCGTCTACCCGGCCGCGCACATTCACCGTGTTATAGGCGGTGACGGTGCCCAGGGCCTTGAGCTCAACCGGGAAGTCGCCCTGACTGACAGTCGCCACGCGCACCGGCACCGGCCCGCCATCACGCCAAGGGCCACCACGCTGCGGCGCTTCCGGAGGGCTGGGCCAGAACCACCACAGCAGTACGGCGAGAACAGCCAGCGCGAGTGAGCCGAGCAGCCATTGGCGCGACAGGTTGCGAGGACGGGTGGTGAGCTGTGTATCAGGCATGGCGACTATCACTTCCTTGGGGAGCGTGAACGATATGTAGTATCAGCCGGCCTGCAAAGCCTCTTTACCGCCTATTTACCTTTTCCTTACGTAACTAAATGTCTGATGCGAATAGAAAAGTGTTCGCCATAAAAATCTCTGCAAACAAAAACGGCCTGCAAGGCAGGCCGTTGGACAATCGTTTAGCGGGTGTTATTTGAGCACGGCAATCGCAGCGTCGTAGTTCGGCTCATCAGCGATTTCGCCAACCAGCTCGCTGTGCAGCACCTTGTCGTTTTCATCCAGCACCACTACAGCGCGGGCAGCAACACCCACCAGCGGGCCGCTGGCAATGGCCACGCCGTAGTTCTGCAGGAAATCGGCGCCACGCATGGTCGACAGGTTGATCACGTTCTCCAGACCTTCAGCGCCGCAGAAACGCGCCTGGGCGAACGGCAGGTCGGTGGAGATGCACAGCACCACGGTGTTGGCCAGCTGGCTGGCGCTGGTGTTGAAAGTACGCACGGAGGTGGCGCAGGTCGGGGTATCAACGCTTGGGAAAATGTTCAGGACTTTGCGCTTGCCGGCCAGGCTGGCCAGGCTTACATCACTCAGGTCACCAGCAACCAGGCTAAACGCCGGCGCTTGCTGACCAATCTGCGGCAGTTGACCGGTGACTTCAACCGGGGAACCTTTGAGGGTGACTTGTGCCATGGGAACGATCCTTATCAACGAAATTGGAGAGGGCTAACAAGTAAGGGCGCGAACCCGCCAAATGGCAAGCCCGCGCCCTGTTGAAGGGAGGCAGGCATAGCTGACCAAGGAGTCAGACTACCCTGCCCGCCCAGGCGACACATCAATTTTTTGCGAAGTGATCCTTGGTCAGCTTGACCACGATCGGGCTGAGCAACAACAGCGACAGCAGGTTAGGAATCGCCATCAGACCGTTGAGGGTATCGGCCACCAACCAGGCGAAGTCCAGCTGGGCAATCGCGCCGAATGGCACGGCTACCACCCAGAGAATGCGGAACGGCAGGATCGACTTGGTGCCGACCATGTATTCCCAGCACTTCTCACCGAAGTAGCTCCAGCCGAGGATGGTGGTAAAGGCAAACACCACCAGGGCCAACGTCAGGATATAACCGCCGACGCCTGGCATCGCCTGTTCGAAGGCTGCTGCCGACAGCGCTGCACCGCTGGCACCGCTGGTCCACACGCCGGAGGTGATGATCGCCAGGCCAGTCATCGAGCAGATGATGATGGTGTCGATAAAGGTCCCGAGCATACCGATCATCCCCGAACGTACCGGGCTGTTGGTGGTGCCGGCCGCCTGAGCGATACCTGCAGTACCCAGACCTGCTTCGTTGGAGAAAATACCGCGCGCCACACCGAAGCGAATCGCTGCCATCACCGCTGCACCGGCAAAGCCGCCAGTCGCCGCAATCGGGGTAAAGGCGTAGGTGAAGATCATTTCAAAGGCTTTCGGGATTTCCGAGGCGTTGACCACTAGCACCACCATAGCGGCGATGATGTAAGCCACACACATAAAGGGCACCAGGGTCGCCGCTACTTTACCGATACGCTTGATGCCGCCGAGGATCACCATGCCGACAATCACCATGGTCACCACACCGGTCACCCACAGCGGAATGTTGAAGGTGGTTTGCAAGGCTGCAGCCATGCTGTTGACCTGCACCATGTTGCCGATACCGAAACCGGCAAAGCCGCCGAAGATGGCGAACGCGGTGCCCAGCCATAGCCACTTCTTGCCCAGGCCGTTTTTGATCGCGTACATCGGACCGCCGACGTGCTCGCCGCGCTCATCCTTCTCGCGGTAATGCACCGCCAGTACCACTTCGCAGTACTTGGTGGCCATACCAACCAAGGCGGTACACCACATCCAGAACAATGCACCCGGGCCGCCGAGGAAGATCGCGGTGGCCACACCGGCGATATTGCCAGTACCGACGGTGGCGGCCAGACAGGTCATCAGCGCCTGGAACGGGCTGATCTCACCGCTCTCGGCATCGCCTTTCTGGCGGCCTTGCCACATCAGCTTGAAGCCTGCGCCGATCTTGCTCAGTGGCATGAATTTCAGGCGCAACATGAGGAATAGGCCGGTGCCGAGAATCAGCACCAGCATGGGCGGGCCCCAGACCACGCCATTGAGTTGATTGACCAGGGTGTTGACGAATTCCATGCTCATTTCCTTATTCTTGTAGTGAACGCGAGGTGGGTAGCCTTCGCTTGTCCGATTGCCGGGTAGGCCAGGCTGTTACACAGAACGCGAGCCGGATTGGCGCGCCTGCAAACAACGGATCGGGCTATACCAGTCAGCACAACGACTGCCCGGTTATCAGCGGCGGTCAGTATATGAAGACTGTGATAGTGGTTTTCACTGTTTAGATTTCAACGCTCAGACGTTTTGAGCGATGGGCGCAATTTAAACGCGAATTAACTGGGTTAATCCAGCGCCGGCCCGCAGAAACGTGGTCTAGAAATCGCGCCGATAGAACAAATCCAGAGAACTGGCCAAGCCGCTGGCAGCCTCAAGGTAGAGCCGTCGGCTCAGTTCATAGCGCAAGGCGATGGTATTCGCTGGCTCAAACACCCCCACGCCATAGCGCAGGCTCAGGCGCTCGGACAGATTGCCGCTGGCCACCACACTGGTGGTCACCCCAGAGCCCTGGGTGTCGAGCTGAAAATCACTGATACCCAGGCCCTGCGCCAGGCTACTGGCCAACGGCGCACTGCCGGCCATGCCCAGGGCCAGCGCGGCTTGCGCAAGCATATTATTGTCGCCACCGCCCTGCCCCAGCGGCCGCCCCATAATCAGGTAGGACAACGCCTGCTCCTGGCTCATCGCCGGTTCGGAAAACACTTCGCTGGTCGGTTGCGCAGCATTGCCGCTCAGCCGTAAACCGGCGGTGACATCATCGACCTGGCGCACGGCCTCGATATCGAGAAACGGCTGATCAATCGGCCCGGCGAACAGCAAGCGCGCACGGCGCACAGTCAGGCGCTGACCGTATGCGCGGAAGCGGCCCTTGTTCAGGCTTAGCTCGCCACGGGTGTCCAGGTCATTGCCGATATGCACACGACCAAGCAGTTCAGCGTCCAGGCCAAAGCCGCTAAAGGTCAGGCGCTGCTGGCCAACCTCGACTTCAATATCCATGGCAATCGCCGTAGCCTGTCGTTGCGTGCTCTCGTGGCCCACCACCTGGGCATCGCTGGAAACCTGCACGGTTGAAGGCGGCAGCTCGCGCACTTCAATCTTGCCGCTGGGGATCAGCACTTTACCGGCCACCGATAGCTGCTCATCACGTAGACTCAGACGCAGATCCGGTTCGACTTCCAGCGCGGCGTAGGGCTCTACCGTCACCGGCAGCCGGCTGCCCCGCAGCTGCATATCCGCGAGCAATCCATCGGTCCAGCTCAGCTCGCCATTCAGGCTGCCCTGCCCCTGCTCGCCACTGCGCCAATCACCCTCCAGCTGCAGCCGCTCACCCTCGATGCGCGCCTGCAGTTGCAGCTGCTCAATATTCATTGGCAGCTCGCCACCGCTTATTTCGCCATTAACTACACGCAGGTTGCCATTGATCTGCGGCGCCAGTAGCCCGCCTGACAAGGTGCCAGAACCGTTGAGCTGCCCAGCAATACGCTCGACCATCGGCACAAACGGACGAGCCAGGGCCAGGTCAAGACCATTCAAGCGGAAACTGCCGGACAGCGGTTTGCTCGCCGTGCGTGGATCGAGCTGAGCCTGCAGCGACAGCTCACCAATCGCCGGACCGCGCAACTCCAGCAGGCTGTCGATGCGTTGCGGGCGCAATTGCGCGCTCAGGCGCAGGCTGTCGTAGGCAAAATCCAGCCACTCCTGCTGATCACGAATACGCCAGATGCCGATGCCGGCATCCAGCTCCAGGCTGCCATTCGGTCCGCTGGCCGGCAGATCCAGCTGCAGTCGACCATTCAACTCGCCTTGCCAGGCGAAATCCTTGGGCCACAGGGCCGCCAAGCTTTCCATGGGGAAGTTGCTCAGCTGATAGTTCAGCTTGGGCTGCGGCAGCAGGCGCTGCTCCGTGCCACACAGGCTGGCACCGCCCGAGCGCCAACAATGGGCTCCCAGACTGAGCTGCCCATTGGCCAGCCGCACCAGCGTGGCTGGCTGTTGCAGGCGCCAATCCTGGCCACCGCTTTGCACTTCGCCACGGCTCAGGCTGCCGCGCCAGTTGCCCTTGTCCAGCTTGCCGGCCAGGGCCAACTGGCTTTGCAGCAAAGGGCCTTGCAGCTGCAGTTCAAGGCTTTGTTGCTGCTGGTTGCCAGCAGCGTTGGCGGTCAGATGGCCCAGGTCGGTTTCACCGAGCTGAATGCCCTGCGCATCCAGAGTGATTCGGCCACGCTGGGCACTGTTCAGGCTGGCGTCGAGCTTGAGCTGTTGCAGGCGCTGGTCGTCAAAGGCCAACCGCTGGCCCTGCAGCTGCAGCTGGCCTTGGGGCGCTTGCAGACTTCCGGCCAGGTCCAGCTGACCGTTAAGTTGGCCCTGCAAGCCAGGCCAGAGCTGGCCCAGTCGCGGCATCGCCAGCAGCAACTGGCCGTTCAGCTGTTGCCGCAAGGCGGCCTTGCCACTGATGCGGTTATCACCCAGACGCACATCTAGAGCACTCAGCTCGCCCTGCTCCAGACCGCCGGCAAACTTCGCCAGCAACTTGGCCGGCTGACCACGCAAACGGCCGGTGAGGTCGATATCGGCGTTAAGGTTGAGCTGCTGATTGATCAGGCTGCCCGAGCTGTTTAGTGGGCCAGCTAGGCTGCCGGGCAGTTCGGCCAGCCAGTAAGCCGGGTCAAGCTGACTCAACTGCAAACGCACATCCCAGCTGAACTGCTCGGCAAACCCCAGGCTGACCTGGCCTTCGGCGCGGCCTTGGCCGGCTTGCAGGCGAAGTTCGGGCAGATACAGATTCTGCAGGTCGCCGCTTAGCGGGCTTTGTAGGCTAAAAGCACCGGCCGGGCCATCCAGCTCGGCGGCGAAATGGCCGAGGTAGTTGCCATCCTGATAGGCCAACTCGCCATCAAGCATGCGCAACGCAACAGGCGCTGGCTCGTCCAGAGGATAGAGGCGCTGCCAGGGGAAGTTCTGCCAGTTGAAGCGGCTGTCCAGGCTCAGGCCCTGCTGCCAGCTCAACTCACCGCTGACGTTTACTTGCTGCTCTGGTTCGGCCGTGAGGCTCAGGCTGCTGATGGTCGCGCCGTCAGCCTTGAGCTGCCCCGCCAATGCAAGGGCAATTGGCCCTTCAGTTGCTGGCAGGCTGGCACTGCCGGTGACTTGGTAGCCATCCTGCAGATCGCCCTGGGCATTTAGCTCAACCTGCTCAAGGTTTGACGTATCGGGCAGTTCAGCGCTGGCCTTGAAGGCGGCAACCTGCAAACGCAGTTGCGCCGGCAGATGCTCCGCCAGCGGTTGCAGCCAGCCCGTCAGCTCACCTTGCAGATAGCCGCTGCTGCTGGCCGTGACCTGCACCCGCTCGCGCAACTCACCCTCAAGCTGCAATGCCACAGGCCAGGCCTGATGCTCGGGCGCCGGCAATTGCAGTTGCCCACTCAGTTGCAGCGGCCAGTTGCCGGAGGTTTGCACCTTGCCCTGCAGCGCCACCTGCAGATCTGCGCTACGCAGGCTGAGGTTGTCGATCTGAATGCCTTGCACCGTCCAGCGTGCGGCCAGCTGCAGGCCTTGCAGCTGCTCGACGCCATTGAGTTGCAGGCTGTCGATCCGCACCTGCCCCAGTTGCAATGCCAGCGGCAGGCTCAGGTCCGGCAAGCTGAAGGGCTCGCTGCTGGGTTGCCCATCTTCTGGAAAGACCAAGCTGATCGGCCCGCTGTGCAGCTGCTCGATACACAGGGTCAGGCGCAACAAGCAGGCTGGCGACCAATCCAGACTAGGCGCCATCACCTGCACGCTATTCTCGCCCTGCTGCCAGCGCAGCTGTGTCGCGCTCCAGCCGCTGCCCAGGCGGCCATTGAAGTCGTCCACCTGCAAACCGGGCACCTGTGCCAATAACCAGCGACTGCCGCCCTGGGTGCCTAATAGCAGACTCAGGCTGATGGCCAGCACAAGCAGCAGCCCTAGCAGACTGAACAGCCCATAGCGCAGTCCGCGCTTCACAGTTCCGGCCCCATGGAAAAGTGCAGGCGTACGCCGCCTTGATCATCCAGCGGATGCGCCAGGTCCAGGCGCAGCGGCCCCAGTGGCGACACCCAGCGCACGCCAAGGCCCACCGCGCTTTTCAGCGATGGAATCTCCAGCGAATCGAAGGTATTGCCCTGATCGAAGAAGCTCGCCAGACGCCAGCGCTCGGTCAGGCTGTACTGGTACTCCAAGCTGCTGGTAAACAGATAACGCCCGCCGATTTTGTCGCCGGCACGGTTCTCCGGCGACAGGCTCTGGTAGTCATAGCCGCGTACGCTCTGGTCGCCACCGGCAAAGAAACGCAGCGACGGCGGCACCTTGGCAAAACCGTCGGATTCAGTGCCGCCCACTTGCACCCGGCCGAGCAGCCGGTGCCGGGTAAATAGCGTGGTCAGGCCTTTAAGCTGAACATTGCCGTGCAGCACATTGGCATCGGACAACAGCCCCTTGGCCGCGCCGGACAGATCAAACTGCAGGCGGTAGCCGTGGTTGGGGTCAATCTGGTTGTCACTCTGCAGGTAGGAATAACTCAGGCCCGGCATCAGCAACGTACTGGTGCCGGCGTCATCACCCAGGTCGTACTCATCGTGCTGCCATTTCAGCAACAGCACCCGCTGCCAGCCGCTGTCGAGTTTGCTATGCCACTCCGGGCCAAAGGTCAGCAGACGGCTGCTGCTGTCGGTATTGGCCAGGTCTTCAGCCTGATAGCCGCCGGCGATGCGCAGCTTATCGGTCAGCGGCGGATCAAGCGGCACGTCGTACCACAGACCGACATTCTGCCGCGGCGCCGACAGCTCGAACTCCGCGCCATAGCTGTGCCCCTGTGGGTTGGCCCAGTGCCGCGTCCAGTTGGCCCGGCCACGCGGGCCAACGTCGGTGGAAAACCCCAAGCCAAGGCCCATGCTGCGCGGTTTACGCGCCTGCAATTGAACCTGCACCGGAATCTGCTCGGCGTTCGCACTGGCTGGGTTGGCATCCACCTGCACCGACTCGAAATAACCACTGGAACGCAGCGCCTGATACAGCTCGGCAATCAGTGCGGAGTCATAAGGCGTATCCGCCGGGAACGGCACCATGCGCTGCAGCAATTGTTCATCGAACGGCGCATCGCCGACAAAGCTCACTGCGCCCAGTTGATAGCGCGGTCCGCTGACATAAACCAGCTCGATATCGGCAACCCCAGCCTCGGGGTCAATCGTCAGGCGCTGACTGCTAAAACGCCCGGCAAAGAAGCCATAACGCGAGGCCTGATTCTGAATATCGCGCTTGGCCGCGTCGTAACGCCCGTGATTGAGCTGCGCCCCGCTGCGCAGCTGCTGGTCATTGGGTGTACGGAAATCGCGCAGCTGCGCTGCCGGGCCGTCGATACGTACCAGCACATTACGCAGGCGTACCGGCTCACCCGGCTGGATGCGTAAGGTCAGGCGCGGTGTTGCGCTCTCGCTTACCTCGGTCGTGATCTGCGCCTGGTAGTAGCCCAGGGCTTGTGCGGCTTTTTCCGCCTGGCTCTCGGCCACCCGGCGAAAGCGTTGCAGCGCTTCGGCATCACGATCGCCCAGGCTGCCGATATAACCCTCGATATTGCTTTTCAGCGCGCTATCAGCCGGCTCAACCCGCACGCGCAGCTGTGCTTCGGCCAGGGCCGTAGCACTCAGCAATAGAAGAAACAGCGCGGTGAAAAGGTGGGGAGAAACAGGCATGAGGGCGATGCTAGCACGAGCTCAGGGCCGACTTAGAGCACCAGTGCGGGCAAATAGTTGCGACTCGATGTGTCGGCAGACACACCGAGCAGGCCGTTTTTCAGGCACTGGCCTTGATTGCCACTTGCGGGCTTGGATGGAAAAACACGTGTTCGATAATCGGGCCGATGGCCACCTCACCGATTTCCTCGTAACCCTGTCGCTTATAAAAATCCAGGTAATGTGAGTTGCCGGTATCCAGCACCACACCCTGGGAGCTGGCATCTTCCGCGCACCAGTTGTGCAGCGCCTCAAGCAGTTGCTCACCGAGGTGCTTGCCCTGGTATTCCGGGTGAATGCCCAGCAGCGGCAACACGTGGTATGGCCCCGGCGGCAGGCAGGCGATCACCGCATCGTGGTATTCCAGATAGCGCTTGGTGCAACGGAAACCTGTGGTCAGCAGCATGCGCATGCGCCAGCCCCAGCTTTCAGTGATGTCCATGCGCCGCTGCGGAGGTGCGATCAGCGCCATGCCGATCAGGCGGTCATCGATCAGCAAGCCAATCGCCGGCAGATCCTCACTAAAATGCTGCTGTACCAGCTCACGCACCGTGGCGCGCACTCGCTGGTCATAACCTGGCCGCTCGGCCTCGAACAGATAGGCAAAGGTCGGATCATGGCGATAAGCGTGGTAGAGCAACGAGCGTGCTTCGCGGGCGTAACCGCCATCGAGCATGCGAACTTCGGCGAGACTGTTGGGCATTGACTTGACCTCTGTTGTTCTTGATTTACTGGGCCTGCAGCCACGTTAGCACTGCTTACCCAGCGCCGCCACAGGCTGGCAGGTAGGACCAGTAATGGGCTAGCATCGCGGGCTTTCCAGAGCCACAGCCAGGACTGCCGCCCATGAAGATCGTCTCCTTCAATATCAATGGCCTGCGTGCACGCCCGCATCAACTGGCCGCATTGATCGACAAGCACCAGCCGGATGTTATCGGCCTGCAGGAAACCAAGGTCGCCGACGAGCAGTTCCCCGAGGCAGATATTCGCCAGCTTGGTTATCACGTGCATTACCACGGCCAGAAAGGACATTACGGCGTTGCCCTGCTCTCGCGCCAGGAGCCGCTGAGCCTGCACAAAGGCTTTCCCGGTGATGCCGAGGACGCCCAGCGGCGCTTTATCTACGGCACCTTTGCCGATGCTCAGGGCAACCCTGTCACGGTAATGAATGGCTACTTCCCACAAGGCGAAAGCCGCGACCACCCGACCAAGTTCCCGGCCAAGCAGCGTTTCTATGCCGACTTGCAGAACCTGCTGCTCAACCAGTTCAGCCCCGAGCAGGCACTGGTGGTGATGGGCGATATCAATATTTCGCCGGAAGATTGCGACATCGGCATCGGCGAACTCAATCGCCTGCGCTGGCTGAAAACCGGCAAATGCAGCTTCCTGCCGGAAGAACGCGAGTGGCTGGCCACCCTGAAAAACTGGGGCCTGGTCGACAGCTTTCGCCATCTCAATCCGGCGGTGAGTGATCGCTTCAGCTGGTTCGATTACCGCAGCCGCGGCTTCGAGGACGAACCCAAGCGTGGCCTGCGCATCGATGTGATTCTCGCCTCCCAGGCGTTGCAGGCGCGGATCAAGGATGCCGGCGTCGACTACGATCTGCGCGGCATGGAAAAGCCATCGGACCATGCGCCGATCTGGCTGCAGCTGGGCGAGTAACCCTGTACTAGAGCGTTCAATTGGAAAAGTGACTGTCATATTGCAGTCACTTTTTTGTCTTATCGTCGCGGCACTTTCACTCACCCATATAAGGTGTTTGCCGCATGTTGCGCGCCTCCTCTGCCTTCGAACGTGATACCTGGATTCGCACCGTCAGCTTTCTGCTGCTCGGCTCCATCTGCTATGCCCTGCCCTGGTCGGTATTCGCCGCCCTACCCATCCCCAGCGATAACAGCAGCGTGCTGCGCATCCAAGGCTCCAACACCATTGGCGCGCGGCTTGGCCCGGCGCTGGTCAAAGGCCTATTCGAAGAACAGGGCCTGAGCGCCATTCGCATCGAAGCGGGCGCGGCGGAAAACGAGCAGAAGATCATCGGTAAGACCGCCGATGGCCGCAGTGTAAGCATTGAAGTGGCGGCCCACGGCTCGGGCACCGGCTTTACCTCATTGGCCGATGGCAGCGCCGAATTGGCCGCCTCGTCCCGGCCGATCAAGGACAGCGAAGCCACCAGCCTGCTAAGCCTGGGCGACCTGAAAAGCGCCAGCGCCGAACAGATCATCGCCCTCGACGGCCTGGCCATCATCCTGCATCCAAGCAATCCGCTGGCGGCGCTGAACACCGCGCAGCTGGCGCAGATATTTGCCGGCGAGATCAGCGACTGGGCGCAGCTCGGTGCGCCAGCCGGTTCCATTACCCTGTACGCCCGTGATGACAAGTCCGGCACCTTCGACACCTTCAAGGAGCTGGTACTTAGCGCCAACGGCAAAACCCTGGCCGCCAACGCCAAACGCTTCGAGTCCAGCGAAAAGCTCTCCGACTCGGTCAGCCAGGACCCTAACGGCATCGGCTTTATCGGCCTGCCTTATATCCGCCATGCCAAAGCTGTGGCGATTGCCGCCGGCGACTCGCAACCCATGCTGCCGAGCCTGACCCTGATTGCTACCGAGGATTACCCGCTGTCGCGCCGGCTGTTCCTCTATAACCAGCCGGAACTGAGCAACCCCTGGGGCCGTGCATTGGTGCAGTTCGCCCACAGCCCCCGTGGCCAGGCGATTGTCGAGCAGAGCGGGTTTATCGCGCAGACCGTGCAGGCGGTAAAAATCCCCGCCAACGCGCAAATGCCGGCGAATTATCAGACCCTGGCGCAGAACGCTCAGCGCTTGTCGGTGAACTTCCGCTTTCAGGAAGGTAGCGCCAACCTCGACAACAAGGCCCTGCGCGACCTCAACCGCCTGATGGCCTACCTGCAGGAGCAGAACAAGCTGCACGACAAGGTGGTGCTGGTGGGCTTCGGCGATGCCAAGGCCGACACCGCCCGCGCCGAGCTGCTGTCCAAGCTGCGCGCCATGGCCGTACGTCGCGAGCTGAACAAGGGTGGCGTGATCTTCCGCGACATCATTGGTATGGGTGATGAACTGCCGGTAGCGGCCAACAGCGGCGATGACGGGCGGATCAAGAACCGCCGGGTGGAAGTCTGGGTCTACTGAGCGGCTTACGCCTGCTAATCTTTTTCAAGCGTGGCGCCTGGCCCCTCTGGCGGTGAGCCTTCACCGTGATGTCGGAGTCACTGAGTTGATTCTCAACTTAGGCAGACATTCGAGGTGGCTCCATGGATAGCCTTGCAAGCATGCTCACAACCCCACTGTTCGGCACCCCTGGCTGGTTTTGGCTGGCCTTTCTGCTGATCATCCTCGGTTTGCTGATACTCGACCTCGGCGTGCTGCACCGCGATCAGCATGAAATCGAGATGCGCGAAAGCCTGCTGCTGTACAGCAGCTACTTCAGCGTTGGTGTGGCCTTTGGCTGCTGGATCTGGTGGCAGCTGGGCGCCACCAAGGCGCTGGAGTTCTACACCGGCTTTCTGGTCGAGCAATCGCTGTCGATGGACAACGTGTTCGTTATGGCGGTGATTCTCAACTTCTTCGCCATCCCGCGGCGCTACCAGCACCGCGTGCTGTTCTGGGGCATTCTCGGGGTGATCGTGCTGCGCGCAACGATGATCGGCCTGGGCACGGCGCTGGTGCAGAACTTCGAATGGGTGCTGTACCTGTTTGGCGCCTTTCTGCTGTTTACCGGCGTACGCATGCTTTCGGCCAAGGAAGAACAGCACCCCGACCTCAGCCAGAACCGCCTGCTGCAGTTCCTGCGCATGCATATTCGAGTGACCGAGGATATGCACGGCGGGCGCTTCCTGGTGCGTCAGCCGGATAGAAAATCGGGCAAGTACCTACTGCATGCCACGCCGTTGCTGCTGGCGCTGGTACTGATCGAACTGGCTGACCTGGTGTTTGCCGTGGACAGCGTGCCAGCGGTGCTGGCCATATCCCAGGACCCGTTTATCGTCTACACCTCGAACATCTTCGCGATTCTCGGCCTGCGCGCGCTGTACTTTGCCCTGGCGGCGCTGATGCACCGTTTTATCTACCTCAAGTACGCCCTGGCGCTGGTGCTGATGTTTATTGGCGGCAAGATCTTTCTCCACGATATCGTCAAGGTGCCCGCCCTGCTCTCGCTGTGCATGACCCTCGGCTTACTGGCAGGCGGAGTGGTACTGTCGCTACTGAAAACCCGCGCACCCAGGCAGGAGCATTGATCGTTTGAGTTCACCGAGCATTGTTATCGAGCCGCTGGTGCAGCGCGGCAAGCTGCGTTGGCAAGTGCGCATGGGCCGCCGCAGCCTAATCTTCCATCAGGAACAGGCTGCCCGCGCCTTCGCGGCGCAGTTGCATATGCGCCTGCTCTGGCTGCAACAGAGCGCTAATCCCGATGATGAGTTTGCTCCGCCGGGAACACCGCATTCGCCATAACGCACAAGGCCCGCAAATGCGGGCCTTGTGGTTTTTCAGTGACGCGCTTTAGCGGCTGGCGTTCATCACTTCTTTCGACACGTACTTGCCGATTTCGAACTTGCCGATGGCCGCGCGGTGCACTTCATCCGGGCCGTCGGCCAGGCGCAGGGTGCGCTGCATGGCGTACCAGTAGGCCAGCGGGAAGTCGTTGGACACCCCGGCGCCGCCGTGGATCTGGATTGCCCGGTCGATCACTTTAAGCGCGACGTTGGGTGCAACCACCTTGATCTGGGCGATTTCGCTGGCGGCAATCTTGTTGCCCACGGTGTCCATCATATAAGCCGCGTTCAGCGTCAGCAGGCGGGCCATATTGATCTCCATACGCGAGTCGGCGATGTGATCGATATTGCCGCCCAGGCGGGCCAGCGGCTTGCCGAAGGCAGTACGGTTGATCGAGCGCTCGCACATCAGTTTCAGCGCGCGCTCGGCCATGCCGATGGAGCGCATGCAGTGGTGAATACGGCCTGGGCCAAGGCGACCCTGGGCAATCTCGAAACCACGGCCCTCACCCAGCAGCACGTTCTCGTACGGTACGCGGACGTTTTCGAACAGTACTTCGGCATGGCCGTGTGGCGCGTCGTCGTAACCGAATACCGGCAGCGGACGCAGCACTTTCACGCCTGGGGCGTCCATCGGCACCAGAATCATCGAGTGTTGTTGATGGCGCGGGCCATCCGGGTTGGTCAAGCCCATAAAGATCATGATCTTGCAGCGTGGATCGCAAGCGCCGGAAGTCCACCACTTGCGGCCGTTGATCACCCACTCATCGCCCTGGCGTACGGCGCTGGCCTGCATGTTGGTGGCATCCGAGGACGCCACGCCTGGCTCGGTCATGGCGAAGGCGGAACGGATGGTGCCGTCCAGCAGCGGCTTGAGCCACTGTTCTTTCTGCGCTTCGTTGGCGTAGCGCACCAGCACTTCCATATTGCCGGTATCCGGCGCGGCGCAGTTGAACGGCTCGGCACCGATCAACGAGCTGCCCATGATTTCCGCCAGCGGCGCGTATTCGGTGTTGGTCAGGCCGGCGCCCAGCTCGGACTCCGGCAGAAACAGGTTCCACAAGCCTTCAGCTTTAGCCTTGGCTTTCAACTCTTCCATGATCGCGGTGGGCTGCCAGCGGTCGCCTTCATTGACCTGCTGCTCGAACACGGCTTCGGCTGGATATACATGGGTCTCCATAAACGCGGTGACGCGCTCACGCAGCTGCTGAACCTTGGGGGAGTAGGCGAAATCCATGATGGCTACCTTCTGACGCTGATTTTTGGGGAGTTCGGTGAAGTGGAAATGATGCTAGAACAGGGCTTAGGATTTATCTAATCTATTCTCACCGTGTATAAACATTCATCACCGATATATGATTCACTGATACCGACAACCTGCGGAGCGAGCGTGTAATGAATCTGAACAAGGTCGACCTCAACCTCTTCGTCGTCTTCGATGCCATCTACACCGAGGCCAATCTGACCCGTGCCGGGCAGATCGTCGGCATTACCCAGCCCGCAGTGTCCAACGCTCTGGCGCGTTTGCGCGAAACCTTCAATGACCCGCTGTTTGTGCGCACCGCCCAGGGCATGGTGCCCACGCCAATGGCGCAGAACATCATCGGCCCGGTGCGCAATGCGCTGCAGCAGCTGCGCATCTCCGTGCAGGAAAGCCGCATCTTCAACCCGGCGCAGGCCAACAAGACCTTCCGTATCAGCATGACCGACCTCACCGAGGCCATCGTCCTGCCGCCGCTGTTCCAGCGCCTGCGCCGCCTAGCACCCAATGTAAATATCGAAAGCATGCTGGCCCGGCGCCGTGAAACCACCAAGGAGCTGGCCGCCGGCCGTCTGGACTTCGCCGTCGACGCGCCGCTCAACACTGACCCGCAGGTGCGCCACGTCAAGTTGATGGAAGACCGCTACGTGTGCGCCATGCGCCGCGGCCATCCGCTGGCCAAGGAGAAGATCAGCCTGGATGAATACATGGGCCTGACCCATATCCATATCTCCAGCCGCCGCAGCGGCCTCGGCCATGTCGACCTGGCCCTCGGCCGTATGGGCATCCAGCGCAAGATTGCCCTGCGCTCGCAGCATTACCTGATGGCCACCACCGTACTGCAAGGCACCGATATGGCCATGACCGTGCCGGAACGCTTCGCCAGGCGTAACGACCTGCACTTTGTCGAGCTGCCAATCAAGGACATGACGCCGCTGGAGACCCACATCTACTGGCACGAAAGCACCGACCAGGATCCAGCCAACCGCTGGATGCGCGAGCAGATTATCGAGATTTCCCAACAGGCCACGGCCCTAGAGAAAAAAACCTACAAGGAATAAGCATTTAAAAGGTGTGGGCCTGATCGCAACGACTGCAACTCATTGCTGAATTTCTCTATGTGGACTAATATTTATATTAATTCCACATGGGGATAAATATTATGTCCATCGCCCTGCAGCAAAATGACTTAGCCCTTGATCTCGATTCGACCAAGGCCGGTCAGGTTGCGCTGAAGTTTTTCTTCAATTTAATGGAGAAATGGGACTGCACGGTGGAACAGCAGATGATCCTGCTGGGCTCAATCGGCCGTAGCACGCTGTACAAGTACCGCCAACTTCCCGAGGTGCGCCTGCCCCGTGACACTATGGAGCGCGTGTCCTATCTGATGGGTATTCACAAATCCCTGCGGATTCTGTTCGGCGACAAACCCTCGACCTATGAATGGATCAAAAAAGCCAATAGCGAAGCACCGTTCAATGGCAACAGTGCGCTGCAGATGATGCTCGCGGGTGGTGTCGTCGACCTGGCCGATGTGCGCCGCTACCTCGACGGTGTAAGAGGTTGAGCGCGCCGCCAGCCTTGGCCCTTCCAGATTGGCGACGGGCCTATCGCCTGGTCTCCAGCTCGTTCCCGCCGATTTCCATATTCGAGGATGTACTCGATCCCGCCGATCTGGAACAGGCCTACCTGATCGAAGGCCTGACCAATGATCGCCTGCGTGAACAAGCCGGCCTGTTGTCTCACGTGGCGACCGAGGATCGGATCAGTGGCCCAGGTTCATCGCCGCTGATGGCCGCCTTCACCCATGTCGGCGCAGTCAGCCGTTTCACCGCAGGTCAGTACGGCGTCTACTACTGCGCCGACAGCTTACAGGCTGCGGTGGCGGAAACCCGTTTTCACCGTGAACGCTTCCTGCGCGCCACTGCCGAGCCCAATCTAGAGCTGACCCTGCGCAGCTATGTGTGCCGTATCGTCAAGCCGCTGCACGATATTCGCGCGAACCATGACCATCTGCATGACCCGGACTTGAGCGCCTACCCGATTGCTCAGCGTTTCGCTGCCGAACTGCGCAAACAGCAGTCCTGGGGGTTGCTGTATCGCAGCGTGCGTCATCCCGGCGGCGAATGCGCCGCACTGTTTCGTCCGCCTGCGGCGAGCATCCCGCAGCAGGGCGTGCATTTTCGTTATGTGTGGGATGGCAAGCTGCAACAAATCGTCAATGTGTTCGAGATCAAGGAAATCGCCTAGCAAGCGTCAGCACTGTGCTTCAATGGCCTGGACGGCCCTGCCTTTGAAACCGCTGGCGATTAGCTCAGGCGCCGCATGAGGAATACAGCATGAATTCAATCCGGATTATCTCCATCGCACTGGTCGTGGCAGGCCTGCTGGGGCTGCTGTATGGCGGTTTCAGCTACACCAAGGACACACCGCAGTGAAGCTCGGCCCAATCGAACTCTCGGTGCAGGAGAAGGAAAGAGTCAACGTGCCGGTTTGGGCAGGCATCGGCGCCATCATCGCGGGCGGTTTGCTGTTCGGCTTTGCCGGCAGAAAGCCTTAAGTCATTTATCCATAGCGCTTAGCTCGGCGCCGATCAGGGACGATTGTTTGCCACTTAAACTGCTATTTATCTGCGCCAAAAATCGCCTACGCAGCCCTACCGCCGAACAGCTATTCGCTGATTGGCCCGGTGTGGAAACCGCCTCGGCCGGCGTCAATCATGACGCCGACACGCCGGTCTGCCCCGAGCTGCTGGCCTGGGCCGATCTGGTTCTGGTGATGCAGCGAGTGCATCGCAGCAAACTGGCCAGCAAATTCAAAGCTCACCTGACCAACAAACGCGTGGTTTGTCTGGATATCCCGGACGACTACGGGTTTATGGACCCCGCTCTGATAGCACTGCTGAACACCAAGATGCAGCGCTTTTTGCCGCCACGTTAAATCCCCCGATCTATCTCACCGCTTAGCCAGCGAGGCGCGCATCCGTCCGCTCGCGTCTTCAAGGCAGTAGCCATTCATTATTGCTTTTTTAACTATCCGTCCTAAGCCATTGTTTTAACGGCTACTGGGCGAACCTAGAAAACACATCAACTAGGCGCCCGCTCATGGCTGTTGACTAAACATCGCCGCAGCCTTACGTTAACGTAAAGGTAAATAAGAGCACTGCGTATGTCCGCCACCACCTACTCCATTTCCGAGCTGGCCCGCGAGCTGGATATCACCACCCGCGCCATTCGTTTCTATGAAGAACAGCAGATGCTCAGCCCCGAACGCCGAGGCCAGGAGCGCATCTACACCGCCAAGGACAAGGTCACCCTCAAGCTGATCCTGCGCGGAAAGCGCATCGGCTTCTCCCTGGCCGAGTGCAAGGAACTGATCGAGCTGTACGACCCGGTGCATGGCAATCACAAGCAGCTGCACACCTTTATGGCGAAGATCGCCGAGCGCCGCGCCCAGTTGCAGCAGCAACTTTTAGACATCGAACAGATGCAGTTGGAACTGGATACCGCCGAAGAGCGTTGCCTGGCAGCCTTGGCTGAAACTGATAAAAAACAAACCGTTATCTCCTGAACTTAATTCGAACAATTACAGGTGGAACCATGAGCTATCCGTCCCTCAACTTCGGTCTCGGCGAGACGATCGATATGCTGCGCGACTCGGTGTATCAGTTCTCACAAGCCGAACTGGCACCACGTGCCGCACAGATCGACCGCGACAACGAGTTCCCCATGGACATGTGGCGCAAGTTCGGCGACATGGGCCTGCTCGGCATGACCGTGGAAGAGGAATACGGCGGCACCAACATGGGTTACCTGGCCCATGTGGTGGCCATGGAAGAGATCAGCCGTGCCTCGGCCTCGGTCGGCCTGTCCTACGGCGCACACTCCAACCTGTGCCTCAATCAGATCCGCAAGAACGGCACCCACGAGCAGAAGGCCAAATACCTGCCCAAGCTGTGCACCGGCGAACACGTCGGCGCTCTGGCCATGAGCGAGCCGAACGCCGGCTCCGACGTGGTGTCGATGAAGCTGCGCGCCGAGAAGCGCGGCGACCGCTATGTACTCAACGGCAACAAGATGTGGATCACCAACGGCCCCGATGCCCACACCTATGTGATCTACGCCAAGACCGACATCAGCGCCGGCTCACGCGGCATGACCGCGTTTATCGTCGAGCGCGACTACAAGGGCTTCTCCCGTCACCAGAAGCTGGACAAGCTGGGCATGCGCGGCTCCAACACCTGCGAGCTGGTGTTCGAGGATTGCGAAGTACCGGAAGAGAACATCCTCGGCGCGGAAGGCGGTGGTGTGCGCGTACTGATGAGCGGGCTGGATTACGAGCGCACCGTGCTCTCCGGCGGCCCGACCGGGATCATGACTGCCTGCATGGACGTGGTGCTGCCCTACGTGCACGAACGCCAGCAGTTTAAGCAGTCGATCGGCGAGTTCCAGCTGGTACAGGGCAAGCTGGCCGACATGTATGCCGGCATGAATGCCTCCAAGTCCTACCTGTACAACGTGGCTAAGGCCTGCGACCGCGGCGAGGAATCGCGCAAGGACGCCGCCGCAGTAATCCTCTACACCGCAGAAATGGCCACCAAAATGGCCCTGGACACCATCCAGCTGCTCGGCGGTAACGGCTACACCAACGAATACCCCGCCGGCCGCCTGCTGCGCGACGCCAAGCTTTACGAAATCGGCGCCGGCACCAGCGAAATCCGCCGCATGCTGATCGGCCGCGAACTGTTCAACGAAACCAAATAGCCTGACGGAGCGCGCCAGATCCTGATGGTTCCCACGCTCCAGCGTGGGAACCTGAAACCGGACGTTCCGCGTCCGCTTTGGGGACGCAGAGCGTCCCTGGCGGCACTCCCACGCAGAGCGTGGGAGCGATCAGAACACAGAGTCCCCGGATTGCATCCGGGCTACGAATGGAGTGAGCCGAATGGCCATCCTGCATACCCACATCAATACCCGTTCGCCGGAGTTCGCCACCAATAGTGCGGCAATGCTTACTCAGCTCAACGACCTGCGCGCCCTGCTCGCCCGCGTTCATGAAGGCGGCGGGGCCAAGGCCCAGGAACGCCACACCTCGCGCGGCAAGTTGCTGCCGCGCGAACGGATCAACCGCCTGCTGGATATCGGCTCGCCGTTCCTCGAAATCGGCCAACTGGCCGCCCATGAGGTATACGGCGAAGAGGTGCCGGCGGCTGGTGTGGTGGCCGGTATCGGCCGGGTCGAGGGTGTGGAATGCATGATCGTGGCCAACGACGCCACGGTAAAAGGCGGCAGCTACTACCCGCTGACCGTGAAAAAGCACCTGCGCGCGCAGACCATCGCCCAACAGAACCGCCTGCCGTGCATCTACCTGGTGGATTCCGGCGGTGCCAATCTGCCGCGCCAGGATGAGGTGTTCCCGGACCGCGAGCACTTCGGGCGGATCTTCTTCAACCAGGCCAATATGTCGGCCATGGGTATTCCGCAGATCGCCGTGGTCATGGGCTCCTGCACCGCCGGTGGCGCCTACGTGCCGGCCATGGCGGATGAAGCGATCATGGTGCGCAACCAGGCCACCATCTTCCTCGCCGGCCCGCCACTGGTAAAAGCCGCCACCGGTGAGGTGGTCAGCGCCGAAGACCTTGGCGGTGCCGATGTGCACTGCAAAACCAGTGGTGTGGCCGACCATTACGCCGACAACGATGAACACGCCCTGGCTTTGGCCCGGCGCAGCATCAGCAATCTCAACTGGCGCAAGCTCGGCGTGCTGAATAACCGTGCGCCGATCAATCCGCTATACAGCGGCGAAGAGCTGTACGGGGTGATTCCGGCGGATGCCAAACAGCCGTTCGATGTGCGTGAAGTGATCGCCCGCACCGTCGATGGCAGCGTGTTTGATGAATTCAAGGCGCTGTTTGGCGCAACCCTGGTGTGCGGCTTTGCGCATATTCACGGCTATCCGGTGGCGATCCTCGCCAATAACGGCATCCTGTTTGCGGAATCCGCACAGAAAGGCGCGCACTTTATCGAACTGGCCTGCCAGCGCGGCATTCCGCTGCTGTTCCTGCAGAACATCACCGGCTTTATGGTCGGGCAGAAGTACGAAGCCGGCGGCATCGCCAAACACGGGGCCAAGCTGGTCAACGCCGTGGCCTGCGCCAAGGTGCCGAAATTCACCGTGATCATCGGCGGCAGCTTCGGCGCCGGTAACTACGGCATGTGCGGCCGCGCCTACGATCCACGCTTTTTGTGGATGTGGCCGAATGCGCGCATTGGCGTGATGGGCGCCGAACAGGCCGCCGGCGTACTGGTGCAGGTCAAACACGAACAGGCCGCCCGCGCCGGGCAGAGCTTCTCCGCCGAGGATGAAGCCAAGCTCAAGCAACCGATCCTCGAACAGTACGAGCGCCAGGGCCACCCTTACTACTCCAGCGCCCGCCTGTGGGACGACGGGGTTATCGACCCGGCGCAAACCCGCGACGTATTGGGCCTGGCACTGTCCGCCAGCCTTAACGCGCCGATCGAGCCAACCACCTTTGGCGTGTTCAGAATGTAATCCGCGAGTACCGTAGGGTGCGCCGTGCGCACCGCTCTTCAACGCCATGGTGCGCGCAGCGCACCCTACGAAGATGACCATGACCGACTTCAGCACCGTACAACTGGAAAAAGACCCACGCGGCTTTGCCACTCTCTGGCTCAATCGCGCAGACAAAAACAACGCCTTTAACGCCGAAATGATCCGCGAGCTGATTCTCGCCCTCGACGCGGTGATGGCCGACAAAACCCTGCGTTTCCTGCTGCTGCGCGGCCGTGGCAAGCATTTCAGCGCCGGCGCGGACCTGGCCTGGATGCAGCACGCCGCGACCCTGGACTACAACGCCAACCTGGCCGACTCGCGCGAGCTGGCCGAGCTGATGCACAACCTGTATCAGCTGAAGATCCCCACCCTGGCCGTGGTGCAAGGCGCGGCCTTTGGCGGTGCCCTGGGGCTGATCAGCTGCTGCGATATGGCCATCGGTGCCGTTGACGCCCAGCTGTGCCTGTCCGAAGTGCGCATCGGCCTGGCGCCGGCGGTGATCATCCCCTTTGTCGTGCAGGCCATAGGCGAACGCGCTGCGCGGCGTTATGCCCTGACGGCCGAGCGCTTTAGCGGTGAGCGGGCGCAGGAGTTGGGGCTGTTTGCCGAATGCTATGCCGCCGACGCTCTAGAGCAGGCCGTGGCCGACTGGACCAGCAATCTGCTGCTCAATAGCCCGCAGGCCATGCAGGCCAGCAAGGATCTGCTGCGCGAAGTCGGCAGCGGCGTGCTGACCCCGGCGCTGCGCCGTTATACCGAGAACGCGATTGCCCGTATCCGCGTAAGCCCCGAAGGTCAGGAAGGTCTGCGGGCATTCCTGGACAAACGCAAACCCGCATGGCAGGAGCCGCAAGCATGAGCCATAAGCCTATCGACACCCTGCTGGTGGCCAACCGTGGCGAGATCGCCTGCCGGGTGATGCGCACGGCCAAGGCCATGGGCATCAAGACCGTGGCAGTGCACAGCGCCATCGACCATAACGCCCGTCATGTACGCGAAGCCGATCTGGCGGTGAATCTGGGTGGTGCCAAGCCGGCGGACAGCTACCTGCGCATCGACGCGCTGATCGCCGCAGCCAAGGCCAGCGGTGCCCAGGCCATCCACCCTGGTTATGGTTTTCTGTCGGAAAACGCCGGTTTTGCCCGTGCCATCGAAACCGCAGGTTTGATCTTTCTCGGCCCGCCCGCCTCGGCTATCGACGCCATGGGCAGCAAATCCGCCGCCAAGGCGCTAATGGACGCTGCCGGCGTGCCGCTGGTGCCGGGTTATCACGGTGAGGCGCAGGATGTGGAAACCTTCCGCGTAGCCTCGAACGCAATCGGCTACCCGGTGCTGCTCAAGGCCGCCGCTGGCGGCGGTGGCAAGGGCATGAAGGTGGTCGAGCGCGAAAGCGAACTGGCCGAGGCCCTGGCCAGCGCCCAGCGCGAGGCGCAGTCCTCGTTCGGCGACTCACGCATGCTGGTGGAAAAATACGTACTTAAACCGCGTCATGTGGAAATCCAGGTCTTTGCCGACTCGCATGGCAACTGCCTGTACCTGAATGAGCGCGACTGCTCGATCCAGCGTCGCCACCAGAAGGTCGTCGAAGAAGCACCGGCTCCGGGTCTGTCAGCCGAACTGCGTCGCGCCATGGGCGAGGCCGCGGTCAAGGCCGCTCAGGCCATCGGCTATGTCGGCGCCGGCACAGTGGAATTTCTGCTGGATGAGCGCGGCGACTTCTTCTTTATGGAGATGAACACCCGCCTGCAAGTTGAACATCCGGTGACCGAGCTGATCACCGGCCTCGATCTGGTCGCTTGGCAGATCCGCGTCGCCCGTGGCGAGGCGCTGCCGATCACCCAGGAGCAGGTGCCGCTGATTGGCCACGCCATCGAGGTGCGGCTGTATGCGGAAGATCCGGACAACGACTTCCTGCCTGCCACCGGCACCCTGGCGCTGTATCGCGAAGCCGCCGCCGGCCCAGGCCGTCGGGTAGATAGCGGGGTCAGCGAAGGCGATGAAGTCTCGCCTTTCTATGACCCGATGCTCGGCAAGCTGATCGCCTGGGGCGAAAACCGCGAAGAGGCGCGCCTGCGCCTGCTGGCCATGCTTAAGGAGACCTGCGTCGGTGGAGTTAGAACCAATCTGGCCTTTCTCACCCGCGTGCTAGCCCACCCGGCCTTTGCCAATGCGGAGCTGGATACCGGCTTTATTCCGCGTCATGAAGCACAGTTGCTGCCTCCCGTGAACGAGTTGCCGGCCGATTTCTGGCAATTGGCTGCCGAGGCCTTTGTGCAAAGCGAAGCGCCGCTGCAGCGCCACGACGATCCGCATTCCCCTTGGAGCAACCATAGCGGTCTGCGCCTGGGTTTACCGGCGGAAACCGATCTGCACCTAAGCTGCAATGGCAGCGAGCGCAAAGTACGCCCCGACAATAGCGCACGCCTGAACGACGAATGGTTGATCTGTAGGAGCGAGCTTGCTCGCGATGCCGCGATCGCGAGCAAGCTCGCTCCTACAGAGGTAGAGCGTCGCCTGCGTGCCATTCGCCAGGGTGACACTCTGTATCTGCACTATGCCGGTGAGCTGCACGCGGTCACCCGCTTCGACCCGATTGCCGAAGTCGAAGCCAGCCATCAGCATCACGGCGGCCTCACCGCCCCCATGAACGGCAGTATCGTGCGCGTGCTGGTCGAGGCCGGTCAGGCGGTCGAAGCCGGCACTGCGCTGGTGGTGCTGGAAGCGATGAAGATGGAACACAGCATCCGTGCGCCCCATGCCGGCACCGTCAAGGAGCTGTATTGCAACGAAGGCGAGATGGTCAGCGAGGGCACCGTGCTGGTGGAGCTGGAAGAAGCATAAGCATGGTAATCGGTGCGCACAGCGCACCCTACGTTGCACGCAGCGCCACAAATCGTAGGGTGCGCCGTGCGCACCATTGGCCCCAAAGGAGACGCCAAATGAATTTTCCCAAACAGGTCCGCCTGGTCGAAGTCGGCCCGCGCGACGGTTTGCAGAATGAGAAACAGCCGATCAGCGTGGCCGACAAGGTGCGCCTGGTCGATGACCTGTCTGCCGCAGGCTTGGGCTATATCGAGGTGGGCAGCTTTGTCTCGCCCAAGTGGGTGCCGCAGATGGCCGGAAGCAGAGAGGTTTTTGCGCAAATCCAGCAACTGCAAGGCATTACCTACGCGGCGCTGGCACCCAATTTGAAAGGCTTTGAAGGCGCGCTGGAAGCGGGCGTGCGCGAAGTAGCGGTATTTTCCGCCGCATCAGAAGCCTTCTCGCAGAAGAATATCAACTGCTCGATCAGCGAAAGCCTTGAGCGCTTTGTCCCGGTGATGGACGCCGCCTGCCAGCATGACATCCGCGTGCGCGGTTATGTCTCCTGCGTGCTGGGCTGCCCGTATGACGGCAGCGTGCCGCCCGAGCAGGTGGCCAGCGTGGCCCGTGAGCTGTACGCCATGGGCTGCTATGAGGTTTCCCTTGGCGACACCATAGGTGCTGGCACCGCTGGCGACACGCGCCGATTAATCGAAGTGGTGGGCCGCGATATTCCCAGAGGCAAATTGGCCGGGCACTTCCATGACACCTACGGCCAGGCTTTGGCCAATATCTACGCCAGTCTGCTCGAAGGCATCAACGTATTCGACAGCTCGGTCGCGGGTCTGGGCGGCTGCCCTTACGCCAAAGGCGCCACTGGCAATGTTGCGACCGAAGATGTGCTGTACCTGCTTGAGGGCCTGGGCATCGAAACCGGTATTGATATGGACAAGCTGATCGCCGCCGGCCAGCGCATTTGCACGGTGCTGGATAAGCCCAATGGCTCGCGGGTGGCGCGGGCAAAACTGGCTCAGCGCTAGCCGCCAGGCGACAAGGGTTAGGCAGGTGACTCGAGGAACATCGCTGGCGCGCAGCGTTCCTAAGGTGGATGGCCAAGCCAATCAGCCCCGACCACCTGATCGACCAGGCTCAGGGACTTCACAAGAACAACAACAGAGGATGTCGACATGCTAAGCAGAATCACCGCGCTCAGCGTCAATCTGGTGCAGCGCTACCTCCCCTCGCCCTTCGTATTCGCCCTGCTGCTCAGCTTTGTCGTGCTAGCCGCAAGCATGCTCAGCACCGGGCAAAGCCTGCCGCAGATGGCCCAGCACTGGGGCAACGGTTTCTGGAACCTGCTCACCTTCGCCATGCAAATGGCGCTGATCCTGGTTACGGGCCATGCCCTGGCCCGCGCATCGGTACTCAACCGCCTGCTCGACCGCCTGGCACGCATTCCCAGCACGCCTGGCCAGGCGATTGTCACGGTGACGCTGGTGGCCCTGGCTGGCTCCTGGATCAACTGGGGCTTCGGCCTGGTTATCGGTGCCGTGTTCGCCCGCGCTCTGGCCCGCCAGGTCAAGGGTGTCGACTATCCCCTGCTGGTTGCCTCGGCTTATTCGGGCTTTTTGATCTGGCATGGCGGGCTTTCCGGTTCCATCCCTCTATCACTGGCCACTGGCGGCGCCGATCTTGAACGCATGAGTGGCGGCGTGCTGACCTCGGCTATCGGCGTCGGGCAGACCCTGTTTACCCCCCTGAACCTGACCATCATTGCCCTGCTGGTGATCGGCCTGCCATTGCTCAACTGGGCGATGCACCCCAAACAGCCAAAAACCGCCGACCCGGAATTGCTGGTTGAAACCGAGAGCAAAGCCTTGCCGCGCGAGACGGCCGCACAACGCCTGGATGACAGCCGCATATTGGGCCTGATTACTGTCGGCCTGGCCCTGGTTTATTTCATCTACTACTTCGCCAACAGCGGCTTCGTCCTCACCCTGAACATCGTCATCGGTCTGTTTCTGTTTATCGGCCTGTTACTGCATGGCTCACCGGAACGCTACACCCGCGCTGTGCAGGACAGCATTGGCGGCATCAGCGGTATCGTTATCCAGTTTCCCTTCTATGCCGGGATCATGGGCATGATGGTGGGCGCCAATGCCGACGGCGCTTCGCTCGGCAAACAGATCACCGACACCTTCGTTGCCTGGTCTTCAGCGGACACCTTTCCGGTGCTGGCCTTTCTCAGTGCGGGTCTGGTCAACGTCTTTGTACCCTCCGGCGGAGGCCAGTGGGCAGTGCAGGGACCGATCATGCTGCCAGCCGGCCAGGCACTGGGCGTGGCACCAGCGGTGACCGCCATGGCGATTGCCTGGGGCGATGCCTGGACCAATATGATCCAGCCGTTCTGGGCCCTGCCGTTGCTCGGCATCGCCGGTCTCGGCGCGCGCGACATCATGGGTTACTGCCTGCTGATACTGGTGTATTCCGGGTTGGTGATTGCAGGTTGTTTCTACTTTCTGACCTGACCCTCCCACCACAGGTGTCAAGAAACCCTGACACCTGTAAAGCCTGTCGTGCGCGCAGGCGCGGGGCTACAAGGGCAATGGAATGCCAGCGCCACGCGCGCGCGCAAGTCGCTGAATTAGGAGTAAGTGTCGCCTGGAGTCAAGGCGCCCCGCGGCCCTTAGGCTAGCGTGCCACAGACCCTGCAGCACGCTGCAACCGATAAGCAATATTCGCTGCCGCGAGGCCGGCAGCCACAGAGGAAACGACATGCAAAAGCCCTTGTGGACGCCGTCCAAGGACCGTATCGCCGCGACCCGAATGGACGCCTTCCGCCGCTTCGTCAACCAGCGCCACAGCCTGCAGCTGGCCGATTACCCGGCCCTGCATGCCTGGAGCGTGGCGCAACGCGAGGCCTTCTGGCAGGCGATTGTCGAGTTCTTCGAAGTGCGTTTTAGCGCGCAGCCTGAAGCCGTTTTGCAGGAACGCAGCGCCATGCCCAGCGCCCAGTGGTTTCCCGGCGCGACGCTGAACTTTGCCGAACACCTGCTGCGCCGCCGCGATCACCACCCTGCCCTGGTTGCCATCGGCGAAGATGGCAGCCGCGAGCAACTGAGCTATGCCGAACTGGCCGCCCATGTCGCTGGCCTGCAACGCCAACTGCAAGCCGCAGGTATCGGCATGGGTGACCGCGTGGCTGCTTTTATGCCCAACACCTGGCAAACCCTGGTCGGCATGCTGGCTGCCACGAGCCTGGGAGCGACCTGGTCAAGTTGCTCGCCGGACTTCGGCACCCAGGGCGTGATCGATCGCTTCGGCCAGATCGAACCCAAGGTGCTGATCGCCGCCGCCGGCTACCGCTACGCCGGCAAGAATCTCGACCTGACCGCCAAGCTCAATGAAATCCTCGAACGCCTGCCCTCGCTTGAACAGCTGATTGTGGCGCCCTACTCCAATACCCAGGCCAAAGCCGCCGATTTCAACTCGGGAGCCAAGGTCGCACTGTGGCAGGACTTCTACCAGCCCGGCGGCGAACCTGAGTTCACCCAGGTGGCCTTCGACCATCCGCTGTATATCGTCTATTCCAGCGGCACCACCGGTGTGCCCAAATGCATCGTGCACGGCACTGGCGGCACCCTGTTGCAGCACGTCAAGGAACTCGGCCTGCACGCCGATCTGCAGGCCGACGACACGCTGTTCTACTACACCACCTGCGGCTGGATGATGTGGAACTGGCTGGTCTCAGGCCTGGCCCTGGGCACCACCCTGGTGCTGTTCGACGGCTCACCCTTCCACCCAGGCGCCGAGCGCCTGATCGACCTGATTGATGCGGAAAACATCAGCATCTTCGGCACCAGCGCCAAATTTCTCGCCGCTCTGGAAAAAGCCGGCGCCAAGCCGGGCAGCACGCACAAACTGCAGCGCCTCAAGGCCATTCTGTCGACCGGCTCGCCGCTGTCCCACGAAAGCTTTGAGTACGTTTACCGCGAGATCAAAGCCGATCTCTGCCTGTCGTCGATCTCCGGCGGCACCGATATCGTCTCCTGCTTCGCCCTCGGCAACCCAGTGTTGCCGGTGTGGCGCGGTGAGCTGCAGTGCAAGGGCTTGGGCATGGACGTGCAGGTGTGGAACGACGCCGGCCAAGCGGTTACAGGCGAAAAAGGCGAATTGGTCTGCGCGCAGCATTTCCCGTCGATGCCGGTGGGTTTCTGGAAGGATGACGACGGCAGCAAGTTTCAGGCGGCCTACTTCGACACCTTCCCCGGCATCTGGGCTCACGGCGATTACGCAGAAATCACCACCCACGGCGGCCTGGTGATTCACGGCCGCAGTGACGCGGTACTTAACCCCGGCGGCGTGCGTATCGGCACTGCCGAAATCTATCGCCAAGTGGAAAAGGTCGAAGCCGTGCTGGAGTCCATCGCCATCGGCCAGGAGTGGGACGACGATGTGCGGGTGGTGCTATTTGTACGCTTGCGCGAGGGAGTCGAACTGACCGACGCGCTACAAGCGCAGATCCGCCAGGTGATCCGCGCCAACACCACACCGCGCCATGTGCCGGCGAAAATCATCGCGGTGGCGGATATCCCGCGCACCATCAGCGGCAAGATCGTCGAATTAGCGGTGCGCAACGTGGTGCACGGCAAATCGGTGAAAAACACCGACGCCCTGGCCAATCCGCAGGCGCTGGAGCTGTATCGCGATCTCGCAGAGCTACGGGACTGACGTACCAGAAAACCAGCCTGCCCAGCATGCAGTGTCTATACTCCCAGCCAGTCGCTGCTGGAGTGTTGATGTGGTTGTGCGCTGGATCTGTCTCGCTGTATTGCTGACCCCACTGAGCCTAAGCGCAACAGCACAGGAGCCGCTGGAGCTGCATATGCCGGACGCGCCGCCGCTGACCTTTGTCAGCTTTCAGGGCGGCTACGGCATGGTCGGCGATGTGGCATTGGCCGCCATTGCCCGTGCGGGGTATCTCAGCCATATCCATGTAACCCCCTGGGCTCGCGCCCAGCAGCGGGTCAGCCGCGGCCACAACCTGCTGATCATCCCGCTTTCGCGCACTCCGGAGCGGGAAGCGCTGTACACCTGGATCGTCCCCATTTCGCCACTTGAGCGCGCCTTCTTCAGCCTCGACGCGCCAGTCGCCGACTTTGCCGAGGCGCGCCAGCGTTATAAGCGTATCGCCGTCGGCTTGGGCACCGCACAGATGGAAATACTCAAGAGTGAGGGGTTTGCCGATGAGCAGATTGTCAGCCTCAAGCTTGGCGATAACCCCGCACGCATGCTTGAACTGGGCCGTGTCGATGCCTGGTTTACCGGGGTGCCGGAAGGGTTGTACCTGTGGCCGCAAAGCGACAACAGATTGCAGATGAGTCCCGTGCTGGCCAGTACCGATCTGTACCTGGCCTGCTCCAAAAAGTGCGATGCAGACTTGCAGGAGAATCTGCGCAAGGCGGTCGACGCGCTACGTGATGAAGGCATGATCCAGCGTATTCAGGACGCCTACCGGCCCGTGCACTAACGGCGGACATCCCTGTCGCCAGCGGTGCTCAAATGCCTTTGCGGCCGGGGTCCTCAGGCAGCTGCTCCTCTTCGATATCCTCCAGTTTCAGCTCCAGCCCCCATTCACCCGCCGACGCCGCAGGCGCAGCAGGAGTCGGTGCGGCGGCCACTGGCGCGGGCGCAGCGGCAGGCGCTGAGGTACCTGGATTGTCGCGGTAGAGCTTGAGTTTGAGGCGCACGTTATTCGCTGAGTCGGCGTTTTTCACCGCTTCTTCTTCATCAATCGAGCCATCGTTGACCAGGTCAATCAGCGCCTGATCGAAGGTTTGCATACCGAGGTTTTTCGACTTTTCCATGATCTCCTTGATCTCGGAAAACTCGTTGCGCTTGATCAAATCGCGAATGGTCGGCGTGCCCAGCAGCACTTCCACCGCCGCCCGGCGCTTGCCGTCGATGGTCTTGACCAGACGCTGGGAGACAAACGCCTTGAGGTTGTTGCCCAGGTCATTGAGCAGTTGCGGGCGGCGGTCTTCCGGGAAGAAATTGATGATGCGGTCCAGCGCCTGATTGGCGTTGTTGGCGTGCAGCGTGGAGATTGCCAAGTGGCCGGTGTCGGCAAAGGCCAGGGCATGCTCCATGGTCTCGCGGTCGCGGATCTCGCCGATCAGGATTACGTCCGGCGCCTGGCGCAGGGTGTTCTTTAGCGCGGCATGGAAGCTGCGGGTATCCACCCCCACTTCCCGCTGATTGATGATGGATTTCTTGTGCTTGTGCACGTACTCCACTGGGTCTTCGATGGTGATAATGTGGCCGCCGCTGTTGCGGTTGCGGTAGTCGATTAGCGCAGCCAGAGAGGTTGATTTACCCGAACCAGTGCCGCCGACAAACAGCACCAGGCCGCGCTTCTCCATCACCGTCTTGAGCAGCACCTCCGGCAGTTTGAGGTCTTCGAACTTGGGGATTTCCATCTTGATATTGCGAGCAACGATCGACACCTCGTTGCGCTGCTTGAAGATATTGATGCGAAAACGTCCAACGCTGGGAATGGAAATCGCCAGGTTCATCTCCAGCTCACGCTCGAACTCCTCGCGCTGCGCGCTATCCATCACCGAGTCTGCAATGGCCGCCACCTCGCCGGCCTTGAGCGGGTCGGCGCTGAGCGCCTTGAGCACGCCATTGAACTTGGCGCAGGGCGGCGCACCGGTAGAAAGATAAAGGTCAGACCCGTCCTGGCTGGACAGGATTTTCAGCATGGCATTGAGGTCCATAACGAGATTTCCCGCGAGTTGGATGTATTACGTTAGGCCAAGATTGCGCATCGCTTCTGGGAAAATCAGAGCGTGCCCGGTTCAAGCGCTAAGCGGCAAAGAATACTGGCACAATACGCCGATTGAATTCCGAGGAGCCTGTCATGGCTAAGGCAATGGCCCGCCATATTCTGGTGAAAACCGAAGCAGAAGCCGCTGCATTGAAAAAACGCATTGCCGCTGGCGAAGCCTTTGACGTGCTGGCGCGCAAATACTCGACCTGCCCCTCCGGTAAGAAAGGTGGCGACCTGGGTGAAGTACGGCCTGGGCAAATGGTGCGCGCTATCGATCAAGTGATTTTCAAGAAGCCGGTACGTGAAGTCCATGGGCCGGTGAAAAGCCAGTTTGGCTATCATCTGGTGCAGGTTTTCTACCGCGAGTAACACAGGAGCATCCCCTGCATGACCATCGAGCAAATCGCCGCGTTCTGCCTGAGCCTGCCGGGTGCCCGTGAAGACATAAAATGGGGCGGCGTGCGGGTGTTCTCGGTGGCAGAGAGCAAGATGTTCGCCCTGTTCCACCTAGACAGCCGCGACGGTCTCGCTTTTAAAGTCGATGCCGACCTGTTTCTCGGTTACTGCGACCGCCCCGGCATCCGCCCTGCCCCTTATCTAGCTCGTGCGCGCTGGATCAGCATGGCCGCGCCCTACCCGCTAAGTGATGGTGAACTGCGCGAGCTGCTAACGCGCTCCCATCAGCTGGTGGTAGCCAAACTGCCCAAACGTTTGAAACTGGCTCTGTTGCTCGACCCGAGCACGCAGTAACAAGAAGCTCAAACCTAGTCTTTTTTCCGATTCCAGGCAGCGAGCATCTTTTCTGCCTTATCGATTAATTTTCCGTCTCTCGGATTACCCTTTTCATCCAATAAAATCATTGTGAGTGCGCAGCGGCAACCCTCCGCATTTCCATCTTGTGCCCACCACTGACGCACCTCCTCCGCACTAAATAATTGCCCATGCCTGCTTGCATGAGTCGGCCTAGTTGACGGTGAGAGCGCAGAGAGGTGCATAAACTTGTGCCTGATTCCATAGCGCCTCGCGTCAGCCTCATCCTGGTTTAGGCGGGCGATCCGCAGCGAATGAATATCGCCCTTAACCGATAGTGAAAACTGCGTGCTATCAATGCTGGCAGGTACGCAGCCAGTCGGGTTACCAGGGACACCACCTCTAGCAGCCTCTATGCGTGCCACCCTTTCACTCCAATGCTCTTGAGCTACCTCTGCTTGACCACCTTGCGGCTCTGCAGGCGAGAAGTTTCCCTGACCAGGCCTATCAGCCTCGGTATTTTTTTGTTCCTGCACTGACCCGAAAAGTCGTTTCAACCAAAGCATGCCGACTGCTCCTATCGGTATTAAAACCCCATCTGTTTTCAGTAGCCCAATAAAACCTACGAACCAGGCATGTAACACACCTAGCATGTATTTTGGCAGAACTGGCTTAGCTGCCAATCACCCCGCCATCATTTTTGGTAATTAGCACCGTGGTCGAACGCGGTCGGGTTTGGCCGTCGCTGGCCGGGTAGCTGATACCGGGATGCTGCACATTCACCCACATCGCCTTGCCATCCGGGCTCCAGGCCAGGCCGGTGATTTCGCAGCCGCGCGGGCCGACCAGGAAGCGCCTGACCTCGCGGGTGCTCGGGTCCGCGCAGAGCAGCTGGTTGCAACCCATGGCCTGCATCGCCGCTTCATCGTCGCCGTAGTCGGTCTGAATCCACAGGCGGCCGTGGTTGTCGAAGGCCAGGCCATCGGGTGAGGAAAATATATCGCCATTGATGGTGCCGGTGAGGTTGGCCGGTAGCGCATTGCCGTTGGCATCCTTGGCGCCTTTCTGCTCGCCAGCGAGCAGGAACAGCTCCCAGGTGAAGGTTTCAGCGCTAGGATCGGCGCCCTGCTCCTTGAAACGCAGGATTTGCCCATGCAGGTTCTGCGGGCGCGGGTTGGCTTTGTCGGTGGGTTGTTTGTCGCCGCGACCATCGTTATTGGTCAGGGCCACATACACCTCACGACTGGCAGAATGCACCGCCGCCCACTCGGGGCGATCCATCGGCGTTGCGCCAACCAAGTCAGCGGCGGCGCGGGCGTTAAGCAGCACTTCGGCCTGGCTGGTAAACCCACTGGCGCTGGTCAACCCGTTTTGCCCATACACCAGGGCTAGCCATTGACCGCTGCCATCGGCATTGAAACGCGCGACATAGAGAGTGCCTTCATCGAGCAGGTCGCGGTTGGCCTTGGGGTTGGCCGCATCGAAGCGCCCGCTGGGGACGAACTTGTAGACGTACTCGCCCTTGGCATCGTCGCCGGAGTAGAACGCCATGCGGCCGTCATCACCCAGGCTCAGGGCCGCACATTCGCGGCCAAAACGACCAAAGGCGGTGCGTTTGACCGGCTGCGCCTGTGGGTCGAAGGGGTCGATTTCCACCACCCAGCCAAAGCGATGCGGCTCGTTGACATAGCCACCGTGGGCTTGCTGCGGATCAGGGGTGGCGTTGAAACGCGGGTCTGCGGTCTCCCAGGCGTAGTTTTTACTGGTGCCTTCTTTGGCCAGACCATAGCGCTTGTGCGACACCCGGCTGGCGTAGTCGGTCTGATCACGGTTGATAAAGTAGTTGTGCCAGTTTTCCTCGCATGTGAGGAAGGTGCCCCAGGGCGTGATACCGGTGGCGCAGTTGTTGATCGTGCCGAGCACTTCAAGGCCCGTCGGGTCGGCAACGGTTTGCATCAGCTCATGCCCGGCCAGCGGGCCGGCGATGCGCATGGCGGTCAGGGCGCTGATGCGGCGGTTGTAGGGCGAATCCATAACCCGTTGCCACTGGCCGTCTGGGGCCTTTTTCACTTCGATGACCGACACACCATGGGCGGCCTGTTCCTTGCGCACCTCGCTAAGCGGCCGTGGCTTGCTCTGGTCGATCAGGTTGCCGGGGTGCAGCGGCGGGTTGACGTACTCATGGTTCATCACCAGCAGGCCACGGTCTGTTTCGCCTTCAAAGGCGAAAAAATCCATGCCGTCGTGGTTGTCGCCGGCTTGTTTCAACTGCGCCTGCCAATCGTCGCTGGCATCCGGATTCCACTGCGGCGAGCCGGCCTCGACCGGGTCGCCCCAGGAGAAAAACGGCGTGGCACGGTAGCCTTCAGCGACCAGCACGCGGTCGAATTGCGGGTCGATCTGCACCGGCACGCCCTTGAAGCCCAGCAGCGGGCTGGCCCCGGCACTGCGGCAGGCACTGATGCCACCGGCGAAGAAGCCGAGCGCGGCCAGGGTGAGGCCGCCCTTGAGCACATTGCGCCGCGCAGGATTTAGCAAATCACTTAGCGCCGGGTTGGCGCTGGGATTAATCGCCACATCATCGTGGGCTTCAAGGCTGGCGTGAAACTGTTGGTGATCCTGGTTCATCACGGCTCTCGCAAAAAGTTGGCGCGCACCGGCCCACACCGCTCGATACAGAGCAGCCTGGACGGCGGGCATGGGTTTATTCGATACGGTAGGTAAAGGTGTTTTTCACATTGGGCACGGCGACGGCGCGGCCATCGATCACCCGCGGCTGGTAGCGAAAGCTCTGCGCTGCGGCTAATGAGGGACGGATAAACATGGGGTGGCAGGCGCCAACCACCTCAGGCTGTTCGACCCGGCCCTGGGCGTTGACCGTGTAGCTGACGGTGCACTCGCCCTCGATGCCCTTGTCCAGCGCCCGCTGTGGGTAAGCCGGTGCCTGCTTGGCAATCGGCAGGTACTGACGGCTGGCCGCCGCAGCGGCTTCGGCCTGGCGCGCCTGCTCGGCAGCTGCATCGGCATCCTGCTGACGTTGCTGCGCTGCCAGCTGTTCGGCGGCTTGGCGTTGTTGCGCTTGCTCGCGTTCTTGCTGCTCAAGGCGCGCCTGCTCCTGACGCTGATGCGCTAACCACTGGCGTTCCTGCTCAAGCCTCTTCTGCTCCACGCGCTTGTGCGCCAGTGCCGCCTGCTCCAGTTTTTGCTGGGCGATACGCGGATCGACCTGCGGCTCCACCGGCGCACGCACTTCCGGCGGCGGGGCGTCGACCGGCACAGGAGGCGCGGCTTCCACCACTGGCGCCGGTGGCGGCAGGCTGACCAATTGCATGCTGATGGTACTGATGCTCGGCGCAGCGGGCTTTTCCACCGGCCAGTTGGCCAGCAACAACGCCAGCACCAACGCATGCAGGGCCAGGGTCAGTAGCGCCGCCTGGGCATTGCGCAGACGCGAGATTGGCAATCTGGGCCAGGTAATTGGAGTGGGACTGTCCATCAGCGCGCTGCTCACTGCGGGGCCTCGGTGATCAGGCCGAGGTTACTCACCCCGCCCTTCTGCAAGGCGGCGATACCGGCGACCACGGTGGCGTAGTCGGCAGCCTGGTCGGCGCGGATATACACCTGGGTATCGCCGCGCTCGGCGATGATCTGCGTCACCTGAGCGGTCATTTCCTCCAGGCCCACGGTGCTG